>CAYHOI010000154.1:0-1723 GCA_964358175.1 uncultured Candidatus Marinamargulisbacteria bacterium | reverse complement strand
CTGCTACGTCAACACAACCGCTGACGTCAAGGCCGAGGCGGATGTCTGCTGTACGTCTGCCAATGCGCTCAAGGTGATTGAAGGGCTGGATGCTGAACAGATTATTTTCGCCCCTGACCAACATTTGGCAGCGTACTGTCAGCGATTCACCTCCAAACAGATTATTCCCTGGAAAGGTCTTTGTTATGTTCACTCCCGATTCAGCGTGCAAGAGGTGATGAAAGCGAAGTCCGCCTTGCCTGACGCCCTGCTTCTGGTTCATCCCGAATGCCCTGGTGCAGTGATCGACCTAGCCGACAAGGTGCTTTCCACCAATCAGATGATTCAATTCGTAGCCTCTTCACCTGTGACCACATTCCTTATCGCCACGGAGGAAGGTATTATCCATCGGCTTCGTCGCGAAAATCCCGGCAAACTGTTCTATGCAGCAGGTGTCGCTAAAACATGCTACAACATGAAGAAAACAACCCTTCAGGATATCTATTATTCTTTGTTAAAGGGGCGAACTGCCATTGAGTTGCCCGAGCAGGTGATGAATGACGCGCGCAGATCTCTCAAGGCTATGCTCTCCTATGTCTAAGGGTAAGGTTATCGTCGGTCTGAGTGGCGGGGTAGACTCTGCCGTAGCCGCTCTACTCCTGAAGGATCAGGGCTACGAGGTCACCGGTGTTCACATGAGTGTATGGGATCCCACTTCAACTGTTCCCGCAGGTGCCAGTACCGTTCCAAAGCGCGACGCATGTTATTGCCCTGGGGACACGTCAGACCGTGATGAGGCCCAATTGCTCGCTCAAAAGATCGGTATTCCCTTTCAGGTGCTTGATGTCAGTGCCGAATATTCCCGGGCAGTGCTCGACTACTTTTCTGAGGAGTACGGTGAGGGGCGTACGCCAAATCCCTGTGTGGCCTGTAATCAAAAAATAAAATTTGGTGCACTTCTCGACAAAGTAACAGCGTCCGGAATAGCCTTTGATTTCTTTGCAACTGGTCATTATGTAAAAAAACATTATCTTGAAAAGGAAAAACGCCACACATTAGCTATGGCGCGCGATACAAGCAAGGATCAAACCTATTTTTTATACAGATTACAGCAAAATCAGCTGGAGCACTGCTTGTTTCCTTTGGGTGATTTGCTCAAAACCGAAGTTAAGGCCATCGCCAAATCAGCAAACTTGGGAGTAGAAGATAAACCTGAAAGCCAAAACTTCGTCAACGGGGACTATTCCTATTTACTCAAAACCCCTTCTCTGCCAGGTTCGTTCAAGACAATCGACGGGACGGTTCTGGGTCAACATCGTGGCATCGCTCACTACACGGTAGGGCAAAGAAAAGGGTTGGGGCTGTCGTCACAAAAACCCCTTTACGTTCTATCCATTCATAAAAAAGACAACGTTATCATCGTCGGCACCGAGGATCAGTTGGCAGAATCTCAATTAACGGTTTGCGATCTCTCTTGGATGGCTACAGATGCCTTGCGGGAACCCCGCCAGTTATCGGCCAAAATCCGCTATGCAAGTCCAAGTGCCCAGGCCACCATTTTTCCACAGGATGCGACCCATGCTACAGTCCGATTTTCTGAACAGCAACGAGCCATCACTCCAGGCCAATCCGTGGTTTTTTATGAGGATACTCTTCTTTTTGGTGGCGGGATTATATGCTAGGCGATGTCCAGCAATTCTAATTATAACTTTTGTTGCTCCAAATTGCCGCCTCACCCACCCCT
>CAYHOI010000153.1:0-1757 GCA_964358175.1 uncultured Candidatus Marinamargulisbacteria bacterium | reverse complement strand
TTTATGAAGATTCACGAGCACAGGATTTGTCGCGTTTTTTTTATGAAATGCCCATCAACCAAATCACCATTGATTTGAGCAAGAAACTGAGCCCGTTTAATCATATTTTGGCTGTCCTCAAGCAAGATGATACGCGCGTACTTAAAGAAAAACACAGCGGGAGATTCCTGACGAGCAAACCACAGGATGAGGATAAAATTATTTATGAATATAATATTGGGGATCAAGTCCTCTCGCCTACGTTTGGCCAGGGAGAAGTGATGCAAACCATCGGCCAAGGCAAGGGAATCTCACTACAAATTCGCTTTGGAACGGATACCAAACTCATTATGCCGAAATATGGCAAATTGGAGAAAGTCGTTGCGACTTAGCGAAATCTTCTCGTCTATACAAGGCGAGGGCATTTACGTTGGATACAGACAAATCTTCCTGCGATTTTCGGGGTGCAATATGGACTGCGATTATTGCGATGAGAACGCAGGGGAGGGGCAATTCTACGATATCCCGGAGGTTCTGGAGCGAGTGAGAGAACTCGGAAAGAACTACCACCATTCAGTTTCTCTGACAGGTGGCGAACCCCTTCTCCAGATCAATGACATGCTTAAGTTGCTTCCTGAGATTGATCTGCCAAAATATTTGGAAACCAATGCGACGCTTCCTGCTCACCTCAAGGAAATCAGGGCGATGATAGACATTTTTTCAATGGATTTTAAGCCTGGGTTTGAGAAAGAATTTCAGGAATCGCTCGAGCTGGTGAGAGAAGATGATGCTTTCGTGAAGTTCATTCAGATTTCGGGTACATTTATCAATGATTTGCGAAAGGCTGTGGATATTGTTTCATTGGTAAACAAGGACATCCCCTTCATAATCCAACCCGTTACGCCCCATAAACTTATCAAGCACATGCCAACGGGTGATGAGATTATTGCCGCATATCAGATTGCCAAACGAAAACTGAGTGATGTACGCGTGATTCCCCAGACCCACAAAATACTTCGATTAAAATGAGAAATGTTTTTGTTTTAGCCTGGGTGCTTTTAGGTCTGCTTTGCGTTGCGTTTCCAAGCTATCGGCCGTCTGGCCTTGTCAATTTTGTGCCGACCAAGAAAAATATCGTTTTTCTGACCTTCGATGATGGTCCGCTACCTGTCTATACCGAGCAAACTTTGGCGATTCTTGCCAGTGAAAATGTAAAGGCGACCTTCCATCTCATCGGTAATAATATGGTCAAATACCCGGATCTCGTTGAGCGGATTCGTTTGGCAGGACATGATGTGGGGAATCATTCATTTAATCATATACGACTGGATAATTTGATCGGCAAGAATTTGGATTTTGAAATTGAAGAAACCAGTAAAGTCATTCAAGATATTTTGGGAGGGAAGCCACGCTTTTTTAGACCCCCAGGGGGACGCTTCAACAGCATGATCCTGGAGGTTGTTCATCGAAACAACCTTATCCCGATTGGTTGGGCCGTGAATACAAGCGATTTTCTGGAATCCAACCAAAAGAAGCTAACAGCCGAACAGGTTGAGCAGAAGGTTGTCGAAGTTGTGGGTACCCTGAGAGGAACTTTGCATCCAGGGTCGATTATCCTCATGCATACGGGGAATTTGGTGACATTGAAGGCTTTGCCCCTGGCCATTCGACTGATCAAAGAAAGCGGCTTTCAGATCGGAAAGCTGTCGGATGCGTTGTAGACATATTTAGTGTCTGAGTTGAAACTATCGCGATTCAAGTGCCACTAGGCAAGCAGC
>CAYHOI010000152.1:0-1770 GCA_964358175.1 uncultured Candidatus Marinamargulisbacteria bacterium | reverse complement strand
TCGCCTTCGCCAAAAATCCCGAAATCACGGATGAGATGATGGACTTCCTCGACACGCTGATTGCCCAGGTTTCTGATGAGGCACAAGCCACTTATGAGAATCAGCGCGTACAAAATAAGCATGAGCTTCGCGAAGAACTCAGCAAAGAACTGGTGACTAAAGGAGAGTTCCAGATCGAAACAGGCGCGATTCGATCTGATATTCTTCTGCTTAAAACCGAACTGCAAGCCGAGATTCAGGAGGTAAGAGCCGAGATTAAGCAGGTCGAGACCAGCCTTCGCGCCGAGATCAAGTTATCCAATGTCAAAACCGTTTTTCAGACCGCGTTGATTATCCTTGTGGTTCTGCTGACGACACCCGGAGGAACCCATCTTCTGGAGAAAGTATTCCCGTTTTTGAGGTAGGTGAAGAGATATTCACAAAAGCAAAAACGCTTTAGCTTTCCAGTTTAATAACCTTCGCGGCAGATTGATGTTTGAACATTGCCTCATCTTTTTTTACTTCATGCTGAATCAACTTTGATTCTCGTATCTGTTGATCCAATCTGTCGATAGGATTCTTTTCATGAGTCAGGTATGCAGTACTCCAATATCGAGCGGACTGATTGAGCCACTCTCCCCACATTCCGTCAAAGTCGGTCTTATGTCCAACGAGTCCCGCAACAAAATCAACCATTCCGAGTGCAGAGCGAATTGCGAAACCACCCCCTGCGGTAAATGTATTTCTGATTTGAGCCTCACGTATTCGCTGATCCTGATCGATGTGTGATTCCACATCAGTCCTGGCAAGCTCTTTTCGATCTTCGGGACTGGCGTAAATCTTAAATAATTCCTGATATTCTGACAGCTCAATTTGTCCAACTACAACCAGGCTCTCTGATGCCCCATCATATCTGTACTTCCACTGATGCTTGTCGATGAAATTCTGCAACTCATCAGTCCATCGAAGGTTGATATAGACCTCGTTTCGAAGGGCTTGGTTCAGAAGCTTGATTTGAGCGGAAATTTGCCATACCTGATCCCCTATCACTACTCCCGCACCCAGGAACTTAGCATAACGCCCAACACCTGCTACCGTGCTTATCAATTTAGCAAGTTTCGTCTCCGCCTTGGTAGCATTCACTGCCTTCATCAGTTTTTCCTTCGAACCAAATTTGCTTAGAAGGTCTGTAACCATTTCATGGGCTTTTCCTTTTTTTGTTTTATAGATACTCTTGAGTCCTTCAGGTATTTTCTCACGATAGTATGCATCCACCATTCTTGCCTGCGATTTGGTCAGCTTCACTTCTGCTGTACGCGGGATCAAAGGTCTAACAATACCGACCCTTGAAAGAGGCTTGAAGACTGCCGGTTTCACGTGATTCGCCCACAACTTATAAGCCCCGTAGGTCAATAAATATTCATCCATATGAATCATCTCGTTCCTCCAATAATACAACCCCAAACCACTCCTCGATTTTGCATCCTGAAATGTGTGCATTTGCAAATACTCCATTTGCATGTCGAATTTAACATCGTCAATACCTTTATACTTCTCGTCCGCGTTACTGCACAACGATGACACTTTTAAATATTCTTCCTTAACCCTGGCTATTTCAGCTTCGATACTTGTTACCTGCGATTTCAGTTCTTGATCAACCGATACCTGGTCTGGATCGTTCGCCATTAATATGATTTTTTCTTTAAGCTCCTGATGTTTCTGATCCAGCAACGTCAGCTCCTGTTCTTTCTCCTTCATCTGACGCAACAAATTCATCCGTTTATAATCGTC
>CAYHOI010000151.1:0-1916 GCA_964358175.1 uncultured Candidatus Marinamargulisbacteria bacterium | reverse complement strand
CGAAAAACAACCACGACTCCTTCATCATCTCCTCGATCATTCTTAAGAGGAGTAATGGTCTTCTGAATCGGAAACCGTTCATTTTTCTTGTTGAGTAATAGACACGCGTCTGTATGAGTCTGCTCAGAGTCATAAACAATATCCTTTTCTGCCGAAAAAACCTTGGCTCCTGTTTCTTCATAGACCGCGTTAAACACTCGCGAAATATAAATGCCCTCAGCCTGAGACAACTTCCAACCCGTCAACAACTCGGCAGTGGGATTCATGTAGGTGACACTCCCCTCTTTGTCCGTCACAATAACCCCCTCGACCATACTATTTAACGTTGTTGAAAGCCATCTTTCATGCTCTTTTGCTCTTCCGTGAATTTTTTGTTTATAGAGCAATAGTTCAATCGATAATTTAAGTCCAGCAAAAGAAATGGGTCGTAGCATGAAACTGCTATTTTCAATGGATTTTACATCAGGGAATACATTGGGGAAATCATTCCCACCCAAAAATAATACAGGAATTGGCAGCAAATAGTGCGCTTGCTCTATGAGTTCAATCATTCCTTTTTGTGCGAAATAAAGATCTGCAATAAGGAGATCTGGCTGAACATCAAGAATGTTCTGCAAGGCTCCATCATCGTTTTCATAGACAAATGCGACCTCATAGCTACCCTTGGAAACGAGTTTCCCTATGATCTTTGAGGCTTCTTCGTTATCTGTCAGGATAACGATCTGACATCTCGGCCGATCATGCTCTGAATAGATGCCCATACTCTTAAGTGAACCCTGCAAATCGCCGTCGCAACTCAATCTGCTCTCGCATAATTTTCTGAAAAGGAATACTCAAGGATAAAAACAAAACAGTTTCTTTTCCCATCACCCTTATAATCTTGCCTGCAATTTCAAACGACTCCTTGTTCTTAAAAATGATTTCTCCTCTGATCTCAGGTAATACCTCCAAAACTTCTTCAGAGGCCTTTGCAAAATCAATGTGATCCGACTTCATCGAAAATTCAGTGAAGGCTTTACCGAAAATACTAATTTTCGTAACCCCTGCCACTGATAAGCCTGCGACATCTGAGGGGAGATTAAACACCAAACATCCACTCTGGCTCATCGCAAGGACACCTGAAAGAATACGAGGCTTGTCCTCAATAAACACAGTCAACAAACAGGGATCATTGTAGGCAAACGTTTCATCATCGGGAATCTCAAAGCGCACTCCATGCTCAGACAAATCGATCACAGGAAAAAAGTCTTTATGATTAAACGTAATCTTTGGACGATACTGCAGGGGATAAGGAATCCGAAAATGCTTTCGTTTTTGGTCAGCGATGGAGTCCATCACACAACAACGCCGGTGACTTCCCCCTCAAAAACCATCTTTTTGTTTGCAAAGCCCTGGACTTGAAAGAGAGCTATACGAGGCCGGAAACTGACCCCTTTCGCAATCATAAACAGATCGGTTCCAGGCTCAACACTGCCACGAAACTTGACGTTATTCACCCCGCCAAATCCAAAGAAGACTTTGCCTTGGGTATCCAGTTTCTTATGAAAAACAATTGAACAAAGCTGTGCCGCCATCTCCACCATCATCACGCCTGGCATAATCGGGCGACCTGGTATATGCCCTCGTGTCCAAAACTCATTTTCGGCCTGATGCTTCATCCCCACGGCAAGAAGAGTCTCAAGATCCAGATAAACCACTCGGTCCAATTGCTCAAATTCAAAGCGTTGAGCGTTTAATGCCAATATTTCTTTTTTGGAAACAACTTCCGCTTTAAGATCAATAGCGTCAAGGTCAATGAGAGGTTTGGCAACCATAATTATAGACTCTATCTTATGATATTTCAGCACAGCTGGCAACCTCACCAAGGCAACGTCAAAGTCGCGACAGATTGAGTTTGCGTAACATCTAACGAGCCC
>CAYHOI010000150.1:0-2141 GCA_964358175.1 uncultured Candidatus Marinamargulisbacteria bacterium | reverse complement strand
CCAAATTCACCGTAAACCGTAAACCGCCACCCCCCAGAAACTCATCGGTTACCTTCTCTTGCGGTGATACTCTTTATCAGCGTCACTAACTTTGTTACACTATAGGTCGGAACGGACTGTATCAAAAAATGCACATGATCTTCGTCAGTTCCAATCTCCACAAACTGAACCTCATATCTCTTTTCGATCTCAAGACAAATATCCCGTATTATGCCGTCTACAGCCTTGTCGATCACTGCCCTACGATACTTCGCAGGGAACACCAAGTGATACAGCAAAACCGTAACATTGTGACTCTTATGTCGATATTCGCTCACCCCCCATTTTACTACGCCGCAAGCGGCGGGGAATATAACCCCAAGAGATTGAAAATAGTCGATGTTTTTGTTATGGTTGAATATAGATGAACCCGAAACGATTTAAGCATACCAAAGTCATCGCGACTCTCGGACCCGCTAGCGAGTCCATGGAAATGATCAAGTCCCTCGCCAAGTCTGGTGCCGATATCTTTCGACTCAACACGTCCCATGGGACTCCCGAAGAACATCAAAAGGCCATTCAAACGGTGCGGTCCGCCTCTGCAAAACTGGGCCTTCATCTCGGGGTGATGATAGATCTCCAGGGGCCGAAGTTGCGCATTGGTGTTTTACCTCGACCCATCCAGCTTGTTGAAGGCAAGGAGTATATTTTCCGCCCCGAAGCGGAATCGACGACGACCGACTATATCCCTGTTGATTACCCCAATATCTTTCATGATATTTATACCGGGATACATATCCTGATTAACGACGGACGATTCGATGTTGAAGTGACCCAGATTGAGGCCGACTTCTTCAAAGCCCGCGTCATAGTGGGTGGTGAGCTTACGTCACGAAAAGGGATTAATATCCCCGCTTCCGGTAGCAATGTCTCCTCTCTGACAGATCGAGACCGCTCTTTTGTGCGCTTTGCCGTGGAAAATCACGCGGACTATTTGGCGCTTTCTTTTGTGCGATCTGCCGCAGATGTTCGTGAATTGCGTGACGAACTAGCCATCTATTCTTCACATATTCCCATTGTCGCCAAGATCGAGAAGCCCCAGGCCCTTGACGACATCGATGCCATCATCAATGAGTCTGATGCTATCATGGTGGCCCGCGGTGATCTTGGGGTCGAGATTTCCCCTGAACGTGTTCCGCTTGTACAGAAGACGCTGATCGAAAAGGCCAACCGTGCGAAGAAATGTGTTATCACCGCTACCCAAATGCTCGAGTCCATGATCGATTCTCCGATACCAACACGGGCTGAAGCCAATGATGTGGCTAATGCCATTCTGGATGGAACGGATGCCGTGATGCTCTCTGGTGAAACGACGATTGGAAAATATCCGGTCGAGGCCGTTAAAATGATGAGCAAAATAGCGAAGGAAGTGGAAACCAATCCTCTTTATGAAGAAATGTTTTCGTTCCATATGGATCGGAACAGCAAACATACCCAGTCCTGGGTACAGAGTCAGCGAGAGATCCTGATTACCCGAACATTCAACGAAATGCCAATTAAGGCGATCATCGCGATTACGACCAACGGAAATACGGTTCAACTCTTGTCTAAGGCCAAGGTTGTTCATCCTATCATTGCACTATGTCCCAATGAGGCTCTGGCCTGTCGGCTAAGCATGTGGTGGGGGGTCATTCCACTGCTACTGGATAAGCCACTCAATTTCTCGGACAACATTATTCCGCCAGCGGCTATGCAAGAGATCTTGGGCGAGCTGCTGACCCGTACGTTTCTAAAAAAGGGCGATCGGGTGGTCTTCGTGGCGGGGCTGCCTTATTTCTCGCTTGGCAAGACCACCTTCGTCAAGCACATTGAGCTATAGACAGGCTGCGATATTCGTTATCGCTTGTTTTTCGTGTGGGGACCCACCTAGCCACGTCAACATCGTGAAGGGATAGGTCAGGGCGAGCGCATCTAAAATTGTGTTAATTTCGCCTCACCCCCTACCCCCCTCTCACGCTTGCGGAGAGGGGGAATATTCAATAGAATAGTGGGGTGCAGGAGATTACACAGCGAGCACGAATGCTTCGACAAGCACAAACGGTTGCAGAACAGCAATTCTAATTATAACTTTTGTTGCTCCAAATTGCCGCCTCACCCACCCC
>CAYHOI010000149.1:0-2226 GCA_964358175.1 uncultured Candidatus Marinamargulisbacteria bacterium | reverse complement strand
GGATTCGAACCCACGGTCCCTTGCGGGACACCTGTTTTCGAGACAGGCACGATCGACCACTCTGACACCTCTCCGTTCATTCGACAAGTATACCATTCAGCTCTGCTCGCCCGCTACCTGTTTTGAGCGATTTTTCCCGTCTCATTGCTTCACTTCGAGAAGAATATTCTTCCGTATATACCAACACCCATGGTCTTCGCCCTGACGTATAACGTACTTTTCCCGTGTTATGTTGCTCTAGTCGAGCTTTTATGTCTCTTGTAGAGCCTACATACCGCGTCCGATGTGATACGCTTTTGAGTACATAAACGCAATATTCCATATCTCTATTTAGAGCCTGTCCCAAAGTCGACTAATTTGAGCGAGACAGGGATATGGCCTGCCTAAATCATTGAAAACGGTTGCCCATGAATCACAGATTAACGGAAAGTCGTCCCTGATGTTGGTGTTTACTCATATTTCGGCACAAAAAAGTGACAGGTATCCTGTCGGACTGATTCTTTTCTTCTGAATTTCTGTTTTTTAAGCGGCGCGCAAGCGAGGTTCTTGCCGTTTGTCTGGCGTCAACTATTATTCCCCCTCAACGACAATTAGAATTCCCTCTTTAGCAGAGGCATGAAAACAGAGTGTAGCGTAGCGGAACGAGGTTTTCATGCCTCTGCTACCGCAACGCATTTTTGGCTCTATTTTTTTGCATCTACTTATTCGGGGCTGGTCGTTGTCTTGCTAACAATCACCTCCATTCGTTTTAGCTTTCTTGCTTTCTTTGGCTTCATCCATTCGATAACTAGAGACATTCATCTCCAAAATTACGCTATGATGCACGAGCCTATCAATGGCTGCGGCGGCAACCATTGGGTCTTTGAATATCTTTTCCCATTGGGAAAAAGGCAAGTTGTACATTCCGCTGAAAGTGGCCGGTCATTCCGGCCATGATGGCCACCCATGATGCGAACAAAATCCCAACGCAAAAAATGATACAACAGGTGGCCGGCATGATCAAGAATTTTCGATTTCGTTTTTTCTCATAGAACCTCCTTTCAGTTCAAACTTGTAAGCGACATGAAAGAGTCGATCGCAAACTGCGTCTGCAATTGTTGGATCAGCCAAATAGGAATGCCATTGGTTGAGCGGAAGTTGACTAGAAATAATCGTGGAGCCAGCCATATAGCGATCCTCAACGATTTCCAGAAAATCCTTGGCATCATCTGGAGTCAGTGAACCCAGTCCGAAATCATCGATAATGAGTACCGGACACTTGGCTAGTTTTTTCAGATACTGCAGATAGGTTCCTTCTCCTCGTGCTGCAAGCATGTCTCCGAATAATCGTGGCCATCGATAGTAGTGCGCCCCATATCCCTGACGACAAGCCCACGTCCCAAAGGCACAAGCGAGGTAGCTCTTCCCAACACCGGTTGAGCCGGTAATGAGAATATTTTGGTGCTTGTCGATCCATTTTGTATTCTGAAGATTAACTATCTGTGTTTTGATGAGATGTCGTCCTTGGTGATAATCCAAGGCCTCCAAACAAGCAGAGGGATACTTGAACTTGGCTTGTTGTAGTAATCGTTTTTGACGATTGTTAAGACGATAAACATACTCATCCTCAACCAAGAGGGAAAAGAAATCATCGAACGACAAGTCCTGATGATCGGGTTGTTGATGACGCTTTTCAAAGGATTTAGCCATGCCTGTCAGATTCATTTCATACAATCGGTCGATGGTTTGTGCCTTCATAACCGACTCCCTTCTTTTAATAGTGGTTCCACAACCACCGCCTGAAATGTTTGTTTCAAGGTATTGAGCAATGAGGGTGGAGGTGTGCTCTTTTCTTCCTTTTGTTCGTAATAACTGGCACCCCTGATATTCTCATGCTTCACGGCAGTAGTCGTTGGGTTCACAAGACGATCGTTGCCTTGACGATCGAGTCCCTTTTCAAGAATATTTTTCACCGCATGATACCTGAAGTTCCGGTAGTTGAGGGCTCTCTCACCTGCCAAACGAAGTCGATCTTCACCAAATTTGTCCTTGAGTCGGATGAGCCCCAGGCAACCGCGATAGGCTTGTTCCGGAAATTCTCGACTTGCTATCATTTTCTCGGCTAATTCCTTCACAGAGGGGCCAATGCTTTCGGCAAAACGTAAAATCCGTTCAGGACTCCATTCCAGATACTTTTGGGGCAATTGGACGCGTGGGCATGATCACAACGCCATAATGGCTCGCAAA
>CAYHOI010000148.1:0-2276 GCA_964358175.1 uncultured Candidatus Marinamargulisbacteria bacterium | reverse complement strand
ATCCCGTTTACCCAATTCGGGATCCACATTACGTGGAACCCCTACATCCAGAATCAGAATCGGTTCCTTGGATCCTCCGCCATCCTTGGAATCATTGTTCGTCAGAATATATGACTTTGCCCCCGTTGCCGCGTAAATAACATTGTAGTCTCGAAAACGGGCGTTGAGTTCGTCGAAAGCAAATGTTTTGCAGTGGTAACGTTCAGACAATTCCTGTGCTTTCGCCTCGGTTCGGTTCACAATGGTAATATCGTTCAGGTGGTGTTTCCTGCTCTTTTCAATAAACCCAACACCCATCTTGCTCGTACCGATAATCAACATTTTCTTATGGCGGTATTGTTCTGTTTTCTGAAGCATCAAATCGAAAGACACTGAGGAAACAGAATAGGAACCCTCATTAATCGCGGTTCGCGTTCGGACAAACTTTCCGATCTGAATGGATTTTTCAAAGAGACGCTTGAGACCCCGCTGAACCGATCCTGCTTCGGCGCATTTCTGGTAGGCCTCCCGCACCTGCCCCAGAATCTCATTTTCACCCAAAACCATTGACTCCAAACCCGATGCAACCCGAAAAAGATGCAGTACCGCCTCTTCACACCGAAACGCATACATCACAGCGGAAAGCATAATCCGTTCAACCTGATGAATTTCTGCCAGAGCATCGAGTATCAGCGCCTTCGCCTCGGCCACATTATCCGTCATCACATAAACTTCCATGCGGTTACAGGTTGAAAAGACCACGGCTTCCTTCACACAGCTACCCGGCCTCAAAACCATCGACAGAAAAGCAAGGCGTTTTCGTTCATCAAAAAAGATTCTCTCGCGCACCGTAACAGCGGCTTTTTTGAAATCAGTGCCAATCATAGCTGTGTGTAATATCATCAATTATTTATAGCTATGGAGTCCCGTGAGTAAATAATTAACTCCAAAATAGGTAAATAAGACTATTGCGAACGCCAGCATGACGATCCAGGCACTTTTTGCCCCTGCCCATCCGCGAACACGGCGAATATGCAGATAGATGGCATAGATCAGCCAGGTAATGAGCGACCAGGTTTCCTTGGGGTCCCAACTCCAATACGTTCCCCACGCACGATTGGCCCAAACCGCACCGGTAAAGATTCCTAGGGTAAGAAACGGAAAGCCCACCACAATGAGTTGATAAGTTATTCGTTCAAATGCGGTGGACTTTCGATCACCCAAAATGAGGTAAAGTAAAGCTGTGATAAATGAAATCGAAAAAGCCGAATAGCTGATGAACATAAACAACACATGAATCGTAAGCCAGTTACTGCGCAAGGCTGGAACGAGAGGCCTCGGCACATCGCTTACCAGCGACGAACAGGCAATCACTAGGATTGTCAGAAAAGCTGTACCGGTTGCTATCAAGTACTGCGAATCCTGTTTACGAACACACAAATAGCAAATCGGCACCAGCCAGGCCAAAAACATCAGTGTTTCATAAGTATTCGCCAAGGGAACATGACCTGCAGCCAGACCACGCGCAATCAATGCACCCGTCGTCAAAAGCCACCCGACAGCCATCGCGCCTTCAGCAAACCATCCGGCCTGCTTCCTAGGTCTTGCCACACGGATCATAAAGCTCACGCCGGCAACCAAGTTCGCCAGAAGTGCTACATTAAATAAAAGATTACTATCCATGTTATTTTCCCTTTCGGATATTCATAAAGAGTCCGGCAATCATCATCAGCGTCCCAAGATAAACCAGCCAAACCCCGGGATCCTTTTTAACATGAAGTCCTGTCCAGGAAAGCGACTCGCGATCATAGGACATCTGGTAGAAAGTATACCCCTTATAGCGCAAGGGGTCATTAACCTGAATCGTTTTTGAAAGAAGAGGAGCCTTGTCATCGATAATCTGAACCGCAGACTTGTAGGATTTAATACCTCCACCCGTCTCTTCCAGCCGATATCTAAACTGGTACGGTAGGGACGTGCGCGCATGTGCACCATAGTCCGCGTATCTAGCAAACAGCCAAAACGACTCCTTCCCCCAGCGCAAATGAATGGCAGGGTTATTCCATTCTGTGCTCCGATTTCGAGCTTTGCCTTTCTCATCCAGGATAAAGTCGTTCAGCCACTCCTCAACGGATACCTCCGCCGTCAGCTCTGGGATCAGGAGATGCCCCTTTTGAATCACCGGAACACTCAGCCCCATTCTGCCGGAAGTATCAGCGATATCCAGAAAATTCATCCGACTCACGGGATACATCTCAAGGGAAACGGGGAAAATAATTTCAGGGCGAGGAAACCAA
>CAYHOI010000147.1:0-2314 GCA_964358175.1 uncultured Candidatus Marinamargulisbacteria bacterium | reverse complement strand
TTAGGCTGCTTGCCTAGTGGCACTTGAATCGCGATAGTTTCAACTCAGACACTAAGTAGCCTCCCCTATCTCATCTTCCGACAAAGAGCATCACCTGAGAGGGTCGCATGTGATAGTCCAGTATTGTTGGTAGATCCGCTAGTGCATACTCGACGGAACGATCCTGAATTCGATTCAAAGAAAAACCAAGCGTTTCCGACAGATTTAGTGCCACATGTTCATGCTTTCGTCGATGGGTATTCAGCAGAATCAATGCTTTCGATTGTCCGTCGTGCTCGGTTTTGAGCAAGGCTATTATGGCTGGATTTCCCACGTCTATTTGGCGAATATCATTGTCCTGTGAAAAAAGCCGATCTGCTTTGAGGGCATTTACCTTTCGGACAAACTCCACGAGATCCAGCTGAACCGGTTCCCAATGGCGTGGAAGCGTTTTCACCACATTCACCTGACGTCGAAATCCGAATTCTACGCCAAGCGACATCATCACACTGGTCGAAAAGATAGTGGAAAATAGAATGCGTTGTTTAATCGCAGCTTCGTCCCCCGCAAACTCCTCACCCAAGCGCGGCGTATCATGGCTTTCCGCGAAAGAAACAGTTGGAGCCAGCCCCATATTCTCGCGATACTGTTTGAGACACCACGCCTCTTTGAAATCCCACCACTTTGAACTATTAAATGTCAAATCAAACCCCGCACCGGCAAGCTCTATGACATCCTCGGTCTCGCATCCCAACGTTTCTGCAAAAAACAAAACATCGGAGCGCTCTTCTTTCGCTCGAGAGATGAGGTATTTCCAAAGATCGGATGGCACCTGATAGGCCGCATCACAGCGAAACCCGTCAACGCCAAGCCCCATGTAATACTGAATAAGTTGTTCCCAATAATGCCATAACGCAGACTGATCATCGGCTTCGTCATTGTTTATTTCTGCCAAATCTCCCCAAACTGCTACTCGCTTATCTCCCTCCCAAACCTCCGGATTCTTGAGCGATCCATCTTCATGACGTTTGTACCAATCGGGATGACGCTTCACAAGAACGCTGTCAATGGCCGTATGATTAATCACCAGATCGAACATGACCTTCAGGTCGTACCCGTGAGCCCTCTCAATCATCTGAATAAGCTGTTCCTCCTCCGTTCGCCCTGAAGAGTCCAGAAAAAGCGGATTCATCCGGTAGTAATCTTTGATGGAATAAATGCTTCCCGAAAATCCCGGGAACCCAAGCGGATTCACGTAAAGCCAATTAAACCCCATATAACTCGCGCGTTGGAGATGAGAACCCCAGTTTGACATTGCCCCTAGCAAACGCGGAAAAAGGTTGTAAATAAGGGGAGGCTGGATTAGTCGCTCCACTTCTTAAACATGACGAGTAACGGGCTTGCGATGAAAATCGACGAATAACCCCCGAAAAAAATTCCAATCATCAACACCAACGAAAAATCTTTTAAACTGGTGCCTCCGAAAAAGTAAATAGCGGCCAGAACGATAAGTACCGTTGAAACCGTATAGATCGAGCGGGTCAGCGTTTGCCAAATACTCAGCTCAGCAATGGCCTCAAAGGAATCCGTCATTGACCGAGCGTTCTCTCGGATTCGATCAAAAATAACAATAGTGTCATTAATCGAGTAACCCAAAATCGTCAAAATGGCGGCAACAAAAGCTCCGTCCACTTGGATTCCAAGAATCGCTGTGAGTCCCAGAGTGATCATCGTGTCATGAACAAGCGCAAGAATAGCAGCAATTGCCGCCCAAAACTCAAACCGAAAAGTGATATAAATCAGCAGAAGAAAGATCGCAACCGCGATAATCCATGGGGCCTGTTTCTGAAGATCACTTCCAATCGCCGCCCCGATAAAATCACTCTCAATCACCGTAGCGTCTGGCACTTTCCCCTGGATAGATGCTACCACGCGATCCAACTGTTCCGTGCTCATTGCCGAAGTGCGTACGAGGAAGTAGTGTCTCGCCGCCATAGTTAGCTGTACATGGGCGGTTCCGGAAGACTTTACTGCATCTTCGATCTTAGTCTTGGTTTCTTCCCGAAGCGCATCTGGAATCTGCCTGCTTTTCGCAAATACCTTCTCGACTGAACCCACACTGATCGTCAGGCTACTACCTCCTGTAAAGTCAATTCCGTAGTTAAATATCGCTCCCGTACGCAAAAGATTTGTTGCCATGGAAAACAATCCCAGCAAGATTAACATTGACGAAAAAATGCCCCAAATAAGTTTATAGCGAATAAAAAACGCGTTCATCATCATTTCTCCTTATAATTTTACCCAGCGGCTCTCACGAATCGGACGAATCGCCAGT
>CAYHOI010000146.1:0-2393 GCA_964358175.1 uncultured Candidatus Marinamargulisbacteria bacterium | reverse complement strand
GGTCATTTTAAAAATTCATTTCGTCCTACGAAATCATCCTCATATCGAAAAAGCCATCCTTTATGGTTCACGTGCCAAGGGGAATTATCGTGAAGGGTCGGATATTGATTTGACTTTACTGGGGAATCTTTTTTCAAGGGAGTTAGGGCAGATTGCGGATGAAATTGATGACCTGCTTTTGCCTTATACCTTTGATCTATCTATTTATGATTCACTTAAGAGCAAGTCATTAAAAGACCATATTCAGCGTGTTGGAAAAGTGTTTTATGAAAGGGAGGCGTTTAGCCCCATCGAAGCCACCGCACCCCAAGGACTTCATTGCGGAGGGCTAAGCCAGTAACTATGGCGCGCCTGAAGGGATTCGAACCCCCGACCCCTGGCTCCGGAGGCGAAAAGAGACAATTATTTCACATTTTTACGCATGTTAATAATCTGCTCTAATCTATGCCCTGACTAGGATTGCGCACAACTCGATTCATGTCAGATTCAACCATAATGCTCTAATCTTTATCAAGAGTGTACCCAAAAATGGGACGGGGGGAAGTGGGCTTTTTGATTTGAGTTAATGGGTTAAGGCAGCATAAGATTGCTTCGAAAATTTTGAAACTGAGGATTAAACAAACGGTCATACATGATCTATAATGAGAGGCAGTATGAATAGCATCGTTCCCGAAAATCTGGAATCCCATTTCTCTGAAGTTTCCGCACTTATTCTGGCGGCTCGGAATAAATCTATCCAAAATGTTAATCGAGAACTGATCAACTTATATTGGCAAGTTGGTGAGTATATTGCAAGTAAGGTAAGGACCTCTGACTGGGGCAAGAGCATTGTTCAGGAACTGGCTGCCTATATTCGTGAGGCGCATCCAAGTATAAAAGGCTTCTCTGACAAAAACCTATGGCGAATGAAGCAGTTTTACGAGACGTATTTTTCAGATGAGAAACTCTCGGCGCTGCTGAGAGAATTAAGTTGGACCAATAACCTGTTGATTCTTTCCAAGACAAAGAGTGTTGATGAACGTGAGTATTATATACGGTTATGCATAAAGGAAAACTACTCCTCACGTGAGTTGGAACGTCAAATTGATAGTGGCCTGTTTGAGCGACAAGTCCTCGCCAACACGAACCTTATATCAGATGCGGCAAAAGAAAAACATCCCGATATTGAAAAGGTATTTCGCGATCGATATGTGCTGGACTTCCTGAACTTACCGGAGCAACACGCCGAAAATGATTTGAGACAACAAATCGTTCACAATCTAAAGGATTTCATTCTTGAATTGGGTAAAGACTTTTCGTTTATTGGAGAAGAATATCGCATATCGGTTGGTATGACGGACTTTTACATTGACTTGCTCTTTTTCCATCGGGAACTACAATGCTTGGTTGCTTTTGAGCTAAAAATAACAGAGTTTAAGCCCGAATACCTGGGACAACTGAATTTCTACTTGGAGGCTCTCGACCGTGATGTTCGCAAGCAACACGAGAATCCAAGCGTTGGTATTATCCTTTGTAAAACCAAGAATGATGAAATCGTTGAGTACGCCTTGAGTCGCAGTCTATCACCGGCACTCATCGCTCAATATGAGACCAAACTGATCGACAAGAAACTTCTCCAGGCTAAACTTCATGAGCTGTACGATCAAACTGAGATATAAACGTTGTAAATAGGCGAAACAACAGGTTTCATATTTTCACGCAATAGCTTTTTCGCGTCAGAAACTATAACGCCCCGCTATCTCTATGCCAGATAAGCTCATCCCGTCAAGGTTTATACCATTTGATCCCCTAAGAATGGTATTGATGACGCGATATTTGCATTCAAGCGAAAGTGCATCGGCAGACATGCCAATCCCACCCTGCCATCCAAATCCGCTATCGAAGGTTGATGTGGCATTGGTTTTAATCATCGAATAGTTCAAGCCAATAAACCCATACATCCCATTTGAGGTGAAGAGCATAACATCTGCATCGATTAACGTTTGTGATGCAGAGGCATTCGATGTAACTGCAGTCTCAATATTAGCAACAGTATATGAATTGATTTTTCTGTCCCCAACGTTCATTCCTGACAGTCTTATACCAATAGACTCTCCGAGTTTTTGTTGATAAGAGACCCCATAACCAACACCGCCACCATTCAGATTGTACGACCAGTCATAACCTGAATACTTAAATTTGAGTTTATCTGCCATGTTGTATGACCCAAACAGCGTAAGTCCATTATTTGATGAGAATCCAAGGCTTAAGGCAACAATCATGAGCAGGACGATTTTTTTCATTTTACGCTCCTTATATTTATCGTGGTCGTCAGATGGCGACGCTTTGCGAGAAGTATAGGGTTCCGTCAAAGTCGCCAGCTGATCAATAATGAGGACAGCTTCAAGATACCG
>CAYHOI010000145.1:0-2411 GCA_964358175.1 uncultured Candidatus Marinamargulisbacteria bacterium | reverse complement strand
TCAACTTAAACTTATCAGAATTCGGGACTAATCCCCCAGAAACTCATCGGTTACTCAGTCCTCATGCCGATCCTCTTCAGTGCCACCATATTTGTTCTTGAGAATGACAATGTCCACACGTCGATTTTTGGTTCGCCCTTTTTCAGTTGCATTCGATGCGAGGGGGCGGTGCTCGCCATAGCCCATCGCCGAAAATCGCTCCGCTGAAACATGTGCGATCTCAACAAGTGCTTCAGTCAATCTGGTAGCGCGCTCCGCTGACAGCTGCCAATTAGACCGATACTGCCCACTATGAATAGGGATATTGTCTGTATGTCCTTCCACTCGCAAATAATTGGTGGTCTTATTCAAGAGTTTTCCTATTGAGACCAGCTTGGGAATGGCCGTTGGCTTTATCTCAGCTCTTCCGGACTCAAAAAGAAAAGCCTCGCTAAGTCGCAAAACAAGTCCTTTTTCCTCCATTTCTATAGCAAGTTCGGCCAAAAGACCTTGCTTGGAGCTATAATCATTCAGAGCATCCTCTGTCTCGGCCAGCTTAAGTTTTTCCTGTTGAGGACTCGGAGCCGGAGAGGATTCATCACTTACCACACTGGGTGCAGGCATTGGAATCACTTGTCCGTCCATATTAATAAGTCTCTGGGTGGAGCCTGAAGCTTTGGAAACACTGAAGGCTTGACGCAAAGATTCTGCAAGTCTTGCCATTTTCTTCGCATCTACCATGCTCAAGGCATATAAAACAATAAAAAAAGTAAGCAACAAGGTGATCATGTCGGCATAAGTAAGCAGCCAGCGCTCATGATTGGGAGCCTTCTCAGGCTCTTCCTTCTTTGCCATCGATTATGCCCCTTCGGGGTTTTTGTTTTGCATGCGCTCAAATTCATGTTTCTGCTCATGGGTTAGAAAGCCCTTGAGTTTTTCGATCAACATAAAAGTATTGGCACCTTCTTGGATCAGAAGAACTCCCTCCATATAGAAATCTTTTTCGTACATTTCCTGTTTATGAAAAGCCTTTAGCTTTGATCCAATGGGTAGATAGACAAGATTTGCAAACGCAACCCCATAGAGTGTCGCAATAAATGCCAAGGCTATTGCGCCACCCAATTTATCGGGCTCACTCAGATTTCCTAAAACATTGATGAGTCCCATAACGGTTCCAACAACACCCATAGTGGGAGAGAATCCTCCCGCAGATTCACATATTTCTGCCGGCACTTTGTGCCGAATGGTCATGAGTTCCATATCTTTTTCCATAATTGTTCGAACAGCAGCCGCGTCAAATCCGTCAACAACCATGCGTAGACCTTTCTTAAGAAAAGGCTCAGTAATTTTTTCAAGTTCTTTATCGAAAGCTAAAAGTCCTTCAGCACGTGTTTTGCCGGAAACTTCTTTGAAATACAGAATCTCCTCAACCAAATTTCTCTTCTGAAAAAAGAAAATGGTTTTGAGGGCTTTCGGAAACTCCTTCAACTCTTCGAAAGGAAAAGACAGCCCTACGGCTCCAATGGTTCCTCCAAAGACGATAATCGCCGCAGTTGGAGCAAGCAATCCAGCCGGCGACCCGCCCTCCATAACGAAAGCCACGAGTAAACTGGCAAAACCTGAGATCAGGAATACAATAGATGATTTCTGCACAGGGCAACCCTTCTTCCATTCTCAATTTTACTGAAGTTCACCCAAAATGACTAGCTCTGGTTTATTTGATGAAGGGCCTTCTCGCGACCAATCGTGCTGGCATTCCCATGTCCAGGGTAGACCACCATATTCTCCGGCAATATGAATAGTTTGCGGCGAATTGAGTCTGCGAGGTCAGCAGAAGAGCCCTTCCATAAATCGGTTCGCCCCACGCCACCGTCTGCAAATAGAGTATCCCCAGTAAACACTGCGTCTTGGATCACGAATGAAACAGAGCCAGGACTGTGCCCTGGGGTCGAAATAACCTTGATTTGAAGTTCGTCCAGCGTCAAACTTTGTCCATCGGTTAAAATAAAATCATACGATGGGCGCGAGAAGGATTGCCCGAGATAGGATTCCCAAAGAGAACCATTAATCATATTCTCGTCGCCCCGCCCAACGTAGACAGGAATAGTGCCACTTTTTTTTAAAGCCTCGATAGCCCCGATATGATCGTAATGGCCATGGGTCAGCAGAATCATTTTGGGTAAAAGTCCCTCGCGCTCAATGTGACGCAGAATTTTCTCGCCCTGATCACCGGGGTCAATAATGAGGGCATTTTTTTGTAAACTAGAAACAACATAGCAAATCGTATCTATATTCCCCACACGGATTCGGTCAACGCGCATGGAGTCCTATGGTAAAGGCTTTTGGGGAGTTTATCAATAGGCCTCAAGTCCGTATACAGGGTTCCGTCAAAGTCGCCAGCTGATCAATAATGAGGACAGCTTCAAGATACC
>CAYHOI010000144.1:0-2568 GCA_964358175.1 uncultured Candidatus Marinamargulisbacteria bacterium | reverse complement strand
GATTATAATCATCGAGCAACCGATCTTGATAGGCATAGTCTGGAAGCATAAAGACTCGTTTTTCTTCTTTCAGAGGCGGATAAGCAAACTTTGCAAAACTGCCAAGCCCCGAGCTACCCGAAAAGACAGTCGTTTTAAATCCAACCTGTTTCTTATCCAGACCCGCTTGTATCAGAAAACTATCTAATATGTAGGCATTTCCACTGCTCGTTCCCATGAACACGCGGTTAATGATCTCTCCCTCATCACTAGTTACTCTCAGGAATTGTGTAAAATAAATCTCTGAAAAAGGGGTTTCTGTTCCCCTATATTGCACTATACCCGCCAACTCGGCTGAAAAAGAGAAACCATTAAACGTTGAAATCAGGAGTATGATTGCACTGGTTAGACTAATATTTCGACGACCCAACATCTTCCCCCCCAAGCAACCTATGCCCTCTACCCCTAGCATTCCCGTTTTGGAGAAAAGCTAAACATCTCCAAAAAACACTTGCACTTTACTCAGTTGTTTGGACTATTCCTTTTATAGAACTCTTTCATAAAATAGAGCTTCTCATCACGAACGCCTTTTCGATAGTTTTCTTCCCGAATAATGCCACCTTCATCGTTGTATTCTCTGAGTTTTCCATCAAGACCATCGTCTTTGTAATAGGTTCTGAGCCGAACTTCGCCCTCATCATTGTATTCAACGCATTCTCCGTGACGTTTGCCTTTTCGGTAGGTCACGGATCTCACAATTTCACCCGATTTGTCGTACTCTCTCACCACTCCATCCGGAACTTTCCCGCTTTGGATCATCAGATCGCCACTCCCATCCCACGTCCGAACCGCAACGAGTTTCTTGCCCTGATAAAATTTCTGCGTCAGGGTGTCATCTCCGTTATCCAGTGTCTTCATAGTCACAGCGGGTACACATAAAGCCAGCGAGAGACATAACAATATTCCGATCCATCGAATCATCATCGACACTATTATATCAGATTCTCTATAATAAGCGTGTGCGTCTGCTCATCTCACCTCGGTCTGTCCCTCAGATTTTGGTGGCACCCTTTGACGAAAAGTTGCTGAGTGAAGCTCAGAATGTTGCCGCTGTTTTCCCCTTTCAGCTCACTTCCTATTATGCGAGCTTAATCCATTCAGAGAATTTCAAAAACGATCCGATTTTCATGCAGAGCTTTCCCTCATCTTCAGAGCTTCTCGCGTCGAGCGGTGACCAAAGCGATCCACTTCATGAATCCCTGCACCAGCCTGTTGAGGGTCTTCTTCAGAAACACCTCCATCGAGCGGTTCTGCTGATCAGCAATCAATGTGCGGTCTATTGTCGCCATTGCACACGAAAGAACCGCGTAGGCCAATCAGAAGGATTGTCCGAAAACGCATGGCAGTCCATCCGAGCCTATCTTCAGCTCCATCCAGAAATTAACGAAATAATTCTCTCAGGAGGAGACCCCCTCTGGCTCAGCCACAAAATCCTTCTGCGCTATCTTTCCGATCTGAAAAACATTCCTTCCATTACCTTCATTCGCATCGGATCCCGCGTCCCCGTCACCGCACCAGAGAGTCTTTCAGCTCATTTTGTAAAACAACTCACCCCTTTTCAGCCCTTATGGCTGGGGGTTCAATTTAACCACCCCAATGAAATTACCGAAGCCTCTACTCGTGCCATTCGCTTATTTGTTGACCGTGGCATTCCCGTTTATAATCAATCGGTTTTACTCAAAGGAATCAATAATTCCGTGTCTGTGCTGGTCGAACTCTGCGAGAGGCTGGTTCGGATTGGTGTAAAGCCCTATTATCTCTTTCGCTGTGACTCCACCCAGGGAACACGCCACTTCCAGACCGACCCGGATGAGGATCTGATGCTCATCCAGGAGCTTGGGCAGCGTCTTTCAGGCCTGGCTATGCCTATCTATGTGCGAGACACCGCTGAAGGCAAAAGCCGTGCAATCTGAGCGATAATCGCTTATACTTTTTATATGGCAAATAATCACTCAAACCAAGAATTGATTGTTGTTCGTGATTCTCTCCTTCCCAAACTTATGTCAGGTGAAATTAGAGTGCCCGTATGAAAAATCGCCGATCGATCAGGTTGAAAGGGCATGATTATTCTCAGGAAGGCACGTACTTTATAACGTTAGTTACTCATAATCGGCTCAATATCTTCGGTGATATTATTGATGGGTCAATGGTCCTCAACGATATAGGGATAAAGGCAAAAGAGTACTGGTTAGAGATCACCGAGCACTATCCCCAAACGCAGTTAGACGAATACGTTATCATGCCCAACCATATCCATGGAATAATCAAGATAGTAGCCTCAGCCAAAGCTACTACTGTAACTGTAAGGGCGAATAATTATTCGCCCCAACTGCCCCAACGGGACAACGAGACGCCCCAAGGAGCAGAGCGTCCCAAAGGAACCAGCAAGACCATCGGCGCAATCGTCCGAGGGTATAAAATCGGCCTCACAAAATGGATAAAAGAAAATAACGAAGAAGATATAGTACGGGCGAATAATTATTCGCCCCAACGAGATTCTCAAAAAATTTGGCAACGCAATTATTACGA
>CAYHOI010000143.1:0-2610 GCA_964358175.1 uncultured Candidatus Marinamargulisbacteria bacterium | reverse complement strand
TATGAGTCTCAATAGAGCAATGGAGTGGAGGCATAAACAATTGCCCCGCTGAAATCTTTACCAGAATCTGCAAGGATGTTATACTTTCAACGTTACAGAGAAATACAAAAAAGGAGTGTTAATATGAGAAAGATAATCATTTTGAGCGTGGGGTTTGTATTCGTTTTGGGAAGCTTGACTCTGGCAACGCCGAAGTATATTGCGAAAGAGAAGATTATGGAAACCATGATGGACTTTAACAAATCACTCGGTGTGAAGTGCAGTGCGTGCCATGTTACAGATAAATCCGTGACCTTAGAGGATGTCGGGAAATATGATCCTGCAAAAGACACCGATGCGTTGACTCATCGTGCGGTTGCGGCAGGAATGATGGCAAGCACAGCAATGACTAATAAAATTCTCAAGAAGACTGGTGCGGATCAGTTAACCTGTATGACCTGCCATAAGGGATCTGAGCACCCAACCCTATAATGAATCGTTCGGTAGTTGTCTTAGGGTTTCTTCTAAGCTTTTTTGCTACATCTTTTTCTGCTGGATTTAGCGTGAAGCCAAGGGATTTATCCCCTCTGATGGAATCATGTCAGGAATGTCATGATGACGACTACGCCAGCATGGTGAACACAAAATCCAGAGAACTTTCAATGATGCATACCGATATCAAGCTGAATCACGGCAACGGCCAGTTCTGGTGTCTGGAATGCCATGATCCGGCTAACAATAATCGCATCAAGCGTGGCTCTCAAAACAATACTAATTTTAGTTACTCTGTTCCGTTGTGTTCAAAATGCCACGGGAAGATCACGCAGGAGTGGCAAAAGGGTGTTCACACCAAGATCAAGGGGGGATGGAATCAGCCCAAACAAATTCTTCAGTGCGTAGAATGCCATAGCCCGCATTCTCCAAAATTTGGGAAGCTCAAGCCTGAACATAAACCTGATAACAAAAGGTCAGGAACCTGAACATGTCCATTTTAGATGAGAAGTTTACACGAAAAGATACGCTCAAGATGATGGGGGGAGTGTTGGCCGCGACTCTATTGCCGGTGCCACTTCACGCTGCTGAGCCGAATCCTGTTGATGACACGATCAGTGCTTTTTTGCAGGCTCATTTCATGGAATTGTCCGACTCTGAGAAGAAAAAAGTCGTCGCTCGTTTGAAGCGTCAATACAAGCGCCAGTACAAGAAGGATTTTGAGATTTCTACCAAGGGGCCGATACCGGGTGTAAAGTTTAGTTATTTCCTGGATGTCAGCCGATGTGTTGGGTGCAGGCGATGTGTGGAGGCATGTGTTAAGGAGAACAATTGTTCCCGTGGGCACAACAGTCCAATCCAGTATATTCGTGTGCTGAAGTTTAAGAAAGGCGAACCTTTTTCACTGGAAGAGGGAGACCATTTTTATGATGATGCATTGGTTCCTGATGAGAAGGCGTTTTATATGCCAATCCAATGTCAACAATGTGACGATTCACCTTGTACCAAAGCGTGTCCGACCAAAGCTACATGGAAAGAAAAAGATGGCGTGGTCGTGGTCGATTATAACTGGTGTATCGGGTGCAGGTACTGTATGCAGGCTTGTCCGTATCAGGCTCGTCGATTTAATTGGTCTTCACCGAAACTTCCTGCTGAGGAGATCAATACAAATACACATTATCTCGGCAATAGACCACGACCCGTTGGCGTGGTTGAGAAATGTCATTTTTGTCTGCAGCGCACGCGAGAGGGGCAATATCCAGCCTGCCATGATGCCTGTCCGACAGGAGTTCGTAAGTTTGGAAATATATTGGATAAAGAAAGTGAAGTTCGTTATATTTTTGATCATTACAGGATTTTTAGATTGAAAGAAGAGCTGAATACGAAGCCGAATTTTTATTATTATACCTCGCGATAGGAGAGTATTGATGCGTCTGATAAAAGAGATGTTTTTGATCGTGGTGAAAGGGAGTCCACTCTACTACCTTTGGCTGATGTTTTTGTTTGCATTGATCGCGCTTGCGGGCTATCTGGAGTTTAATCAGTTGAGCCAGGGTCTTCTCGTGACCAATCTGAGCAACAATTATCCGGCGGGGTTCTATATTGCAAACTTTGTTTTTATGATCGGTATCGCAGCTGGGGCGGTAACACTGGTGTACCCCACTTATATTTATAAAATGAAGTCGGCGGGTGAGGTTGTGATTTTCGGGGAATTGCTCGCGATTTGTGCGTTGATTATTGCGGTTTGTTTTATTCTGGTGGACATGGGTCATCCTGAAAGACTTCTTCACATTATGCCGTTTATTGGAACAATCAATTTGCCATCTTCGCTTTTGGCCTGGGATGTGGTCGTGGTGACGGGGTATTTGCTGATCAATCTGTTTTGCGTTTTGTATTTTATTATCCACCGCTATAGGCAGACACATCCGAATAAGAAGCTGTATCTTCCCATCAAATACATTGCCATTGTCTGGGCTATCTCCATCCACACATGCACGGCGTTTCTTTTTAGCGGGTTGATCGCGCGTCCCTTTTGGAACCATCCGTTAGTCGCTCCGAAGTTTCTCGCGACGGCGGTGACGAGCGGCCCCGCGCTCCTGATTCTGTTGCTCATCGTTTTGGAGAAACGGTTGAAAGTAC
>CAYHOI010000142.1:0-2650 GCA_964358175.1 uncultured Candidatus Marinamargulisbacteria bacterium | reverse complement strand
CAATGGGAGGGACACGTTGCTCAGTGCTGATGTTCTGGGAAGAAGATGAAACTGATGAAAAACAAACACCACATAATTCTTTCGAAGACCTGCGGACTGGGTGTCACTGAATTTTGCCGTGTCCTGACCATTAAATGTGTATTGCCCCCGGTCAGGACTATCAAGAAACCCTAAAATATGGAGAAGGGTAGACTTCCCTGAACCAGAGGGCCCCATAATGGCAATAAATTCACCTTCTTCAATCCGCAGAGACACATCATCCAGAGCACGAAAAGAAACTTTCCCCGTGGAGTACTCTTTAACAATATTCTTAACCTCTAACATGGGGGTTTATCGTCCTGAACCTCGTGAACCGCCACCGCCAGATCTTCGCATCATCAAAGGACTTCCTGGCTTGTTTTTGTTACCCAATGTATATTTCTGATCCTTGATAAGCACGGTATCCTCCAAAGTCAAACCTTCCAAAATTTCGACATAGGTTTCGTTGCTGATACCGGTCTTCACTTGCCGACGACTCGGTTTTACGTCTTTGATCAATACGAACTTCTGACGAGCGTCCTCTTGTAGCGCGCCCACCGGAATCGAAAGGACTTTGGATTTGCTACGAACAAGAATCTCCGTATTTGCGCTCATACCGGAACGAAAAAAGGCGGGTATTTTAGGCAGGGTGATTTCCACATTGTAAACCGTCACATTGTTCACGACGGTCGATTCGTAGGAAATGTGTGTAATGGAGCCACCAACCGGCTCATTGGGGTAGGCGTCGAGCCGAACAACCACCCTCTGTCCTTGTTTGACTTTGCCAATATCCGTCTCATCCACCTGGGCTTGTACAATGAGTCGATCCGAGAGTGCCATGATAACATCCCCTTGACCTACGGTTTGACCGGATTCTGCCTTCTGAAGAATGACTTCGCCGGATATGGGGGCAATTAACGCGATAGGTTTGTAAACATTTTCCCAGTATCTGTAAGACTCGCCTCCCTTGATACGGGCAGCGTCAAGAAGCGCGGCGCGTTCGGTCGAACTCATCAAGCCCACTGTTTGACTGGCCTTCACCCAGTCCCCCTCCTTCACCAGAATAGCCTCGATTCGACCTGAGACAGGTGGCTTCACCTCAACACGGTTTTGTGGCTGAACCACACCCGTGCTTGATACAAAAACATGAATATCTCTTCTTGCTGGTTTGATTTCGGTAAAAGTGGGCTGATTTTGCTTCTTGCTTCCCTTGCCTTTGATGATAAGACCTGCCCCAACAAGAGCCATTGCCACAATGATCACGATCAGCACCCTATTTTTCATCCTCTAACGTCCCTCCTTTGGCTAAAATCCACGAAGCTTCAGCGTTTAAGAGTGCTACTTTTGCATTTACAAGTGCCTCCTGATCAGCGACCAGCTCATTTTCAATCAACATCCAACTGTCATAGCTAAGTTGACCAGTCGTATATTGCACTTCAGCTATCCTAGAACGTTCCTCGCTTGCCTCAAGAAATTGAGCGTCAACCACCACCCTGCTTTTGGCGTTCAAGTAGTTTACCTTCGCCTCTTCCAGGTTCATTAAAACGGTTTTGTATGCGACAGTCTCATTCATGCTGGCCACCTTAAGCTGGGATTGAGCTACCTGCGTTTGTGATTGACGATTTCCCCCATCCCAGAAGGGATAAGAACCACTGAGACCCAAACTCCAGGAGTTGTTTTGCGGGAAAAACAGAGTGTCACTCAGCCCATAGTTGGCGTTAGCCTGCAGGGAGGCTCCCTGGTTCGCCTGTGCCGACTTCAGAGCCATATCCCGTCCAAGCTTTTCCAGTTTATATTGCAGATAGTAGGGACTCCCCAGGGAAAGAACTGTTAAATCAACTGAAATAGACAGGGAAGAGGGGGACAAGTTATCTGATACGAACAGCAAATTGGCGTCGGTTATTCCGAGTTCACTGGCAAATTTCTTTTGTTTAAGCTCAAGCGTTCGCTGAGTTGAAGAACCATTTTGCTCAGCTTGAGTCAGACTTGCTTTGGATTTGAGCAGAGAACCCTTGTGTTCACGTCCAGCTTCGTATTTTAAGAAGATTAGCTCATACTGTTGTTTGCGTCGAGATTGAACGATATAGGATATTCGAAGAAGCTCCTGGTACTGCTGAACCTCAATGTAGGCTTTGCGAAGATTATTTCGCAAAGCTGCAGAGGCAACTTGATAAGCTGCCCTGTTCGCTTGAAACTCGAGGCGAGATTTGTCGAGATTCAGTTGTGTCTTTGCTCCGTCGAAAAGGAGCTGGCTGGCACTTAGCCCCAAAATGTAGCTATCCTGATGTGTTTCGGAGGTGGATTTGGAGTGACTTGCACCTGCTGAGCCATTCAACTGGGGGGAAAGAGAGCTGTTTGCCGCCTCTACGGCCAATTCGTATTGCTTGAGAGACTCTTGAGCCTTTCTAAGATCTAAATTATTTTGCAGAGCGCTGGCCACGCATTCTTTCCAGATCAATGGTTTTGAGAAGCTGATACTACAAAGCAGGCCAAGACAAAGCGCAACAATCGTTGTTTTTCTAAGAGACATTGCTTTATGAGAGAATACCATCATTGAATGTATTTTCCCAAAAGTATTTATCGATTACTTTGCCTTTTTTCGAAAAACAAATCCCTTCTTTTTTCAATTGCG
>CAYHOI010000141.1:0-2825 GCA_964358175.1 uncultured Candidatus Marinamargulisbacteria bacterium | reverse complement strand
CGTCACGAATTGGTTTTCGGTGAAGTGACGACGAGCGACGCTTACTGTGCGTAAGTAAGCGAGGAGTTGCAAAACCGAAAACCAATTTTAGTAGAGTATAATAAGAAAGGCTAATCTCATGATAGAAATGCAACTTGGTGGTTTAGGGTTTGATCCCAGAAACATGTCTCCCATAATATTGCTCAGGGACACTGAGGAACGCAATTTCCTGCCTATATGGATAGGCATGTTCGAGGCTGCGGCGATTGCGATGGAGCTCCAGGAATTTAAACCTCCAAGACCCATGACCCATGATTTGATTGTCCAGGTGATTGAGCTCTTGGGCGCAGAGGTGGATCGGGTGGTCATTACAGAAATTAAGGATGACACTTTTTACTCCAGCATTGAACTGCTGGTTCCCAATTCGTCTGGTTCGAAGGAGAAAAGGGCGAAGGCTGAAGATGTAACTGCGGAAAATTTAGTGATGGGTGACGATACGTTGGAACTGGATGAGGAAGTTAGTATTATTAGACTTGATGCCAGACCTTCTGATGCAATTGCTATTGCTGTTCGGACAGATGCACCGATCTATGTGAGTGAGCAGGTGATGTTCAAGGCCAAGATGGTGAACGCCGAAAAAGATCAGGAAGAGACGAAGAAGTTTAAAGAGTTTATTGACAATATTAATCCTGAAGATTTCGCCAAATACTACAACCAAACTAGTTAATGGTAAGCCTATGGCCGGCTCTGCTGGTTGGAATGGGGGGAGCTGTAGGTTCGGTTGCCAGGTGGTTGATATCCGTCCTTGTTTATGATCTCTGGAAACACAGTATTCCTTGGGCAACGCTCATGGTTAACCTCTTGGGGTGTTTTTTGATAGGTCTTTCTTGGGGGCTTTTGGGACATTATGGAGTCTCCCCTCTGATGAAAGTATTTGTTCTTACTGGGATTCTCGGAGGATTTACAACTTTTTCAACCTTCAGTCTTGAAATGCTCTTTCTTGTGAGGGAAAATCAATGGTTCGTAGCGATACTGACCATTCTCGTGAGCAATATCGGAGGGTTACTCCTCACTGCCCTTGGAATGATGTTGACGCATAAGGTGTAATCCGAAACTGTTTAGGAGTTGGAACGAAATAACCTTTACAGATCACGTAGTATTTTTGATTTGGCTTCAAGGCTTGAAATCTTTCGCATAGGTTTGGCTATGTGAAAGATTTCACAACGCAGAAGACGGACAAAAAGACAAGTCAGATGTAAAGGTAGTTTCATGACAACGACTTAGTGTGTGGCAGCGGGAAGGAGTTGCAGGCGTGAGTCTAGAGAACAATCGCAAGAAGAACGTCAGGCAAATCTTTAACACGATAGCACCCCGGTATGATCTTCTGAATCGTCTGTTTTCAGCGGGGATCGACCAAACCTGGCGCAGGAAGTTGTCCTCTCGACTGCAGTGTACGTCTGAGCAGATGAAGCTTTTGGATATTGCGACGGGGACTGCTGATCAGATCATCAGTTTGTGTCAGACATGTTCATTTCTGAAATCTGCAATTGGGATAGATTCCGCAGAAAAAATGTTGATTCTTGGGCGAGAAAAGGTGCTTAAGCATCGACTCGGGAGCGTGATCCATTTGGAGGAGGGTAATGCCGAACAATTGACCTTTAAGGCTGAGTCTTTTGATGCGGTGTCTTGTAGTTTTGGGCTTCGAAATGTTCAGTCGCTCGAGGGTGTGCTTGGGGAAGCCTTGCGTGTATTAAAAGTGAAAGGTCAACTTCTTGTCTTAGAATTTTCACTCCCCCAAAATCAATTTGTTAAATCGGTTTACTTGCTTTATTTTCGGTATTTGTTGCCATTTCTGGGTCGACTATTTTCCAACCATCCTGAGGCCTATCGCTACCTGAATGAATCCGTAGAACACTTCCCGTATGGAGAGTCTTTCAAAAACATCTTGCGAAAGGCCGGCTTCGTGAATGTTGGGGCGCAGCCACTTACTTTTGGTATTGCGACGCTATATTGGGCGGATAAGCCCTCTTTGCCTTGATCACCATCGAGTCTGCTTCTTATGAAGGGTACAGCCTTTCTCTGGTTGAATCACTCTGCATTTTTGATACAGTGCTCATGCATCGAAAGGGAATTTATGTCAGCATGAGTGAATCAACTGGACTGCCCGCAAGAGGAGAAATCGCCCCTTTGCCAGGACTCAGCAAAGAATCACTTGATGAGGCAGTTAAACAGCTAGAGCCTATCCTTCCCCTCCTTTTGGGGCGAAATGTGGAATCGCTCGATCAGGTGGAGGCCTTCATGGATGAGCTTTCGCCACTATTTCCGAGCGTTCGGTGTGGGCTTGAAATGGCACTGGTGAGCCTTCTTGCGGCGAGTCAGAAGCAGACCCTTGCGCAGTTTCTATGCCAGCACCCCGTACAAATCGTTCCCATCTGCTTTTTGGTTCGAGGCAATACGGATCGAGAGGTCTTGATGGATAGGATTGGTACGAATTCGTTCAAAGAAAATTCGGTGAAGATAAAGCTGGGACATCAACCCCTTGAAGAGGCCATAGAGTTCATTCGAAGCCTCCTGTCGATACTTCCACAGACCGTTCTTCTGCGCTTGGACGTGAATCGAGCTTGGGACATGAAACCTCTTCAAACCCTTGCTTCTTCTATTCAGATGGATCGTATCGAATACATCGAGGAACCTTTAAAAGAGTTGAGCGAATTAGACGTCAAGGGCGACTCTTTGCGAATTGCTTTGGATGAAAGCTTATCCTTGCTAAATCCTGCCCATTTTGTTTTACCTCCTTATGTGAGTGCACTGGTGTTGAAGCCGATGATGCTGGGCGGAATTCTTAC
>CAYHOI010000140.1:0-2931 GCA_964358175.1 uncultured Candidatus Marinamargulisbacteria bacterium | reverse complement strand
TCTACACCAAATAAATACTGGCTTGGATGCTGAAAATGAACTCCGAAACTTTAGTGTTATATACTCTACTAAAATTGGTTTACGGTTTTGCTTCGTCTCGCTCACTTAGCGGGACTAAGGAGTTGGAACGAAATAACCTTTACAGATCATGCAGTATTTTTGATTTGGCTTCAAGGCTTGGAATCTTTCGCATAGTTTGGCTATGCGAAAGATTCCACAACGCAGAAGACGGACAAAAAGACAAATCAGATGTAAAGGTAGTTTCATGACAATGACTAAGCTTCGCTCGTCTCAGCTTCACCGTAAACCAATTCGTGACGAGTATAGTATAATTTCCCATTAGCCTATTCTGCAAAAAGGTTTGCCGTAGAATGGGCTCGTTGAAAAATCCCTACTGGAATTTCGATACATTTTTTTATGAAATGGTATAATGCCTCTCACGTGGCTTCATCCTTTCATTTTCGTGTGACCAAGTCCAGCAACCAGCACAAAGGGCGAATGGGTCAGCTCAAGACACCCCACGGCATGATCGAGACTCCCGTCTTTATGCCCGTTGGGACACTTGGTTCCATCAAGGGTGTCTTGCCGGAGCAGCTCATGGCTGAGGGAACGCAGATCATTCTCGCGAATACTTATCATTTATTCCTGCGTCCTGGTATGGAGGTGCTTGAAAATGCAGGGGGGATACATGCTTTTATGAACTGGCATTTACCGATACTCACTGACAGTGGCGGGTTCCAGGTGTTTAGCCTGAATAAACTCAATCAAGTGACAGACGAGGGCGTTGTTTTTCAGTCCCATCTGGATGGGAGTCGCGTAGAGTTTACCCCGGAGCGAGTGATAGATATTCAGCAGAAAATAGGTGCTGATTTGATCATGCCTCTGGATGAATGCCTCCCTTGTGGGGCAAGTTATGAGAGGACAAAAGCATCTATTGAACGGACGTATCAGTGGGAAAAACGTTGCCAAGAATATCATCTCTCCAAGTCCGGTCGACATGAACAGGCTCTCTTTGCTATAATACAGGGCGGAATGTTTCCCGACCTGCGTTTGGCGTCGGCGAAACCGCTGGTTGATTTGAATTTTTTCGGTTATGCGATTGGCGGACTCAGCGTGGGAGAGTCTCGGGAAAAAATGTCCGATTTGGTCTGCGAGACTGTCGGCCATATACCGAAAGACAAACCCCGATATCTCATGGGGGTGGGAACGCCCGAGGATCTCGTGACCGCGATTGAGCACGGGGTAGATATGTTCGACTGTGTTGCACCTACTCGGTTGGCTCGTCATGGTGCTTTTTTTACTCGTGATGGAACGTTCAGCATCAAGAAAAAGATCTACGAGTTGGATATGGAGCCTTTGGATGACAGGTGCGAGTGCTACACCTGCCGTCAGTATTCCAGATCCTATCTTCGTCATTTGTGGCGAAATAAGGAACTGAATGCAATGACGCTGATGTCTATTCATAATATCCGTTTTCTGAGGGATGTTGTGGAACGCAAAAAAGAGGAAATAAGGAGTGGTTCATGACAGATAAAATAAAATTCTTCATCTGGCTGATTTGTGTCGCGGTGGTGACCTATGTTCTGATCAAGGTGCCTGCGAATCTTGGGCTGGATCTTCAAGGTGGAATGCGGCTTGTTCTGGAGGCGCAGGATACCCCGCAGATCAAAGTGAATGATGCGGCGATGAAGGGCGTGATGACGGTTATTCGGAATCGAATCGATGGGTTGGGCGTCACCGAGCCGCTCATTGTTGCAAAGGGACGTCGGCAAGTGGTGGTGGAATTGGCAGGGATCAGTGATCCAAGCCGGGCGATCAAACTTGTCGGGGATACTGCCCTTATGGAGTTTATCGAAGCAGAATGGCTTCCTGGGAACTCCGCGACAATTTCCACGGAAGACTTGAAGGTTCTTGGCGGTGAACATTCGAGAATTGATCGGTATGTTGCGAAAGACGCCCGTGGATCTGTGACACGGGAAATGCCGATTATCCTGAAGTCTACCGTGATGACAGGTGCGGAGTTGAAACGCACGCAGCCTGGCGTGGATCAGTATGGCCGGCCTATTGTGAATATAGAGTTTACCTCGAAAGGGGCTGAGATCTTTGGAGAGGTGACGCGGCGCAATGTGGGTAAGCCGCTTGCGATCCTGCTGGATGGACATGTGATCAGTGCCCCCAATATCAGTGAGCCAATTTTCGGTGGCAAGGCACAGATTTCAGGCTCATTTTCACCCGATGAGGTTCAGGATTTGGTCGTGAAACTGAATGCAGGTTCTTTGCCAGTTCCGATTAAGATCGTTGCCAAAGAGGAAGTGGGCCCATCCCTGGGACGTGAGTCCGTTCAAAAAAGCATTGTGGCTGGCGTGGTCGGATTCATGTTGGTGGCCGTGTTTATGATCGGGATATATCGGTATCTGGGACTGATGGCGATTATTGCGCTACTCTTCTATGCGGCGTTAAACTTGGCGGTTCTCAATCTCTTCCATGTGACCTTGACCCTGCCAGGTATCGCGGGAATTATTCTTGGTTTGGGGATGGCCGTGGATGCGAATGTGTTGATCTTTGAACGTTACAAGGAGGAGTTGCGAAATGGAAATACCGTGATGGCGGCACTGGATACCGGGTTTTCACGAGCCATGGTAACGATTGTAGACTCTAATGTGACCACTCTTCTGACAGCGGGAACGATGTTTATGATTGGATCCGGCTCGATCAAGGGGTTTTCGTTGACGTTGGGGGTGGGTATTATCTTGAGTATGATTACGGCACTTATCTTGTCAAAGTTCCTGCTCACTGCGTCACTGGCGATTCGTCCGATTCGTGAGAGCCGCTGGGTAAAATTATAAGGAGAAATCAGGATGACCGCGTTTTTTATAGGATATAAAGTTTTTTGGGGAATTTTTACGGAATGGTTATTCTTCGTGGGTTGTT
>CAYHOI010000139.1:0-3119 GCA_964358175.1 uncultured Candidatus Marinamargulisbacteria bacterium | reverse complement strand
ATCTGTATTGATTCGTTCCGGCATGTTGAGTGAGGCCGATGCTGACATCTTTGTTCAGCTCGCGAAGGACAAGGCATTGGCACCCCAAACAGTGATTTCTGAATCTATTCGCACTTTGCTTGGCGGCAATCCTTTCTCCAGGGGTCCCTCTGTAGGTTCAGAGCGTTTAATCAACCGATTCAAGAACCTGTCTTTCTTCGGAACGGAGGGCTTGATGTGGGCCGTAAAGGAAGTTCAAAAGCTGTATGCCAGAGATCCAAAAAACATTGCGCAAACGCATCTGGATAGTCTTGCCAGCATGGGCATTCGTTTTAACGAAAAAGATTTGGAAGGGTTTATGAATCTGTGTAAAGAAAACTTTAGGGTGATTGGGGTTATATCGCCAGATGACACGTTTAATACAATTCCTTTGATTTTGAAAGGTGATTTGGTGGGGTTCATACATGATGAATTAGAGAAGTTTCAGAAAGGGCTAAACCCGTTTACCGGCCCTCTGGCGAAAACGTTTATGGATACACATGAGAAGGCTGAAACACAGATAGTTGTTGGGTTTTGCGATGAATCAGAAACGGGGAGCATTACGGTTTATCTGTCTTCCGAAAAGCTTGGCTGCATTCAATTTCCGAAGATTCCTTGCGATAATACATTGGGAATAGACTCCTATGATGAACTTATCTATACCATCAATGACGCTCTTCAGAAAGCAGGAAGCAAACCCAAAACAATAGAAGACAGGGATACCTTATTGGATACCCTTGCCGCTGCTTTTCGAACATTGGGATTTCAGGATATTGTCGTTCTTCCACCACTAAGAAATTGACACGTTCAAAGGTACGGTCATATGACCGTACCTTTGAACAAAAATTGTTCCACAAAATCGGGATATCTTGGTATATAATATCACCTGCGATGGCGTACCTCTCCCTTTACCGAAAATATCGATCTCAGACCTTTGCCGATGTGGTGGAGCAAGAGTTTGTGGTGAAAACCCTTCAGAACTCAATTCGTTTTGACCGAATGGCTCATGCTTATATCTTCTCTGGCCCTCGCGGAACAGGGAAAACATCCCTGGCGAGGATTATGGCGAAAGCTATCAATTGTTTAAAATTGGATAAAGCTCATCCTGAGCCTTGTAACACCTGTGAGAATTGTGTGGCGATCACGCGTGGAGATCACATGGATGTGCTTGAAATCGATGCGGCAAGCAATACCGGTGTTGATCATGTGCGAGACCTGATTGAGCGGGTCAACTTCATGCCGGGACTGGCGCGATACAAGATCTACATTGTGGATGAAGCCCATATGCTGAGCACCCAGGCCTTCAATGCCCTCCTTAAAACGTTGGAGGAGCCCCCGGCTCATGTCATCTTTATCTTGGCGACGACGGATCCCGCGAAGATTCCCGTGACGATCCAGTCTCGTTGTCAGAGATTGGATTTCTCCAAACTCTCTGCGGGAATGATCGTGGAGCATCTTCGACGCATCTTAACGAGTGAGAAGATAAACGTGACCGATGAGGCTCTCAAGGCGATTGCACGTTATAGCGGAGGACACATGCGGGACGCCTTATCTCTAGCGGATCAAGTGATGGCCTTTAGTCAGGATAAGATTGATGTGGCTCAGGTGGTGTCTGTTGTGGGAAGCTTACCTCTTGAACAGATTGTTCGCCTCGTGACAGCTGTTCAGAAGGATCAATTGGCCGATTATTTTAAGCAGGTGGAAGCTTTGTTTCTCAAAGGGATGGACCCTGTTCGTTTTCTGATGGATTTGGTGGAAGTATTTCGGGATGTATTGATGCTTAAGCTCAAACTGGATGAACTGGTTTGGCTGCCTCCGGATCAGCTTATGGAGTTGAACCCTTTGGAAAAGAGCTATAGCCAGACCCAGATTCAATCAATGATTCGCTCATTATCCATGGCGATTCCTGATGTTCGATATATGGAAGATCCTAGGGTGTATTGCGAGATGTTGGTGTATGAAACGCTCACGCCAAAATCCGAAGAAATGGTTTTAGGAAAAGTGAAAGCTCCGATTCAAGCGGAGCAAGCGCGAGTGATCCCACAAGAGGTAATTCCCCCTTCACCCAAATTCACACCCAAGCCGACCCCTACATCTGCTCCCGTTGAAATAACACCCCCGGCATCCGCTCGAAGTCATCTGCCGGATGATTTGGATTTGGTTACAGTGAAGCACTGCTGGGCAGACATGATTGCCATTCTCAAGAAAAGCAAAATGGTGCGTGTTGCGGGATTTCTGATGGAGTCCAGCCCGCTGAAGGTTCATGACCAATCCATTGTGGCTGGGTTTAAGCAAAGTTACAGATTTCACTATGAGCAGATGATCGAGGAAAAGAATCTGAAGACCGTCAACGAAGTCGCAGTACAGGTTTTTCGGCGACCAATGCACGTGTCCTTTGTTTTGATGGACAATGAGGGGCTCCCTGCAGATATCGGAAAAGATGTCTTTAGCGAACCCAAACTTATCGAGGATGCTGATATTCCTTCGCATATTCGATCCATTGCTACTCAGTTTGAAGGAGAAATTATTCGTTGATTCCTTTGAGAATAGTCTGTTGGAACGTAAATGGACTACGGGCGATGGAGAAGAAGGGATTCGTGAAGTGGGTGCTTGAGACGAATGCCGACCTGGTCTGTTTACAGGAGACCAAGGCAGAACCAAGTCAGCTTTCACAGGCTCTTACACAGATTCCGGGCTATGAGGTTCAGTTTGTTTCGGCCCAAAAAAAAGGGTATAGCGGCGTAGCCATTTATTCCAAAAGACCGCTTGGGAATATTCGATCTGGGCTTGGCTTTGAAGAATTTGATCATGAAGGCCGTGTTTTGGCCGGAGAGATTGCACCCAACGTCACTTTGTTTAATATATACTTCCCGAACGGAAAAGCTTCGCCCGAACGACTTGCTTACAAAATGAGATTTTATGAGCAGGCCTTGAAAGTTATGCGGGAGGAACTGGGGCAGGGGCGATCTGTGATTTTGTGTGGAGACGTCAACACCGCTCATCGTGAAATTGATTTGTCCCGTCCCAAGGAAAATGAAATGAACTCAGGATTCCTTCCGCAGGAACGTGATTGGATTGATCGGTTGCTTGAGGCGGGATTC
>CAYHOI010000138.1:0-3161 GCA_964358175.1 uncultured Candidatus Marinamargulisbacteria bacterium | reverse complement strand
AATCTGCTTGTCTATTTTGTACACAAGGGACAAGAAATCGATCTCTATCGAACAATGGTAACCTTTAACGGAAATGCCGCAACAAGTTTTACGTCCCCCGCAAGTCAATTTGACCTTGATCGAGGGTGCCTTAAAATAGGGCCTTTTCAAACCGTCTCCGGAACCATCCTCATTCAGCCTTACGATCAAGGCGGAAATCCCTACCCTGTCGCCTCGCTTTTCTTTTTCACTAACACATCACTCTTTGTTCATGATTTTCTCGTGTACCCCACCAAAGTTAATCGAACCGCCTTGAGTGGAACCCCCCTCAAAATAGGGTTTCTCCTTAGCAAACCTTCGCGTGTAGTCTTTTACTTATTTAACAGCCTTGGAACCATCATCTGGACCTCAGAGCAAACCTACACGAACTATGGATACAAATTGGCTTCCTTTAACGGCACCTTATCAGACGGAAATCTTATTCCAAAAGGACTTTATTTGATGAAAATGAAAGTTTTTGAAACAGGGAGAAGTCGTGAAACAACGTCGCTTACTAAATTTGTTGTTTACTAGTCGCTTCATCAAGATAACTTTGGCAGGGATCACTTGCCTGCTGTCCTTTGCTTCGGCCACCAATTGGGACATCTCGAGGGGCTTTATTCATCCCAGAATCATGGGGGCTGGCGGTGCGGGGATCGCTTATATGGATCAACCCATGGCAGTGGATTCAAACCCTGCCATCCTTGGGTATTTGCAAACATGGTCGCTCAGCGAACACTCCTCTTTACTCGAAGGGAGCATCCTGTCGAATCGTTATTCGTTCATCTATCCGTTCTTTTCCGTGCCCCTCCAGCTATCCTATTATTCACAGTCGCTCAACGATATTCCCATCACAGATTACATCGATGAGCGTATTCGTTCGAATGGGAGTTTTAACGAAGGGATAAGTCAGTATCGTTTCAGCATCGGCAAGAAGATCAGTAATTTCCTGTGGTTCAAGGATCTCGATCTAGGTTACAGTCTCGGGACACAACAGGACAGTTTCTCTTCCGACCGCAATATCTTCTCAAGGTGGGGTCTTTTGATGCGCTTTACGGGAATGGATCCCCTTTACTTCGGAATCGTCGGAAATAATGATGAAAATGTCCAGGAAATCGGATACGGAGTACATTTCAAAAGCTCTAACTACAGTCTCAATGCAGACTGGATGGAACAGAAAATGCAACTTGGCTTTGATTACGCTTTGAATCCCATGCTGAGTCTGCGAGGTGGCGTAGAACCACGCTATTACAGTATGGGCATAGGATTCCAATATGACAGACTTTATGGACTTCTCAACGACAATTTGGGCTTTGCCTTTGATTATTGTTACCTTATACCAACTAATCCGGCCTACTCTTCGATGGGGTATTTCGCATTTACTCTACAAGAACAAGCCCACCTAGAAGCACCGACGCTCTATCATTATCCCCCCGTGTCTAATCTGGACATGGTCACTATTTCTGGCTGGGGACCAAAGCAAGCGACGATCTGGGTCAACGTCAATGACATTGATCAGGCCAAAACTGTTGCCAATGAAAACGGGCAATGGGAGGCGACAATCCCGCTGTCGGATGGACGAAACCAGGTCAAAGCAAGAGCCACCCAAACTCTCGGAGGGAAAAATAGCCCCTATTCCTCAGTTGTTCAAATCATCAAAGATACAGCTCCCCCCATCCTCCAGCTTTCTATTCAGGTGGTACGAGAGCTGGCCCAAGTGACCATTTTTGCCAACAAAACACTTCAAAATGCACCCCTTCTGATGCCAGAGGGTCGTCCCCCACTCTCGATCCCTTTTTTGGCTTCACACTATCAGCAAAGCGTCGCCGTTCGTGAGCTATCCCCTGCCTTTTCTGTCCTCGCAATAGATTTACCTGGGAATAAAACCGTTCTTTCGATAGACTCCCCACTCATACGACAAATTCAGCCTGAGCAAAAATTACTCATCACCTCTAAAGACAAGATCTTTTTCGCTGGCATGACAAATCCTCTTAGTGAAATTCGTTACACCCACAAAACGACCCTAAAAACAGCCATGATTCCCCTCTCAAAAATAGGCCGCTTTGAACAGGTCATTCCCCTAAATTTTGGAAAGAACATCATCCTTCTTCAGAATCGACTTGCAAAAGCAACGATTGAATATCCCTTCACCATTATTCGGCTCTTTCACTTTGCTGACTTAAAAAATGAAGATCTCGACAAATTGGCGACCATCGGGGTGCTTGACCGACGTGAATCCTTTCATCCTCAGGATAGTCTTTCCCAAAAAGAAGCGATAAGAACTCTCGGTCGATTAAAGGAAATTCCAGAGAACGAGATTGACCCAGTAGCGATTTCGAATCGATGGCTACCTGGAAAAGATGACGGGAAACTTCTCACTCGCAGATCTGCGATGGAACTGATTGCACGTTCATTAGGACTCGATATTTACTCAGCAGACAAAGATATTTCTTATTTTAAGAATATTCCAGCAGATCACCCCGATGCAAAAATCACAACCTACTTTGTTCAACATGGTTTCATCCCAGCAAACAAAAAAACTTATTCGCTAGACGACTTTATCACGAGGGAAGAATTTGTGGGATGGCTCCTCAAAACGGATCAATGCGATCTTCTCTATCATCACTACTTCAGGGAAGAAAACTACGGGGTGGACGAAAACTCAATATAGCGGTTCAGCTTAGCTTCCCACACATCAATGTCCACAGGCTTGGTCATGATCTCAGCAAGACCAATTTGTTGCAACCCCCTTTGAATATCCTCTTTGCTCGCCCATGCCGTGTATCCGATGATAGGAATCCTCTCCGTCGCCGGATTTGCTTTGATCTGCTTCGCTGCCTCCCAGCCATTGATCCCGGGCAGTTTATAGTCCATCACAATAAGATCCGGAATCATCTGGGCTGCCTTTAAGACTCCCTCCTCACCTGACAAAACCCTTTCCACCTCCACCTCACCCAAAAACTTCAGGGTCATCTCCAGAAAATCACCGAGAGTTTTATCATCATCAACAATTAATATTTTCTTATTCATTTCATGAGAAGTATACCCTGAGCACGGTATGTATTCAACCTCACAAAGTAGGGTGCAACCAGGGCGAGCGCATCTAAAATTGTGTTAATTTCGCCTCACCCCCTACCCCCCTC
>CAYHOI010000137.1:0-3174 GCA_964358175.1 uncultured Candidatus Marinamargulisbacteria bacterium | reverse complement strand
GTCGCTCCTCATTCCTAGCCGAAAAACCATTTTCGCTAAGAGCAACAAAAAACCGTAAACCATTTTGGTTTTAGTATACAAGCTAAATTCTCTCATAGAGAACTTGCCCCGATGTGCCGGCGTTTACCTGATGAAGAATCAGGCTGGAGTAGTTTTGTATGTTGGCAAAGCAAAACATCTTCGGAAACGAGTTTCCAGTTATTTTAAACAAACAACACGACTTTCGGTAAAGATCGCTCGATTAGTTGAGCAGGTTTCGTCCATAGACTATGTGGCAACACAAAATGAAGAAGAAGCACTGGTGCTTGAAAACCAGTTTATCAAAGCCTACCACCCCAAATACAACACTCAATTGCGGGATAGCAAGACCTATCCCTATTTAAAGATTGACCTTCGGGATCCCTTTCCTCGATTGATTAAAACAAGATTGCGACTTCCAGATAAAGCTTTGTATTATGGCCCCTTCGTCTCTGGGCGTTATTTAGAGGATATTCTCACGTTGGTTCGGGAGAATTTCTTGCTGAGACGGTGCAAAAAACTACCCAAGAAGAAAGAGCCCTGCCTCTACTATCATATGTCAGCCTGTGTAGGCCCGTGTATTGGGAAAATAACACAAGAGAACTATCGGCAACGCATTCGAGAAGTAAGGCTTCTTTTGGAGGGCAAGTACTCGAAGCTGTTAAAGCAGCTGACCGATGAAATGGCTCTCGCAAGCGATTCCTTGGAATTTGAGCGGGCGCAAAAATGTAAGGATCGACTAGAGGCAGTAAAATCTCTTCAAGCCAAGCAACGTGTAGAGGATCTGGACTCTGAGGTGAAAGCAGATATTTTTATCGTACTGAGTTTCCAAGACCAACATGTGTTTTCAGCATTTCGTATCCGAGAGGGGTGCATCGTTGCCCAATCAAACTTCGATTTATCCCCCGGTGAGGCAGACACTGAACCAGAAATGCTCGTACATGGAATAGAGCAATATTATGGAACCACCGAAGATTGGCCGGATGAAATTGTAACGGAGCTTTCTCTTTCAGATGAAGATTTCATCAAACAATTGGATCAAAAAAAAGTGCGCTTGGCGGTGGTTTCAACACAGGTTCAACTGAGGCTTGTTGAGATGCTTCGCGAGAACGCCTACCATGCACTCAAGCGACAGTTGGTTTCAAAACAGGCCATCAATTTTGAGGAGGCTGCAAATCAAATCAAAAAGGAACTGCTTCTTTCGCATACGCCAAGACTCATTGCTGGAGTCGATATTTCCCATTTTGGGGATAGCCATATCGTGGCTTCCATGGTGAGCTTTCGAGATGGGGTGCCCGAAAAGAGTCTTTATCGAAAATTTAACATTCGATCCGTTCCCTATAATGATGATGTCGCCTCCATTCGAGAAGTGGTGTATCGAATCTTTCGTAAATCTTCAAGCATTTCACGGCCTGACCTACTGCTCATTGATGGCGGTAAAGGCCAATTAGGTGCTGCACTTGAGGCGTTGGCATTGGCAGGCGTAGTCGATCAGGACTTGGTAGCCTTGGCAAAAAAAGAGGAGATTCTCTATTTGCCTGCAAACAAAGAGGGAGTAAAATTGGACAAGAATCATGTCGGACTCAAAATCCTACAACAGGTTCGGGATGAGGCTCATCGATTTGCGCTGAATTTCCAGAAAACAAAGAGGACACTATCTTGAACAAATTGTTAGTTATTTTAGGACTTACTATGCTCTGTACGCTTGGCTTTCCTGTGGACTCCAAGGAGGAACTTGCCAAAAAGACCAAGGAGCTCGAAACGATCCACGATCAAATCAAGACCCAGCGGGAAATCATTGGAAAAACAGAGAAACGTGCAAGGGACGTTCACAAAACGATTCGGGGGATTGAATCTGACTTGAATCGCCAGACTAAGCTCCATGAGAAGGTAACCTCTCAAATCGGTCAAACCAAGGTTGAGTTAACCGCATTGGAGGTAGAGCTCTTCACCGAGCGTAAAAAATTTGAATTGGCTCAATCCAGTCTTGCTTCAAAACTGATCCAGTTTAATCGGCTTGGGGGGAGTCACTTTATCGAAACTCTTTTTTCTTCGGATGAGTTTACTGATCAGATGAATGAATTATATTTCTTTGAATCCATGATCAGCATGAATGTTCTTTTTCTTAGCGAGATCCGGGAGAAAAAGACTCTCCTTGCAAAAAAAGAAAATAAACTTTCGACTACCCTTGATTTTCTAAAGGACAAACAAGAGGAAATCGTCGTTATCAAGGGACAAATTGAAGCCAATAAAAAAACAAAAGAGAAACTTTATGAAGAATTAATGGTGCAAAAGAAAGACTATGAACGCCAGCTTAGGCAGCTTGAAAAAGACTCTTATGAAATTGAGCAAATGATCGTAAAGCTACAACGTCAGGCCAAACCCACAGAGCGAATGGGGGATGGACGCTTTATTTGGCCAGTCGTTGGAGAAATTAGTTCGCCCTTTGGAAGTCGGATGCACCCCATCTTCAAGGTACAGTCTTTTCATACCGGGCTTGATATCGGAGCCCCGCAAGGACGGCCTGTTTTTGCAGCCTCGGATGGAATTGTCCTTTATTCAGGCACTTGGGGCGGATATGGGAAGACGATTGTCGTAGATCATGGCGCAGGATACACCTCAATTTATGGTCATCTGTCCAATTACTACGTCAAGCGGGCAACCAAGGTAAAGAAAGGGCAACTCATCGGATTGGTAGGCTCAACCGGGTTGTCGACTGGGCCTCATCTGCACTTTGAGGTGCGGGTAAATGGTAAGGAAGTAAATCCGCTAAACTATTTGCCAAATCGATAAAATCAGCATAAACTAAGGGCCGATAGAACTATGATGAACTTAAGACGGCTTGTTTGTATTCCCCTGATTCTATTTGCGCTCAATCCGCTGTACGCAGTGAATTTGAAGCTTCAGGTGCTTCAGGTCTTCGATATTATTCAAGGCAATTCTGTTGAAAACAATCTTCAAGAAAAAGAACTCGCCTATGGCGCAATCAAGGGAATGCTTGAATCCTTGAAAGATCCCTATTCACGTTTTCTGGAGCCCGAGAAATATCAGGAAATGAAAGTAAATCTTAGCGGGAATTTCTTTGGAATCGGCATTCATATCGGCATGAAGAACGATAAATTAACGGTGATCTCACCCATTCCAGATACCCCTGCA
>CAYHOI010000136.1:0-3193 GCA_964358175.1 uncultured Candidatus Marinamargulisbacteria bacterium | reverse complement strand
AAAATATGTTTAAACGGGATCATTTTCTTGCTCAAATCAATGGTTATTTGGTTGTTGGGCATTTCATAAAAAAAACGCGACAAATCCTGTGCTCGTGAATCTTCATAAAAGGAAGACCGATAGCTGGCAGCAGACATAAAGAGTTGCTTTCGGGCACGAGTAATCCCTACATAACACAGACGCCTCTCCTCTTCCAATTCCTCCGCAACATTCATAGACTGGCTATGAGGAAGCATTTTTTCTTCCAATCCGCCGAGGAACACCACGTCATACTCCAATCCCTTGGCAGAATGAAGGGTCATGAGCGTCACCACGGGTTCATCAGACGCAGGCTCATCCTGTTGCGTCAGCAAAGCACTCAGCGCAAGAAATTCCTCTAGGGAATACTGTGCTGACTGCGTTGAAGCAATCAATTCCTGAATATTTTCAAGTCGGCTCAAAACTTCACTCGCGTCTTCTTCCTTGAGCCAACGTTCATACCCTGTTTTCTCAACGATCTGGGCAATCAGATCAGGCAAGTTCATTTTTTGATCCTGAAGGAGACCACGCAGCTCATCAATCAAGGAATAAAACAATTTCAGTTGAGGGGAAGACTCTTCACGGATCACCGTCATCAGCGACTTATTCTCAGACTGCGCTTTGCTCATGAGGCGCTCCATTGTGACCTTCCCAATCTTACGAGAGGGAACATTAATGATCCTGCTCACCGCCAAGTCATCTTGATCATTATTTACCAAACGAAGATAAGATAAAATATCCTTAATTTCTTTACGCTCATAGAAGCGAAATCCGCCGTAAACACGGTATTTAATATTGTACTGCTGCAGCACTTCTTCAATCACGCGACTCATGGAGTTGGTACGATAGAGTACAGCAATTTCGTTCGGACTGATACCTTCTGATATTAAGGCCTGCATGGTTCGTGCAATGAATTCCCCTTCATCATATTCATTGTGAGCGATATAGCATATTGCCTTTTTCCCAGCCCCATTATCTGTCCAAAGTGTTTTCTTCTTGCGCTGTTTATTGTTTTCAATAACACTGTTGGCGATGGTGAGGATGGTCTGCGTCGAACGATAATTCTGTTCCAGAACGACCACCTTCGCATCAGGGAAATCCTTCTCGAAATTAAGAATATTCTGCAAACTAGCTCCCCGCCAAGAATAGATATTCTGATCGGTATCGCCCACCACGAAAAGTCGTTTATGTTTCTGGCTCAGTAAATGCGCAACCAAGTACTGAGGCAAATTAATATCTTGATATTCATCAATAAGCACAAATTGGAATTGGTCTTGATAGTGTTCCAGGATAGCAGAATGTTCCCTAAAGAGCTTCAGCATGTTGAGGAGTAAATCATCAAAATCCATGGCATTATTCTTGAACAACTGAAGTTGGTATTCGGCATACACCTTGGCGACATTCCCTTTGAATTGGCTATCCACGTGATAAGACTCTGGGGTAACAAGATTGTTTTTGGCTTGACTGATCGCAGACTGTACACTGCCAGGCTTGGTCATCTTTAAATCAATGTTCATCGCGTTCATGATCCGCTTAACAAGCGACTGCTGATCTCCTGTATCAAAAACGACGAATCCACTTTGATAGCCAAGATGAGTTGCGTTCATTTGCAAAATCTTGAAGGCCAGTGCATGAAAGGTCAGGATCCAGTGATGGCGATGGTTCTCCAAGGGTACGCCAATAAGCGTCCCCACACGATGAAGCATTTCTCGGGCAGCCTTGTTGGTAAAAGTCACTGCGAGAATATTCTGGATGGGCACATTGAATTGTTCATGCAAATAGGCAATCTTATGCGTGAGCACTCGTGTTTTGCCCGATCCCGCACCCGCCATGATAAGGAGCGGCCCATCAACATACCGCACCGCTTCTTGCTGCTGAGGATTCAGAGTGGATAGAGAAGAATCGAAATGTTCAGTCATTACCCTTGTATTATCTCATGCCAGGTCTAATTCACAAACAAGCAAAATGGGATATAGTAGAGACGAAAGATTTTTCGTCTCTACTCCTCCTTGGTCTTATCCCTGCGAGAACTTCTGTGTCGCCTCACGCATCACATCGCCCTGAGTCTTACCGGTGGTGTGAACGGTGCTGATAAGATCCTTAATGATTTGCAGTTTTTGCTGAATCAAGAACAAATCTCCTGGCAACAGTTCCTCTGAGTCCTTAATTCCCCAGGAAGCCAGAAGACCACCGTTATCCACGACATCGCTATACTCCAGTGCCACAGAATTACCTCCGATATGTATCGCATCTGGATCTGTCGTCCCGGCATCAACCTCACCATTGTCTTTTAAGGGTGAAAAGGCCGTCACAAGCCCGTTCTCATCCAGCTCTACTCCAATGGTCATCACATTATTTGTGCTGGCATCAACGTAAGTAAGACTTATTCGGGCTCCATTCGCCGGAGAGGTCAAAGGTGTCACCACTACACCGACAGCGTCATATCCCTTATTCGTCCCCAGTGTTCCGATCGATTCCACTGGGATTCCCAGCATCGTACACAACGCCTCTTTGTCGGCAATTGTGGTCATCCCACGGATATCCTTGACGTCATTATCATTCACCTTATCCATAGCATAAAAGTTGCCATCCATTTCAATAGATTTTTTACCACCCATTTCGAGCGTAATAGCCAATATCTCATTATTTTTCTGATTCATGGTATCCGCCACAGCCGTCATCGAGTTGCTACGATCCACTTCTCCTACAAACCCATAATCCAGTCCCATAGAAATCCCCCCTTTTTATTTCTTTTTTGAATCCTTACGAACCTCGCCCCCCCCTCTCTATCTTTTTTTTCATTCTGGTTCCGCAGAGAACCCCGCTTACATGTATAATATCGACAATTATGGGATAAAATATGTATTCTTTTATTATGTTTTGTTTCGAGCCAGCAATACCTTGCCAAAATGACTTTCAAGCCGTTATAATTTCAGCGCTGTTTCAAGCCGACATAGCTCAGCAGGTAGAGCAGCTGATTTGTAATCAGCCGGTCGTTGGTTCAATTCCGACTGTCGGCTCCAGTCTTATGGAAATGGCTTGTTTTTCGGTCACGATGCCCAGGTAGCTCAGTCGGTAGAGCAGAGGACTGAAAATCCTCGTGTCGGTGGTTCGATTCCGCCTCTGGGCACCATAAATCCCTCTGAATTCAGTGAGTTAAACGACCTCTGCTCGC
>CAYHOI010000135.1:0-3261 GCA_964358175.1 uncultured Candidatus Marinamargulisbacteria bacterium | reverse complement strand
CAGAAAGACCTATTACACAAACATTCTCAGCATTATTTCAGCAGGCTGATCAACAGCGTTTCCGATTGCATTCTATCAACGAATGCCGATGGTAGAATCACCATTGTTAATCAGGCAGGCGTTAAAATGTTTGGCTATGAAACCGTGCAACTTATCGGAGAGTCCATTAGAAAGCTTTTTGCGGAGGATGATTCAAAAATTCCGCAGTGGAAGAATCCAGATTCGAGGCTGAGCTTTAACCAGCGTGGCGAGCTAACAGCTATCTCTTCGGAAGGGCAGACTTTTCCGGTACAAGTGTCCTTCTCTGCGATCGACGACGCTGGCCAACAAAACACCGATTATGTATGGGTTATTAGGGACATCTCGGAAGAGAAAAGGTTGGAGCGGATGAAAGAAGACGTGGTGAACATGATCACTCACGATATGAGAAACCCCATAATTTCCCTGCAAAATGTCTTACAGCTTATCGTCAATGGAACTGTCGGACACCTCAATCTGAAGCAGAAGAACGTTATGGAATTGGCTCTGGCTACCTGTCATCAACTCTCCGGCATGGTGAGTGATATATTGGACATTTACCGAAATGAAAGTGGACAGTTTGTACTACACTGGACCCCTGTGTTCATCGATCAAATCATTTTAGAGAGTTTGAGCCAGCTTGATCTTTTTGCAAAGGAAAAGCGGATATCCATGCAATTTGAACCACCATCGCTTCCACTGAAATTACTGGGAGATCAAAAGCGCCTGAGGCGAGCTCTTGTCAATTTACTGGAGAACGCTATCAAGTACAGCCCGGAGGACGGTGTTGTCCAGGTTGAGGCGGAAATGCGGGATAGGGGTTGGGAACAACCGGGAAAGTTCGAAACCATCCCGCCAGATCTGGCTGCGGTGAAAGCAGAACAGGATTGTCTTATGCTTACGTTCACGGATCATGGTATCGGCATCCCCGCCGAATACCGTCAGTGCATTTTTGATAAATATTTTACCATTAAATCGGACAGTGAAAGCCGGCGGGAGGGGATCGGGTTGGGTTTGGCTTTTTGCAAGCAGGTTATTGAAGCTCATGGCGGAAATATATGGGTTGAGTCGCCAGTCCTGAGCGATGCAGCAGGCCATCGACGAGGCTGTTGCTTTTATGTGACATTGCCAGTCAATTTCGTGGAATCGACACTTTGAGAACTGTGGTCAAAATCTCGTAGAAAAATGGATTCAACAAAACATAAAGTGAATGATGGCAGAGACTTATAGAAGCTATGAGAGTTTTCCTGGCAGATGATCATCCTTTGTTCCGTATCGGTCTGAGAATTGCTTTGGATCAGGAAACGGACATCCAACTTATTGGAGAAGCCAGTGATGGCTTCAGTGCGGTCGAAAAAATCCGGGTCGACCCACCCGATGTTTCTCTGATCGATGTGGACATGCCGGGGATATCAGGCATTCGGGTCATTCGTATGCTTCGCAAAGCGCACCCTCAAATGAAAATTATTGTACTTTCCACTTACGATGACAAGAATTACATCCATGGCGCCATGCAGGCGGGTGCCGACGGCTACGTGCTCAAATGTGTTGAGGTTGCTGAACTGGTTCGAATCATAAAGTCTTTTTTTGAGGGGCATCAGGTAGTCTCCCCCTATCTGGTGAACCTGTCCTTGGACTTCAAGGCAACTATAAGTACGACCGGGGAAGTCAAAAAAGTTGAGTATCCCGTTTTGACTCACCGTGAAAAGGAAATTCTCCAGTCCATCATCGAGGGTCAGAGCAATAAGGAAATTTCTCATACTTTGTATGTCAGCGTCGAAACAGTGAAGAGTCATATCAAGAACATCTACCATAAACTACAAGTAAAGAATCGTGTGGAAGCAGTGACAGTCGCCATAAAACAGAATGTCCTTCCACAAAACGGTATTCCTCTAAATTGACATTCCCCAAAAATCACCCAAACGAGGGAGTTAATTTCACCCTTATGAGGGATTTACATTGGCAATTGTTTATCTTATAAGTCACAGAGGGGCTCTCCATATTAGCGCGCTTCGTGTTCCGATACTGAACACTGCTGTCAACTCCGACTCTCAGGCCAAATTCTCTAGCCCTGACCTTCGCTCTTTCGCAGCAGCCCCTTACAGATCTATCCAATGCGGGAAGTGCGTCCAGTTAGACGTCATCTATGGAACTGAGCGTCTCGCTGTCGGCGTGTAATGCATGATGAATCATTTGATGAACAGGAGGGAATGCTATGAGTCGGATGTTACTTGCACCAAGTCGTTACGTCCAAGGGGAGGGAGCCATCAAGGAAATAGGCATGCACGCAGAAAGGCTCGGCACCAAGGCCCTGCTTACCGGAGGGAAAAAGGCTTTAGCCGCCTGCGGTCAGGCGATTCAAACCAGCCTCAAAGAGAAAAACGTCGGCTGTTATCAGGAGCTCTTTAACGGGGAATGCTCGGACACTGAAATCAATCGCCTGGTAAGCCTCGCGCGAAAAGAGGGTGCTGATTTCATCATCGCTGCGGGGGGCGGCAAGGTCATCGACACGGGAAAAGCGGTAGCCCACTTTATGAAAGTGCCGGTTATCGTCGTGCCAACCATCGCCGCAACGGATGCTCCCTGTTCTGCATTGTCGGTGGTTTACACTGATGCGAGCGTTTTCCAACGGTACCTGGTATTGCCTCACAACCCGGACTGCGTCCTGGTCGATACCCGTATAGTAGCCGATGCTCCCGTTGAAACCTTAGTGTCCGGCATGGGGGACGCACTCGCCACTTTCTGGGAAGCGGATACGTGCGCCAAGAGTTGTAAACCCAACTGCCTTACCGGAGGAACTCCTCCCACCCTTTCTGCTATCGCGTTAGCCCGCCTGTGCTACGACACATTGCTGGAATACGGCCTCCAAGCCAAGCTGGCGGTTGAGAACCATTGCGTGACACCGGCAGTTGAAGCCATCGTTGAAGCCAACACTTTGCTGAGCGGTTTGGGCTTCGAAAGCGGAGGCCTGGCCGGCGCTCACTCAGTGCACAATGGATTTACCGTTCTGGAAAGTTCCCATCACAAACTCCATGGCCAAAAAGTCGCCTTCGGAACCCTCACCCAGTTGGTTATGGAAGGCCGCTCATCAGACGAAATTTATGAGGTATTGGATTTTTGTCTCAGCGTAGGACTACCGGTTTGTTTGGATGATTTGGGTATTCACAATCCAACGCGAGAAGAAATCCGAAAAGTGGCTGAAGCCACAACGGCTCCGGGTGAAACCATTCATGCCACCTGGTT
>CAYHOI010000134.1:0-3328 GCA_964358175.1 uncultured Candidatus Marinamargulisbacteria bacterium | reverse complement strand
CCGCTGTGATTTCCAGTGCTGTTACCATTAGTCCGAACGGAGCGGAACTCAAGTTTGCCTTAACCGATGATGCGTCAGCAGCAAATCTGGTGAGCTATGGCATCAACAACATGCAGACGGCCAAGATTGGTAACGATGTGACCCTTGCGAATACAGGTGGCTTGCAAGACATTATCTCGGGGGCGACCTACAACCTCTCAACGAATGCGGCAGGCGCGATCACAATTATTGACAAGGCGATTAGCGATGTCTCTACCGAACGAGCCAATATGGGATCGTTCCAGAAGTACACGCTGGAGACCACGATCAACAACCTGGGGGTCACGAAAGAGAACCTGTCTGCGTCTGAATCTCGTATTCGAGATGTGGATATGGCCGCAGAAATGATGCAATACACCAAGAATCAGATTCTGGTGCAAGCGGGTACAGCGATGTTGGCACAAGCCAATCAGCTTCCGCAAACCGTATTGCAGTTGCTCAAAGGCTAAGTTCAATAGCCCTTAAGCACCCCTCCCCCCGTATCCTCGTGGGGGAGGGGTATGCTATAATCTCCCCAAAAATCCAAGGAGCGTGGGCATGAACCTCAAAGAGATCGAGAAAATTATTCAGTTGATCGAAAAATCAAGTGTTAATCAATTTAAGTTAGAAGAAGAGGGCTTTAAAATCGAGATTCTTAAAGAGGATCTCAACCCAACCCCGGCTCTCTCGGCTCCCCAGGCGGTAGCACCCGCAACAGTTGTCCCTCCTAAAGCGATGATCCCTGCCGTGAATACGGGATCAGTCGAGAATGAGCTGATTATTACCTCTCCGATGGTGGGTACTTATTATGCCTCATCGTCACCAGAAACGCCGCCCTTTATCAATGTGGGGGATCGTATCAAGAAGGGAGACCCGGTATGCATCATCGAGGCGATGAAGCTTTTTAACGAGATAGAGTCGGAGTATGAGGGTGTTGTGGTGAAGATCCTTGTCAAGAATGAATCCGCTGTAGAATTTGGCCAGCCGTTAATTCTCCTCAAAAAGGATGCATAATCTGAGCACTAGTATTTGGCGGTTGCCCTCACACGATCCTGTCCTCGTTAGCCAGCTTTCGACTCAACTTCGGATTGATCCGGTGATCATTCATATCCTTCTGAATCGTGGACTCAGGGAGCTGGTCGATATCCAAGATTTTCTACAACCCCGTCTGGAACAAATCCGATCAGATTTTTGTCCGAGGGAGTTGCCAAAAGCAATTGCAAGGGTGGTCAGAGCTATAGACAAACGAGAGAAAGTCGTGGTTTTCGGAGATTACGACGCTGATGGGGTGACAGGAACGGTTCTTCTCTATGATGCCCTGATGCAGCTTGGAATAGACGTTAGCTATTACGTTCCTTTACGCTATACAGAGGGATATGGTCTTAATCTAGCCGTCATTAAAAAGTTTAGAGCCGATCAGGTTGATCTGATTATTACCGTGGATTGTGGAATTAGCAATGTGGAAGAGATTGCTCTTGCTTGTTCGTATGGGATTGATGTGATTGTGACAGATCATCATACGCCCCCAGCCATATTGCCGAAGGCGGTGGCCATTATCAATCCGAAATGTGAGCACCAAGACTTTACGGCGAACCTTGCTGGCGTTGGGGTAGCCTATAAGCTGGTATACCACTTGATGCTGGCTTGCAAAAATGTAGATATATTGGCGACCAAGAAATATCTGGAGCTCGTTGCCATTGGCACGATTACCGATGTGGTCTCCTTGATCGGAGATAATCGGATTTTTGTAAAAAAGGGGATCGAAAAGTTGAACAAGGAGTCCTCCCTCGGACTTTTTTATCTTTTGGAGCAAGTGCGAAATGGTCCGATTACCACCACCACGATTGGATTCGGAATTGGGCCTCGGATCAACGCGGCAGGACGCTTAGACTCCGCAAGCCTTGGCATTGAGCTTCTCATGACGCGAGATCGCGACAAGGCCAAGCACTTGGCAGAGGAGCTCAATTCCCTCAATGAGCGGCGAAAACGAGAAGGAGAACGTATATTTGAAGAGGCTGTTGCGTTGGTAGAAAACAAACTGGATATGCTGGATCGCAAGGTTTTGGTGTTGTCTTCTGAGAGCTGGGAACCCGGAGTGATTGGTATTGTGACGTCGCAGATGGCGAAGCGTTATGAACGTCCGGTGGTGCTGATCACTACCAAAGGAAATATTTCCAGAGGATCCATTCGAAGTGTATCCGGAATTAATATTTTTTCTACACTGGAGCAATGCCAAGAGATTCTCCTCAGCTATGGGGGACATAAGGAAGCAGCCGGCTTTGAGATTGATATTAACCGAATTGAAGAGTTTCGCCACACCTACACGGAGCTTCTGGATAGAAGCTTAGAAAACGAGAATCTTTGTTCAGTTCTTTGTGTCGATTATGAAATGTCAATTTCAGAAGTCACCTTTTCGTTGTTTCAAAATCTCAAACAAATAGAACCCTTTGGAGAGGGAAATCGTGAGCCCATTTTCTTGATTCGACACCTTAATGCGATTGACTATAAGCTGGTAGGCAAAGACCGGAGCCACTTGAAAATCTTGTTTGTTCAGGGAGCAGATCAGGTGGAAGCTATTGGCTACAAAATGGCTCATTTCATAGAATTACTGAATGAGAACACGAGCTTCGATGTGCTCTTCAATTTGACCGAAAATGTTTATAATGGTCAGGAGAAGTTGGTTTTGAAGGTTTTGGATATTAAACCTTCGCAAAGCACACAGCAAATGTCGAGCCTTGTCCCCGATACACATGTGGGGGCCTAGACATGGAAACCCTCCTATACATAACAATCGGCATAATGATGGGCGGCGCAATAGGGTGGTTAATCGCTAAGGCAAAAATCAATGAAGCCCTTCAAGCAGAAAAGCAAACAGCTCAACAAAGATATAATGAACTTGATAAAGATTTTGCCAGTTACAAAGCGACAACATCAGCCCAATTGCAAACAGCAGATGTTAATTTAAGCGAAAAACAAAAAGAGCTTATTGCGCTGGATAACACCGTTAAGAAAAAAGAAAATGAATTGGCATCTTCAAACAACCAATTAGCTACTGCCACCGCAAATCTGCTTGCTACCCATCAAACCATAAACGAGAAAAACAAAGAAATTGAAACCATTAAAGAAGAGATAAAGATCACAAAAAATGAACTGACTCAAAGCAATCAACACTTGGCTACTGCGAAAGCTAATAATAACGCATTGAATGACAGGCTTGAAACTCAAAAAAAAGAAATCGAAGATTTAGGCAAAAAGTTCAATACCGAGTTTGAAAATATTGCCAATAAAATATTGGAAACCAAAACGGAGA
>CAYHOI010000133.1:0-3455 GCA_964358175.1 uncultured Candidatus Marinamargulisbacteria bacterium | reverse complement strand
GGAGAGAGGTGGCCAACAGGCCGGAGAGAGGCGGAATTTAGATGCGCTCGCCCTGTCTTTAGCTAAACAGCTTGCAAAGGAGAGCCTTCTGCATATGCAAACGATTTTCGGTTTGATTGAAAATAATAGACTGTGGACCGTCCATCACCTCATCGGTAATCTCTTGTCCCCGATGTGCGGGTAGGCAGTGCATCACCAGCGTATCTGGTTTGGCCTGTTTGAGAAGCTCTTTATTAATCTGAAAATGACTAAAAAGGGGAATGCGAATCGCTATCTCCTCCTCGAGTCCCATGGAGGTCCAGGTATCCGTGTAGATGATGTCCGCGTCCTGAATCGCCTCATAAGGGTTATGGGACACCGAAATAACGGACTTGCTTTTCTGCGCCAATTCATGTGCCCGATCCACATCTTCCTGGGTAGGTTCATACCCTTTCGGGGTGGCAATGCTGATATCATACCCCACAAGACTGGCAAGTCCCAGCAAACTATTGGCGACATTAAACCCATCTCCAAGGTAAGCGATCTTTATTTTCCGCATCCCTTTATGCTCCACCATCGTTTGATAGTCTGCCAATATCTGGCAGGGATGATAGCGATCAGATAATGCGTTGATAACGGGCACTTCTGCATATCGAGCAATTTCTTCAAGTGTACTTTGCTTATAGGTCCGGACAATAAGCCCTTCTACATATCGGGACAATGTACGTGCGATATCCGCCATGCTTTCCCGTCCACCCAGCGAGCTCTTCGGCAAATCTACCGAATGTCCGCCCAGCTGATAAATAGCAACATCGAAGGATACCAAGGTTCGCGTCGAGGGCTTTTCAAAAAGTAGCGCGAGCGTTTTTCCCTCAAGTGGCGTTCGTCTCAGATGAGCCTTATGCTCCTTCTTTAACTGAATGGACAATTCGAGCAAATCCGACAGGTCTTGCCGAGATAAGTCCAAAATAGATAAAAAATCTTTCCCTTTCATTATTCCAATCTCCTTTTAAGAGGCTTTGATCATTGAGCCAATACCCACATCGGTAAATAACTCCAGAAGAATAGAGTGCGGCGTATCGCCACTGATCACGTGAACCTGCCTGACGCCTCCCTCGATTGCGGACAGGGCTGAGTTGACCTTGGGAATCATACCCCCCGAAATGGTCCCAACCTCGATATGATGCTTGATCTCGCTTGCAACAATCTGTTTAATAATGGACTTGTTCGTATCCAATATTCCCTCCACATTCGACAACATGATCAGCTTCTCTGCCTTAAGCGCTATAGCGATCTGCGCCGCAGCAACGTCGGCATTGATATTGAGACTTGTTCCGTCCGGATGATACCCCACCGTGGAGATCACAGGGATATACCCATTTTGCTCCAATTGTATCAGGATCTCAGGATTGATCCGTGTGATCTCGCCCACGAGCCCGAGGTCCTTTTTTTCATACCTCTTGGCCTGAATGAGTCCAGCATCTTTACCACTCAGTCCGACGGCTCTCCCGCCTTCCAGATTAATATAATGCACCAGTGATTTGTTCACTTTCCCTGTCAAAACCATCTCAATTACTTCCATCGCTTGAGGCGTCGTAACCCGCTGTCCCTCAACAAAAGAGGACTCAATGCCCAGCTTATCAAGCCACTGATTAATCTCAGGGCCGCCTCCATGGACAACAACGGGACATATCCCTACATATTTCAGCAGAACAATGTCTTTGGCCACTGACCGCTTCAATGCCTCATCTTCCATGGCACTTCCACCATATTTGATGACAACGGTCTTACCTGAAAATTTCTGAATATAAGGCAGGGCCTCTAAGAGAACCTTCGCCTTCTCGATATATGGCTGTATAATGGCGGGACACCCCTTGCTACGTCGTTATTGTAATATGAAATGCTCGTCCAGGCAACCTGGCTGATGCTTGTAAATTTGCGAGTTGTATTGACAATTTTTCGTGATAGCGCTAGAGTCCTACACATGCTTGCTCGAAAAGCTACACAAAGTATTTTGCAGTTTGCCAAACAGTATCCGATTATTACGTTAACGGGACCACGCCAATCAGGCAAAACAACCCTTACAAAGATATGCTTTCCAGAAAAACCATATCTTTCTCTTGAGGATCCGGATACTCGAAAGATAGCGATTGAAGACCCACGTTCTATCTTGGAACGGTATCCATCAGGAGCCATCCTCGATGAAGTGCAGAATGCTCCAGAATTATTTTCTTACATCCAAACTCATGTCGATCACGTTAATAAGGAAGGGATGTACATCCTTACGGGAAGCCAACAGTTCGGAATGATGGAGAATGTTACACAATCTTTGGCGGGGCGAACCGCTATTACATGTTTGCTCCCACTTTCTTATTCTGAAACACAAACGAACCTTGACCTGAATCAGATTCTATTTACCGGGGGGTTTCCAAGAATTTATGACAAAAAACTTAACCCCACCGACGCCATGCGTTTTTATGTACAAACCTATCTCGAACGGGATGTCCGGAAGTTGATCAACCTCAAGAATATGCGAACTTTTGAAATTTTTCTGGGAATTATCGCAGGAAGATCCGGACAGCTATCTAACACAGAAAATATCGCCAACGAATGCGGAGTGACCCACAATACCGTAAAAAATTGGATTTCAATTCTTGAGGCCAGCTATATCATCAAACTTGTTCCGCCTTATCATCGAAACCTCAATAAACGTCTTATAAAAATGCCAAAAATTTTCTTTCTCGATACAGGGCTGTTATGCTTTCTGCTGGGGATTTATTCTCCCGATCAACTCCACGGGCATCCTCTGAGAGGGTCCATATTCGAAACCTTTATTTACACTGAACTTTATAAAACAATAGCTCATCAAAACCTCCCCTTTCAAATTTTCTTTTTCAGGGATTATGCGGGACACGAGGTGGACTTTGTGATCGATACCGGATCCGATGTACGACTAATTGAAGCCAAAGCGTCGGCCACATTTAATTCGGATCAGTTAAATGGGATTCGTTATGCTTCAACGCTTTTCCAGTCCAGCACGGCAGGCTATCTCCTCTATGCGGGCTCAGATTCATTTACTCATCAAGGAAAACAGATCAAGAGCTGGACGAATGTGGAAGCATGTCTCACGTAAACTCTCACGAAAACACTCCCTTCACCAAGCGGGACGGTTCATAAATTATATAAATTGCCCCGATAATTGATGTTCATCAACAACAACCTGAATAACCGAAAGCAAGTCCTTGCTATGCTGGATTTCATCAATAATTATGCCCTTACCCTCATGTTGTTTTATGAAGCATTGTCAAGATCAAACAGCCAAGCCATCTCCTGCCAAGGAATCGCAGTGACAGCCTCGTCCACCTTGTACCGGTTAGGGGTTCTGCACACAATGTATCCCGCTTTCGCTTCAGGATATTCGTTCATAAATGTCCGAATATGTTTACCGTCACTGATGTCGGGAGACGATGACCATT
>CAYHOI010000132.1:0-3470 GCA_964358175.1 uncultured Candidatus Marinamargulisbacteria bacterium | reverse complement strand
CCCCCCCCCCCCCCCCCCCCCCCCCCCCCCCCCCCCCCCCCCCCCCCCCGCGCCGAGGCGGATTTGATCGACCAGCCGGATACGTACGTGGAGAAAAAGAGCAGAGCTGTCATTGTTGACCCTGGAATCATGCCAATGAGCAGAAAACAACTGTAGGCAAATAACGAGATTCCGTTCTCATAAGCACTCAAATAGTTCGGAAAGTTATTGGCCATGTAGGCGTAGTTGCTAACAAAGATGAGTCCTGTCAGAATCCCGGAGACCCATAAGCTTGAGGCGGTAATTCGATGACGGGACAGGGCTACTCCAATGAGTATAAGCCCTGCAAAGCTAGCAAAACTGTAGCTTAAAAAGCCAATGCCAGATAGCAATTGACCCATGAAGAGTTTAGGGGAGAGGTTTTCTGTCCACTCAGTTGGCGCGCAATAGTCAACCCTCACGCCTGTAATGAACTGATTTTGGGATTCAACCTTGAGGCTTAGTGTCCCCTTTCCTTTGAAAGGCCAGTTTGGCAAAAAATCGAGAGAGTGGGCTTCAATGCTAGAGGGGTGAGTTTTCCAGTTTGTAAAAAGTCCCCAATCTTTGAGCTTTGAAAAGGTCAGATTTGAATAGGTTCGCGGATCCGTTTCAGGCCTGACCAAAATCTTATATCCGATCAGTTTTCCGAAGGGATTGATCTGCAATCGAACTTCCTTGAAGGGGGGAGCGTTTTCGTATCTGATTGTCCAGTAAATCAGCCCCAATTCCAGGAGAATTTTGGGATCGCCAAAAAACTTTGTTATTTGATCAGAGGTGAGCTGTTTAATGCCAGGAGAGCTTTCATAAGTTATCCATTTCCTTTTATAGTGAGGTTCTGCGGAGAGCATTTTCCCGAACAACAGGTCAGCCTCTTGTGATATTTGGCTTTTGGTTGGCATTTGTGAAGACAGGGGCGTGGTAAAGGATGCTGTTTTAAGGTACACAAAAAGGAATAGTCCGAGTGCAGAGATAAGGGTCAAAAATATATATTTTGCTTTCATCCTAAAGGAGACCATTCATTTCTCCACCAGCAATTTGCAACATGTTTGCTGTGTTCAAGTGCGGTAGCGATGCACTGTTGGCAGTGTGGTTTTTGTTCACAGAGATTGCAATTGTCGGACGAGGGGGTTCGAAGATTTTCGAAAAATCTACTTTTTTCGTTGGTTAAGATTTCATCCACCGAGTGCTCCCGAATGTTCCCGATGGATTTTCTTAACATTAAGCACGGTGTAACATTGCCATCTCCGGTAATGCTGACAAACTGTGTGCCCAGTCCGCAGTTAGAAGTTTTACTCGCAGATTTAATTTGCTTTTCTTCTTTTTCATCGATCCATTGAATCTTAAACGTGGGTGACTCGTACTGTCTCTTCCATTGTTGAAAGCTTTGATAAACGCTGGTCATCGTAGCCTCAGGAATGGAATCTTTTTGGGCGGCTCTACCCATTTCGGTGATCTGACCAAGGCTGTAAAGTTTTGCGCCTGCAGATTTTGCGATTTGAATCGTTTCTTCGATGCAGAACCAATTTTTCGAGTTTAAAGTGGTGGTAACTTTAACGTTCATATCAGCGGAAGCGAGTGCCTTTATGGCTTCTATCGTGCTTGAAAAGGCACTGGTTGAATGACGTATCTGATTATGGATTTGCTCAGGGCCATCCAGGGTTATTTGGATCAAGAACCCCTGAAGAGGTCTTTGTTTGTAACGAATTAAAAGCTCCTTAATTTTCTCGATGAGGGATGGCTTAAACAAGGTCGCATTGGTACTTAGGGTGATGACAGGGAATAACGAGAGGGCAGACTCAAAAATAAGTAGAAAATCAGGATGAAGCAACGGTTCGCCACCCGTAATTTGAATTCTTGGAATACCCATTCTTGCGAGATCATGGAGACATCGAATGATGAGGCTTCCGTCTAATTCGCTGGGGATGGCAGGGGAAGCATTCATGTAGCAGTAATTGCATGAAAGATTGCATTGGCGAATGATCTCAAAAACAACGCCGTAAGGGACTGTTTTTTGGGTATTCCCAGTGAGATTGATAGGGACGTTAGAGGGAGAGCTTTCCCAGAAGAGGAGGCTCATATTTGACGCTTCTCTAAGAAACAATTCAATAGACTTTTTCGGAGGTGTCAATTCTGTGCCAAGCTTTTTGGCAAGGAGTTCGCAAATCTGTGGAATCGTATTTTGCCCTGTGCATAAGGATAATATCTCTTTTCCAGATGAGTTTATTTTCTCGCCGATGGTCAACGCTTGATCCATAAAACAAATAGCTCCCTCTGGAGTTTGATGAAGGGTTACGCGGGAGTTCATTCTTGGATATTTCATGGGTTGCTCCCAAAAGATAGCACTGAGCTGTGCCTCATTTCAATTTGACTTTGTCCTAAAGCAGTCCCCACAATTGCTTTGATTATTCGTGGAAATTTGCCTGTTGCAATCCAATAGGTGGCGTCGAAGCGAGGAAGGGGAATCATTGCTAAATGGGGTTCTGCGATGTAGGTAAGTTTGTAACACGAAATGCTTGTATTCCCAACGGATACATTTTCGATGCCTTTCACATGCAAAGTGAGTTTGATGAAATCAGAAGGGATAGATATGAACCAGTGCTCGCTTAGAGGTAGGCAAGTCAACAAGTCCCATGCCACATTAGGGCTAAAAAGATAATTCTTTGCAGGGAAAGAAGACGGCTCTGACCAGGGTTGATTCCCATATTTTACGCAAAGAGTATGTTGCTTGAGGTCCCAGACTGAAACGGATTCTGGCAACAGGATTCCCTCGTTGTTTTTTGTCCAGGATTCATGGCGAGAGGGAAACTCTGATGGTTTATCCAGGATGACTAGCTCAAATTTTGTAGATTGGTTCCCGGAGAGGGTTCGGTAAATCGTGTTGCTGGTTATGGATACGTTGATAGTGATGATCCAATCAATGGCTTCTGTGCCTTTTTGTATGTGGTAGTGAAGTGTTTCATTATTTTGATAGCATGGGTCTTGAAGTTTGAACGATGCTCCGAAGCAGAATCCAATGGTGAGTGCAAGTAGCCATTTTTTCATATTATTTCTCCTATTTAATAGACCAAATTGATGCTGAACTTGACCTCTGGATGTATATCAATAGAGGTGCCGATAAAGACGTAATAATAAAGCAGGGAGAATCCCAGGCCTGCAACCCATTGCAGTCCATTGTAATGACAAGCTAGTGAATATCCGTCAGTCATCCAGTAGTCCAAGCCAAAGGTCGAGTAGGGAACATAGTTTACATAGGGGGTCGGGGAATTCGTGAACAGCCATGGATAAGTGTATCCGAGATAGGTTGAAAGTTGCGACCCCACCATCTTTCTGAAAACAACTTCTCCTAATACGAGTCCGTAGGCCGACCCTCCAGAAGAGTAAGGGAGAAGGTAGTGGGGTTCGAGATTTATTGCGATGGCAGTTTCGCTGTTGCTGTCTCGATAAATTTCTGA
>CAYHOI010000131.1:0-3742 GCA_964358175.1 uncultured Candidatus Marinamargulisbacteria bacterium | reverse complement strand
TCGACATTATCTCCCAAGTCGTCGATAACTATGGGGACGCAGGAATTGCCTATCGATTGGCTCGCTCTTGGCAACTCTATCATCCTCAAGCCGTTGTTCGCGTCATCATCGATGATCTTCTACTCCTCTCCAGACTTTGTCCTTCAATCGATCCTCAACGAGAAGAACAGCTTATCCAAGGCATCCTCTATGTGGATCGTCGATCCAAAATTCTTCAGGCTCTTCGACCTGCGCCTCTGGTGATTCGGCTCCACGAGTCAACGCTTCCCGACATATACGCTGATCGCGCACACTCTGAGAGTCAAATTATTCTTGTGCTTCCAGGACTAACAGCGCAAGCATGGGCACAAGCCATACACGGCACCGAATCTCTGAATGCTCATCATGCTCGCACGTTCTTCTTCGTCTCAGGATTCCTTCCAAAAACAGGGGGGTTACTCATGAGCACCTGCCTGCCTGTTTCACCCAGACCAGTCCTTCAAGACAAGTTTGTCGTGCTCTTCAGTTACGAATTTTCCGCCGAACCTCTTATCAATGCATTGGCCAACGCATCCCTCACGTTGATGGTTTGTGGAGAACGTACACAGGCGATGGTTCGTCAAATCCAACACACTCCCAACAACCTTCGGATCGTTTATCCCCATTTTATGTCGCAAGAGTCGTTTGATGCTCTCCTATGCCAATCAGAGCTTAACTTCGTACGGGGAGAAGATTCTCTTGTTCAAGCGATCGGTGCTGGGAAACCGTTCCTGTGGCAAATCTACCCGCAGGATGATCTGGCACATCTCGCAAAACTTTCCGCTTTCTTAAGCATCCTTGAGCCCTATTTCGAGAACCCTACTCTTTTTGAGAATTACCGCTGGCTCACCCATTATTACAATGGGCTGGAGGAAGGATCCGCCAGCAGAGTGGCTGAAAGCGTCTTTGTTTTTATAGAAAACCTTGCTACAATAAAGCTCTCTGTCGAGCGGTTTCGAGGGGCAATTAGTCAACACGGAACACTTATCGATCGGCTCATAGAGTTGATTAAAACTATTTAAGGAGAAAGGAATAACTATGAAATTTGCACAAGATGTCAGAAGTGGCAATATCATCAAAATCGGACGTGATCTTTTTAAAATCATCAAAGCAGAATACTTTCGTGCAGCCAGATCTGGTGCCATTATCAAAATGAAGCTTCGCAACATGTCTACAGGGTCAGTACAAGAAGCTAGCTATGATTTGACCGAGAAGCTTGAGGACATCCGCTTGGACAAGCGTCCCATGCAATACCTCTACGAGAGCAATGGTTCTTATGCTTTTATGGATCAGGAAACATTTGATCAAATCGAACTCTCCAAAGAAGACCTTGGCGATTGTGTCTATTTTATAAAGGAAGAGCAAGCTGTGGACATGATGTTCTATGAAGGCAAAGCGATCAGCATTGACCTACCTAAGAGCATGGATTTGAAGATCACCTATACTGAAAATGGTGTACGGGGGGATACTTCCGGGAAAGTGATGAAAAGCGCAACCCTTGAAACTGGCCTCGAGGTAAGCGTCCCTCTTTTCTGTAATATTGATGATAACATTCGAGTCGACACTGCCACCTTCGAATATTTGGAACGCGTTAAATAGATTTCTGTGGGGGTAGCGTCGCCACCGCCCCCGTACTTGGAACTATAAATAGCTTCTGAGTGCATCAGCATGTAAGCTGTACAACTTTGCGATCGCACGCTCTTTGATCTGGCGAACTCGTTCACGGCTAATCCCCAGAATTCGGCCAATATCAGCAAGCGACTTCTCCTGGCCATCCTCAAATCCGTAGTGCATCTCAACAATTCGTCTTTCTTTGTCGGACAAGCTACCCAACGCCTCTCCGATGAGACGATTGCACTCTTGTGTATCGATATTTTGCTGATAACCTAATGCCGTTTTATCTTCAATATAATCCCCGATGGAATCATTTTCATACACCAGCTGATCCAGCGATAGAACCTCACGATCGATTTGCTGATAATAATCCACCTTGGCCTCAAGAATTCCAGTCACTTCCGAAATCTCCTCCGAAGTCGGAACCCGATGCTGCTCGGTCATAAACTTGGTAATAACTTTCTTGATTTTCTGGATGCACTCCATTGAAGTCGAAGGAATTCGAACATTACGCTTGAGAACCTGATAACCTTTCTGAACAGCCTGGTTGATCCAGAATGTTGCATAGGTCGAGAATTTTGTTCCTCGGTCAGATTCATAACGATCTGCAGCAGTAAGAAGGCCAATGCAAGCTTCCTGAAATATATCTTGAAAATAGGCACCATCATAGCGACGAGCAAAGGAATAGATAAGCCCCATATTGTCAGTAAGCAGAACTTCCTTATTAAGTGTGACTCCCTCTTTTACACTGTTTAGAACTACCATTTCTACTTGATTTCCCATTTGCGATTCCCCCTTTATTTCGTTCAACACTTTCCATTAAACACTGAAATAAAAGAGACTGGTTTTTGCGTAGCTACTTCTTGCGATCTTGGGGATTTTCCGACAAGCGGGCCAAATCCTTTCACCAGTCCTCTTTATCTTTATTGCTCTGCGTCACCTCCTTTGTTTATTTCTCTTCTGCTTTACATGTGTCCTTATGCCCCGAAAAAAAGTTTTTAAACATTATTTTATATTCTTTTTTTTGAATGGATTGAATATGCTTACACCAAGGATGTGCTTCAATAATACCCCTCAGAAGATTGAATCGAAATTTTTGACTGGGAAGCGTTAGTCACTTTGAGTTGATTCGTCATGCTCAGGAGCGCATTCTCCAGATCATTCAATGCCGGCTTTGAAGTAGCAAAATTGCCACTCTCGCTCACACGACTCCCGATAAAGCCCAAAATATCGGTCATTATATCTCCAATCTTATCTTGCGAAACGTTTTACGAATTTTAGCTTCCAAATCCAGCACATCATAGGTCTCTTCTTTAAGCTTCTTGTAGTCTGCCAAAATTTCCTTCGTGTCTTTTTTCTTCTTGCGAATATTTTTCTCTTCAGCCGCAATCGCAGACTCCACAGCTTCGGGTCTATGCAACAAATTGCTCAAAACTCCTTGGAACCCTTCTCCCGCAGCATTCGTCGCCTGAACGCGCTGGCTACTGGCCTGCTGCTTTTGAATAGCACGCTGACTCAAATCTGGATTAAAGACATATGCCATACAATGAGTATTCCCTAATTCTAATCATTCTAAACCAAGTTATTTTTATCAATCGACAAATCATTTGAAAAAGTGCTATCCCCACTTAAACTTGAATACGCCTGCTCCAGTACGGCCACCAAGTCCGACTTTTCCTCAGAGCTTAAGAAGAAATCCTTTGCAAACTTATCTCCAACATCTTGAGCAACATTTCCAGTCTGTGAAAGTCCCGAGATTGATCCTAACATTTTATGCCCCCTATTTTGTGACTTTGTTCCTCAACTCTTGTATATAGTTATATCGTATTTTATTTCAAAAAAAATGTATTCGAATTTTACAATGTTTCAAGAGGCTAGAATTGGGGAACACTCCAAATAAGCACGAAAGGAGGCCCAAAAAAATGATCGAGTTTGACTTTATCGCCAATCCTAAAGTAAGTCCTACTCAAAAATTCGGGAAGGTGATCCTTGAAAACCAGGGGATTCAATATGAGGCACCTCCCCGCTTAACCACTCCGCAGAAAGTAAAGAAACTCATTAAAGTTTCGGAGTTGATAAAAGCGAGAAAAAGCCAGTAACGACAAGGGTT
>CAYHOI010000130.1:0-3751 GCA_964358175.1 uncultured Candidatus Marinamargulisbacteria bacterium | reverse complement strand
GAGGGCGGATAGAGGCGGAATTATTCGGCATTAAATCCCATAATGAAAATTGCTGCTGAAGCCTTCGGAGTGTTCCATCCCATCCAGTCTTAGGATATAATCGAAAGGTTCAGGGAATGGACGGAATGAGTGAAAGGTAAGTTTGCTCGATGGGTTTGGAAAATCAAATCAACTATTGGCTGGAAAGTGCAAAACACGACCTGGAAACAGCTGACGCACTTTTTCAGTCACAGAAATATGACTGGTGTCTTTATCTCGCCCATCTTGTGCTGGAGAAAACACTCAAAGCACTCTACGTTAAACAAATGCAGGTGTCTGCCCCTAAAACCCATCAGCTTCACACTCTGGCACTTGAGCTGGATCTTAATATTAGTGAAATAAAACTTGATTTTCTTCGAAAAGTAAATGAGTTTAATATCGAAGCACGCTACCCGGATTATAAGTTAAATTTCTATAAACTTTGCACCCTGTCTTTTTGCGTTAAATATTTGAATGAGATTAAGGAATTCCATCAATGGTTACTCAAAATGATATAATTCCCAGTATTCAGGCTCTTAAAGAAACGCTTGCCAGGAATAAAATCCCTATTAGTCGAGCCATTCTTTTTGGATCTTATGCCAAAGGATTAGAACAGGCTTTTAGCGACATTGATGTAGCACTTGTTTCAGAGGAATTTTCTGGGAACCGTTTTTGGGATATTGAGAAAGTAATTCCCTTTATTCGTTCATTGAATCCATTATTTGAAATTCATCCCTTCCGACCGGAAGACTTTCTTGATACCGATAATTCTTTCATCGAAGAAATCATTTCAACCGGAATTGAAGTGTAATTTCATCGAGAACAAACATCAAATCATTTGGGTAGTTGGCTGGCAAATCGATGATCGAGTAAAGATCACCACCGAAACTACGAGGGTGCTAGAGATGAGGGTGGGGGCACAACCAGGGTTGATTCCAGAACTCTTGGTTTATGGGGAGCCCTTCTACTGACCTGTTATTTTGAGAAGTCTAATGAGTTCCTCCATGCCTGAAGTATCTTTAATAACAGGACACCCCTCGTATAACATTCTTAACTCTTGTTGAGATACTGGATCTGGAAGCACTGTGTTTAGAATGAAGCGAACTTCTTCAGTAATAGGTGATCCCAGCCACGTGAGAGTTTTTTTTATGGGATCAACTTCAAAGTTGCTAAGGAAGCTCTTGCAGTATTCCTCAAAAGTATCATTGCTTTTGAGGGTAATAAAGTGAGTTGTTCTTACTTTTGTGGTTAATTTTTCGATTTCTGTGAGAGTATCGAACAAAAGCTGCAAAGAGGTAAGCGCATATTTATTGTAATCTTCGGCGAGTTCGTTCTTTACTGTATTTAGTTCAAGGGACTCCTTGACTTTTGACACACCTGAATCCCTAAGAGATTGAATGTATGTATTAAGAATATTTTGAAAGTCTTCAATTTCATGGATCATTGTTCGCTCTAATTGAGTGATAGACTCACTTGTTTTAGGATAAAGGGCTGATATCCTTGCAGGCGAATCATTAAACTTCTTATACATAGAATTAACCTGGCTTTGAAGTGTTGTCTGAAAGGCCTCCAGCCTTTGGATGATTGTTGTAGTTAAAACTACAGGTTCTTGAAGGTCATCAAATATTTCCATGAGGGGCTTAATGTGATTTTTATTAGTAAATCTAGACATTTCTCGTGTTAACCACTTTGCTGTTATATCAAGCAATCGAATTTTTTCCTTGTTTGCTATCAGAGACAAATTGTCTTGATTCGGATATATCATGCTAAGAACTTTAAATTCCTGAGGTGTCATAAATCCAAGGGTTTTTTCCAGTATAGTCCCCTCAATATTTTTATGGACTGTGAAGGAATGTCTGGCGTATTTATTTCTTAAAGTTTCGAAAAATTTCGTCAGGGTATTTACTTCAGTTAGAGCTATCTCTCTTCTGCCCTTTCGGACAGACTGTAGCCCCAGCAAAGTGTTTATTTTCGAGATTGTATCTCTGATACTGTCAGAAATCGCATCCTCTGTGAGACAGCTTGCCACTTGCATGCCGACAAGTTTCCCGTCCTTTTCCTCCTTTTCAGTTAACTCTCGAGGAGTCGCCCCATTGGTATTAAGTCCCTGCCAGAATTGAATCAGATACAGGAGACATTCTATTTTTTGAAAATTTTTATTTTGCCGTAATGACCCAAGCGCCTTATCCAGAACCTTCGTTAACTCAACCATACTTATGATTTTATTTCGCATAATTCACCCACCCTATTTTTCTGTACCTTTATTAAATATATCGTACAGTATTTTGCGATAATGCATCGAACTTTACTGTTACGTCATATTTCATCGAGTAATAGGTTAACTAAAAATAATCTCAAACTCCAACCTCGATCTGTTTTCCCGATGAACATGGCTAGGCTAGTAAGCTTTCCATATTCGCCGGATCACTCAAAACTTGCTATGTTATTTTATGCTAGCAATTCTAATTATGACTTTTGTTGCTCCAAAATGCCGCCTCACCCACCCCCTTCCTTCGACAGTGCTCAGGAACCACATGGAGCCCTCTCCGCTCGCGGAGAAGGCCTCTCTGCTTGGGCTGCGTCCTTTCTCCGTGAACGGAGAAAGGTGCCCGGAGGGCGGATAGAGGCGGAATTATTTGGCATTAAATTCCATAATGAGAATTGTTGCTGGGGAGTGCTTGATTAGGACGAGTGAGATTGTTTACGCTATAATATCATTCGCTATGCACGAAAAAAATATTCTCCACTACCAGCATTCTCACGATTTCCATGAAGTCAACAAATCCAACGTCCGACGAGTGTCCCTCGTGGTGGTCATCACCGTGGTGACCATGATCGCAGAAATTCTGTTTGGGTGGCTGTCCCACTCGATGGCACTGCTGTCAGATGGCTGGCATATGGCGACCCATGCGAGTGCCATGAGTATCACATGGTTCACCTATTATATTGCTCAAAAACATAAGCATGACAGGCACTACTCTTTTGGTACGTGGAAAGTAGAGGTGTTGGGAGCTTATACCAGTGCCATTTTGCTTGGGTTGGTGGCGGCAAGTGTTCTCTACTCTTCCCTTGAGCGTCTTCTGAGTCCGATACCCATTTTGTACGACCAGGCTCTTATCGTAGCCCTGATGGGCCTCATGGTGAACGTCATTTGCGCAGCTATTTTAAGCAAAGAAGCGCATCCCAAACATACGCCTCACCATGGGCACCATTCGCATGTGCATACGCCTCACAGCCATGGGGATGACGTGAATATCCATTCTGCACGGCTTCACGTCGTAGCAGATGCATTAACCTCAATTTTTGCTATTCTGGCTTTGCTGGGTGCTAAAATCATGCATCTCAATTTTCTGGATCCTTTGATAGGTGTGTTGGCTTCCTTTCTTATCTTTCGATGGGCCTGGCAACTTCTACGAGAGACCTCTTCTATCCTTTTGGATAAGGAGAATCATTCAACCCTTTCCGAGCAGATTCGTGTGGCAATAGAAGCAGATTGTGATGCCAAAATTACGGATCTGCACTTGTGGAGGGTTGGACAGCACAAATACAGTTGTATGCTTTCCTTGGTGGTTTGCTCGCCTCGGAAGATAGAGGACTATAAACATTTGCTTGAAAAGATTCAGGGGTTGGCTCATGTTCATGTTGAGATTGTCCGTTGTCATGAGCATGAGAATGGATACAGGGCGAGCGCATCTAAATTCCGCCTCTCTCCGGCCTGTTGGCCACCTCTCTC
>CAYHOI010000129.1:0-4069 GCA_964358175.1 uncultured Candidatus Marinamargulisbacteria bacterium | reverse complement strand
TCAACTTAAACTTATCAGAATTCGGGACTAATCCCCCAGAAACTCATCGGTTACGTAAATTGTGGGGCAATGAAAATTATAGAAAGGCCACGAATCTTTTGATTTTATTGGCGATTGGCTCTAAACCAGACCGTTACCCTCGTAGCTCAGTTGGATAGAGCAACTGTTTCCTAAACCTTAACTCCACATCAATGAAAGTCAATCAGGAGAAAGGCTTCATCGAACTCCATATATAATTTTATGGCGGAAGTAGAGGTAAATAGGAGCAACCTCGCGGAAGTAGACGGATTTTCGGATGTTCAAGTTTTGTTCCAAAGGGAGTATACTTATTAATAAGCTCAAGGAGGTGTAATGATGCCAGCAATAAGTATGTTTTTTGGAATTATCATTCGAATGTATTTGGGAAAGAAAGATCATAATCCACCTCACTTTCATGCATCATATCAAGATTCAAAGGGTATTTTCGACATTAATAAATGCGAGAAACTAGAAGGAGATATCCCGCCTAAACAAGTTAAATTAATAGAAGCTTGGGCAGAACTACATAAGGAAGAACTGTTCGCGGATTGGGAGTTGGCTCAGGGTAATGACTTGCCATTCAAAATTGATCCTTTGTAGGAAGGATATTCAATATGTATCTCCGCGTTATTGATGTAAAACCTCTAGAAGATTATAAACTGTTATTGACCTTCGAAAACCAAGAAGTTCGTGAGTATGATATGAACGATCAAATGGATCTTGGTATTTTTAAGGAATTGAAAGCCCCAGAATTATTTAGACAAGTTCGAGTTGGGCATGAAACCATTGAATGGCCCAATGGTGCAGATTTCGACCCTGAAATACTATATGAAGACAGTCAGGCAGTTCAGCATAACTAACCTCGCGGAAGTAGACGGAAGAATGTACAATATAATGTATTCAAAAGGAGGTTGGTCATGCCTGTCATTTCTATGTTTTTTGGAATAATAATCAGAATGTATCATTTTGATGACGAACAACACCATAGTCCGCATATTCATGTTGAGTACGCTGAAGATTCATGTGTGATCGACATAGAAACTGGGAATTTACTTAAGGGAAAACTTCAAAAACGTCATTTACGCTTGGTTGAAGCATGGATCGAAATCCACCGAGATGAGTTAATTGCCGATTGGAATCTGGCAGTAAGCGGCGAAGAAGTTTTCAAGATAAAGCCCTTGGATTAGCGACATGTATAGAATCAATGCTATTTCAATCGTTTCCGATCAAGAATTGGATGTGCAATTTGACACCGGGGAAACAAAACGATGTGATATTTCAAGGTATTTCGATAAAGGCATTTTTAGGCAACTTTCTAATCCAAATTTGTTTCGTCAAGTAAGGTCGATTACATACGGAATAGAATGGCCCAATGAAGCAGATTTAAGTTCGGACACTCTTTATGCTATAGGTGTAATTTCGCAAAAGTAGGCGACTTTTCGGATGTTCTAATTCTGTTCTAATTTTGACCTAGTTTAGTCCAAAACCCATCGATTGTTTTTGGTCTATTAGAAGACTAAATCAGCTAAATCCCTTTATTTACGGGCTTTTATGTCCCCCAAAATATTGAATTTCCGAATTAATACCAATAAAATCGCCTAATACCCGCAATTTCTCTGAATTTCACACGATATATTACTCCTCCAGAAAATTGAGACCAATTTCCTGGAGGAGTCAGAAAAAGTGATTTGTTGCAATTTTTTTCTTACGAAGAAATAAAAAGCAGATAAATTTGGCTGAAAGGCTTGTGTTTATTGAGAAAAACAGATATATCGTTTTTTCGATGGATTCGTTATGTGAAAAAACAGGGCGGATTTTAGCAGACTTGAAGGCTTTGCGAGGTATGTGCTACAATCACTGAGCTTTTTCGGAAACGCGCATATGCTTTCTGGTTTAATGCACAAAGGAGACGTACATGAAATATGAACTGGTAATTATTGTAAAGGCAGACTACACCGAAGAGAAAGTCGATGCGTTTTTGAAGAAATACGAGACGCTTATCAATGCGAGCTATGGCCAGTTTCTTAGTGCAGAAAAATGGGGAAGACGTCAGATTTTGACTGAGTTTCAGCGCAAACAGCATGGTGGCGAAGGCTACTATGTCATGATTAGTTTTGAGGGAACCAAGCCGTTGGATAAATTAACTTATTCACTCAAGATTGATGACGAAGTGATTCGTCATTTAATTTCTCGAGAGGTCATTCCTCCGAAACCGATTGAAAAAGCCTCCTAAAAATGACGTCTCTCAATAGAATCGTTCTGATTGGTCGATTGACCGACGATCCTGAAATTAGGGTCACCACAGAGGGAACCTCCATGACCAAGTTTTCGTTGTCTGTTGATCGCTCGTTTTCACAAGAGGACAAGGCAGATATCATCAGCGTGGTCTGTTGGGGAAAAGTCGCAGAACAGGGAACGCTTTTCAAAAAGGATCTATTGGTACTTGTTGAGGGACGTATCCAAGTCCGTTCTTTTGAAGATAAAGATGGCGAAAAGGCTTGGGCGACCGAAGTCGTGGCTAGCATGATGAAGATCATGGAACCCACTCAGAACCCACCACGAAAGGGTGCCTCCAAAGGGGTGGCTCCTCAAGATGAAATGACCGAGGATGATATTCCTTTTTAGGAGGCGAAAAGAATGTACAACAAAGCTTTTTTAATTGGAAATCTTACGCGCGACCCCGAAATGCGTTATACAACAGGGGGGATTCCGGTGACACGGTTCACTATTGCGATCAATCGTCGATTTGGTGAAAAAGAAGAGGTAGACTTTATCCGCGTCGTTACTTGGCGCAAGCAAGCTGAATTTTGCGGGGAGTATCTCAGCAAGGGCAAGATGGTTGCCGTTGAGGGACGGTTACAAGTGGATAGTTATGAAAAGGATGGCAAACGACGTTATACATCGGAGATTGTTGCTGACAACGTTCAGTTCCTTTCTCGTAAGGATGGAGAGCAGGGAGTAGCCCTTTCAGCACAGAGTAGCGGAACAGAGCCAGTAGACGATATTCCGTTTTAATCCTATAATGCCCATTGATAGAGTGCAAATGGTCTATAGAATGATGTGCTCGTCATGAGTGAATTTGCGGTGAAGCTGAGATGAGCGAAGTTTAGTTCTTCTAAGTGAGTAAAGCGAAGCAAAATCGCAAACCCCTTCTAGCGGAGCATAGAAGGGTTTAAGGAGGCAAGTAGCGTGGGACATAATAATCGACGAGAGAGCACAACGACCAGTAGACCCGTCAAATTTAGACGAGTCAAAAAGCGTCCTTGTTCAATGTGCGCGAATAATGTGGTAGAGGTAGATTACAAAGAAGCTAATTCCATAAAACGATTTATGACGGATCGAGCTAAAATTGCTCCACGCCGGATGTCAGGCCTTTGCCCGAAGCATCAGCGTTCCTTGGCCAGAGCAGTGAAGAAATCGCGCGTGATTGGGCTTGTTCCCAACGTCGTTAGCTAGGGAGGATGACACATGAACGTAATACTATTAGAAGATGACGTAAGGCTTGGAGATCGCGGATCAATGGTTCAGGTAAAGCCCGGTTTTGCCAGAAATTATCTTCTTCCCCAAAAGAAGGCATTGCTTGCCACTGAGGGAAATATTTCCATGATGCGGAATATGATTCAGCTTCAGAATAAACGAATTGAGCGAGAACGCAAGGCACACCAAGAGATTGCACAACAGCTTAAGGACTTATCGATTGAGTTTGAGTTTAAATCTGGCATTACGGGACATTTATATGGCACCGTCACAACTGAGCAAATTGTGGAACAGATTAAAGCCAAGACCCATCTTGAAATTTCCAAGAAGAAAGTCGCTTTAAGCACGCATATTAAGACGGCAGGAACTTATCAGGCAAAAATAAAATTGTTCGCAGGAGTGGATGTGACAATCCCAGTGATCGTCACGCTCATTAAAGAAGAGGATTCCCAGAATACCAAGGGAAGAATCAAGACGGCTCGGACAAAAAAAGACTTCTGATATATATACTCTTAGCGAAAATGGTTTTCGCCGTTGTCATTCGTCGCTCATTTACGCACAGTAAACGTCGCTC
>CAYHOI010000128.1:0-4189 GCA_964358175.1 uncultured Candidatus Marinamargulisbacteria bacterium | reverse complement strand
TACTGAGGGCTCGAAGACCTACCACAGAATCGCCCAGGCTGGTACTCATCCCATTGACGATGGCGATCCTGATCGTATCCGCTCCCAACAGGGGTTTTATTTTTTCCTCCAATGGAATAAAATCGCCTTGTCCTTTGATATACCCCAGAGGCATAGGGCATCTGGGGTCCTGGAGAAGCACCTGCTTTCCTTTCTGCGAAAAACACTTCAGGATATCCTGTTTCCCAACGGATTTAAAAAGATTAGACATTCCCTGAAGCGTACAATTTGTTGTCGTGATATAGATATTCCTGTAGGGGATAATCGTTCCCTCAATTTCCTCCTTGGTCGGAGCAATAAGTTTAATTTTTCCAGATCGTGTAGGGAATTCAATATCTTCAGATACAAAAAACAGCTCCATATTTGCTCCTTTTAGCGTGTCTATGTAACAGAGTATTCCCCAAATAAAGGGATCTTAAACATTTCTTCTATTACTCTGGAGATTGCACGATTGGATGAATGTCTTATAATAGTGCAATGCAACGTCTCTTAAGCGGTATTCAGCCTTCCGGCAAACTTCATCTCGGCAACTACTTTGGTGCAGTCAAAAACTGGGTTGACCTACAATCCAGCTATGAAGCATTTCTCATGATTGCGGATTTGCACGCGTTGACCACAGCCTATGAGGATGGAACAAACCTCAGGGGGGCTGCGTTGGAGATGCTGGCTGATCTCGTGGCATGCGGAGTCGACCCAAAACAAGCTACGTTATTTGTTCAGTCAGACCTGCCCGAGCACAGTGAGCTTCATCTCATCCTATCCATGATTACTCCCCTGCCCTGGCTTGAACGGGTTCCCACGTACAAGAGTAAGAAAGAGGAAATTCAGGGCAAGGATCTTGACACCTATGGCTTTCTGGGATATCCCGTGCTTCAGTCGGCGGATATCCTCCTGTATCAAACGGATATTGTCCCTGTCGGCAAGGATCAAGCCCCTCACCTGGAGTTGACCCGCGAAATCGCGCGTCGATTCAATCACCTTTTCAAAACTGATTTTTTGAAGGAACCTGCTGAGAAATTTACGCAATGCCCGATTCTGCCTGGTACTGATGGCCGTAAAATGAGTAAAAGCTATAACAATGCCCTTTATTTCGCCGACTCTGAGGAAGTCATCACCCAGAAAGTAAAAACGATGTTTACGGACCCCCAACGCCTACGAAAGACCGATCCGGGACGCCCTGAAATCTGCGCCTTGTATCCCTTGCATGAGCTACTCAACCCCGCCAGCAAAAATGAAATTGCTTCCTGTTGCAAACAAGCGAGTATCGGTTGCGTAGACTGCAAAAAACGATTATTGGAATGTCTTCTACCCTTTTTGGCCCCCATTCGCGAGAAACGAGCCCAATTGCTTTCGGATAAGCCTCACCTACTCAGTCTCATCGAAGTGGGAAATAAGAATGCTCAATCTGTTGCGCAAGAAACTCTGTGCACCATCAAGGAAATCATCAAAATATCATGACATATACGCTGTGTTTATTGGTCTATCGAAATCTGCTGAATGGGCATCCCCGAACAGCTCAGGCGCAAATATAATCCATGTTGCTTCGTCTTCAGAAATATTTAGCAGACTGCGGAGTGGCCTCCCGAAGAAAGAGCGAAGAATATATCACTTCCGGCCTCGTTAAAGTGAATAAGCACGTGGTTACAGAACTCGGCTGTAAGGTTGACCCCGAAAAAGATACTATTTCCTATAACGGGAAAAAGATTACCACCCAGCAAAGCCTTTATCTTATTCTCAATAAACCGAAGGACTATATCACCACACGCTCAGACCCCGGTCAACGCAAAACGATTTACGCTCTTCTCCCTTCCTCTTACCACCATCTTCATCCCATGGGCAGGCTGGATCGGCAAACAACAGGCCTGCTCCTCTTAACCAATGATGGAGAGCTGACCCAACACCTCGCTCATCCTCGACATCATATTCCGAAAACCTATCGGCTTCTCATCAATATTAACCTCAAGGAAAAAGATTTTATCGCACTGGAGACAGGCGTCCTATTGGAAGGCAAGCTCACTCGTCCCGCAAAAGTATCTTTTTTGGAAGGCGATCCGCGCCATATCGAAATCACGATCAAAGAGGGGCGAAACCGTCAAATTCGCAACATGTTTGAGCTTTTGGGTTATGAAGTTCTTCGACTGAAACGAACCAAAATTGGAACCATCACTTTGGGAAAACTTGCGCTAGGCAAATATCGTTTATTGACGCCACGTGAAATTGAGCGGTTAAAAAAATGGCAAGATCACACCTAATTTTCGGACCGGTATTATCTAGGCGTCTGGGATACTCTCTGGGACTCGACCTTCTTTTGCCAAAAACATGTAATCTGGATTGTCTCTACTGTGAAGTCGGACGAACTGTGCATTTAACAAATGAGCGTGGACATTTCGTTTCTTTTGATGAGGTGATTCGGGAGATCAAGGCTTGCGTCCATGCGATTGACTACCTGACGATCACCGGTTCGGGCGAGCCCACACTTCATTCGAACCTTGACGAGTTGATTGGCCGACTCAAGGCAGAATTTTCATATCCGGTCGTCCTCATCACCAATTCGCTTCTGCTCAGTCGTCCTGAGGTGCGAAGGGAACTCCTGGGGCTCGATATCCTGATGCCCTCGCTGGACGCGGCGACCCAACAAGCCTTTGAGCAGATCAATCGACCTCAGCCTGGCACAAAGGTTGAGGAGATCGTTCAGGGACTCGTGGATTTTCGTCAATCTTTTGAAGGAAAGATTTGGCTGGAAATCTTGTTTGTGAAAGGGATCAACGATTCTCCTGAAGAAATTCACCATCTCAAGAAGGCTATTCATCAAATTCAGCCAGATAAGATTCAACTTAACACCGTTGTTCGGCCACCGGCATTTCGTGATCGCGCTATTCCGCTGTCAACCTTGGAAATGGAAACTATCGCCAGATCCCTTGATGATCCAAGAGTCGAAATCTTGTCCACCTACGCCCCCAAGAACATCGGAATCACGCTCAGCGCATCAGAACTTATCGACTATCTTTCACGTCGTCCCGCTCATTTTGAAGAGTTGGCTCGACTCTTCAAGGCACCCCACGAAGAAGTACGCCAGCTTTTATTGAGCTTGGAACACAACGGAAGAATCCGAAAGGAAGTCTACGGACATGAGGTCTTTTTTCGGGCTACTTGATTGGTTTACAACCCTGAACGAATCAGGTAGACTATCCTAAGTCGCATGGCGCATATGTTCAAACTTCCCTTAATGGTTTTTACCCCCATCCTCATCGGAGTCGCAGGTCAACTCTGCCTGAAGACAGGGATGCAGCAAATCGGAACCTATAGCCTTATCCAAAAAGGCATTGTCTTGCAGTACCTCAAAATTCTTTTCAATCCGTTTGTCTTTTTTGGGCTGGTTCTCTATTTTACGAGCACTCTCTTCTGGTTGTACCTGATTTCGCGAGTCCCTCTGAGTTTTGCCTATCCGATGCTCAGCATCAGTTATGTTCTCGTGGCAATAGCATCTCTCATTCTATTTCATGAACGAATTTCTGTTCTTAATTGGGTGGGCATCACCGTTATCTTGGTGGGAGTTTGCTTAATCGCCCAGGAACGGGGCTAAGCACTTATGCGAATCCTGGTCACGGGCGGTGCTGGGTTTGTTGGATCACACCTTTGCGAAAGATTGGTTCTTGAAGGTCATGAGGTTCTCTGTCTGGACAACTACTTCACGGGACGAAGATCAAACATAGAACACCTCTTGGGAAATTCACGTTTTGAGCTTATCCGCCACGATGTCACGGAACCGATATTGTTAGAAGTGGATCAAATCTACAATCTGGCTTGTCCCGCTTCCCCTATTCACTATCAATTTAATCCCGTTAAAACCATCAAAACGTCTGTATTAGGTGCGATCAACCTGTTAGGCTTGGCTAAACGTGTAAAAGCAAGGATTTTGCAAGCCAGCACGAGTGAAGTGTATGGAGATCCTGCCATTCACCCCCAACCAGAATCGTATTGGGGACATGTCAACCCGATTGGAATACGTAGTTGCTATGATGAGGGAAAGCGCGTTGCTGAAACCCTGTTTATGGATTATCACCGACAAAACAACGTTGATATCCGGATCGTACGCATTTTCAACACTTACGGCCCTCGAATGCTCCCCGATGATGGCCGGGTTGTGAGC
>CAYHOI010000127.1:0-4287 GCA_964358175.1 uncultured Candidatus Marinamargulisbacteria bacterium | reverse complement strand
GACAAGTCACCCAGAAAATCTTCTCTGCTCTCACAGACATTCAATACGGTCGTGCAGAGGATACCTTTGGATGGACGGTAACGTTGGGATAAGATAGTATACATGTGAAATGAATATCGCAGATACTTTCCCTGAAATTATCCAGAAGAACTATGAGTTTTTTGAGTGGAAGCATGCCTGTGCAATTCTCAAGCAAGACTTTTCTCGTGAGTGGACTGATCTTCTTTCGCTTCTGATCCAATTCAAATTGCCTGAGTCATGGATCACTCAAAAAGGTGGCAATAAATCAGAGTTAGCGAAATGGGTTGATACGTTTATGGGCTTGCGAGGATGGGAAGAAAAACAATTTAAAACCTCGGTGATTGTTGATAACCATAAAATGGAATCTCCAACCCACAAAATTGACTGTTATAAAAATCGAGTTGCGTTGGAGCTGGAGTGGAATAACAAAGATCCCTTCTTTGATCGTGATCTGAATAATTTCAGATTACTCTTCGATCTTCGCGCAATTAGTGTTGGCATAATTCTTACTCGCAGTGATGAACTGCAAAATATCTTTAACGCTTTAAAAAAAGGTTCTTCCTACGGCAACTCCACAACTCACATGTCGAAATTGCTTCCCCGTATTGAAGGTGGCGGCGGTGGCGGTTGCCCGATCCTTGTTGTCGGAATGAAAAAGGAACTCTACTTCGTTGACTGAGAAAACCCCACTCAAGGTTATTGACGACTTCCTTCTTGGGATAAATCATAGGAAATTTTCAACTATTTTAGCCGATCCGCCATGGCAATTCCAAAATCGGACTGGCAAAGTAGCACCAGAGCATAAACGACTGGCCCGGTATCCAACACTCTCGCTAAAAGAAATATGTAAAATTCCTGTTGGCTCTGCTGTGAATGATACCGCTCACTTATATCTTTGGGTGCCGAACGCACTTTTGCCTGACGGGCTTGAGGTTATGAAGTCCTGGGGCTTCACCTACAAAACCAATCTGATCTGGCACAAGGTTCGTAAAGATGGAGGCCCTGACGGACGAGGAGTTGGGTTCTACTTTCGGAACACAACCGAGATTATCTTGTTCGGCATCAAAGGGAAGATACGCACCTTGCCACCGGGTCGAAGTCAAGTAAACATTATCAAGTCTATGAAAAAAGAACATTCCCGAAAACCTGATGAACTCTACGGTCTCATTGAACAGTGCTCTCCTGGTCCCTACCTCGAACTGTTCGCGCGAGGAGAGCGACCAAAATGGGTTACATGGGGAAACCAGGCAGAATCATACGATATTACATGGGATACCTATAAGAATAATTCCAAGAAGATCATCGTTCCGGAACATCCAGCCATCAGACAAAAGAAGCTCATTCTCATCTCGTAGTTTCAGCTGAATTGGTAAGCTACACCAAATTATCCATCTCGCGAATAACTGGCAACAGTGGACTTTCTTTGACTTCAGGAGGATGATGGTGCGCACGAATTACTTGGATAATTTCAGGATCATCCTCTATTTCCTCTAGCATTTTTGCTCCTATTTCACCGTGATAGCGTAATACATAGAGGTATTTCCGAAAATTCCACCGGGTGGCTTCCTTCGCCATCGCATTGAGCAAAGCACCGTCACGCACCTGGCCGAGAAACACGAACAGACAACGCGCATAAAGAGGCACTCTCACACATGCCTTCCCGACATCATGCATCAAAGCCGTTCGAATAAATTTATTCTTGTCGAGCCATACATACTCTGCCTGTCGTTCCAAAAACTTCTGAGCGGTCAGAAGACTATGTTTCTGGTCAAATACCCTCATCCGATAAAACAACACTTGCTCCGGTTTGGTTAAATATTGGCGAATAAACTCCACATCGGTGAACGTCAGGTGACTCTTCGCCGCCTGACGAAATTGTTTGAACCGGTAGAAGATTCTTTTGATGTTCATGCCCTCACCTTTTTTAGTGTCTGAAATGCCGCATGCCAGTAAACACCATAGGAAGGTTCAGCTTATTGGCAACCTCAATGCTCTCTCTGTCCCGCAACGATCCGCCCGGCTGGATGATTGCACTGATTCCAGCGACACTGGCTCGCTCTACACTGTCCGAAAACGGGAAAAAAGCATCTGAAATAAGTACTGATCCTTTCGCTTTATCTCCTGCCTTCTTGATCGCCAGCTCCACGGATTCGATTCGACTCATCTGTCCTGCACCCACGCCGACCAGCACGCCATCCTTCACAAGAATAATCGCATTACTTTTTACATATTTGACCAAGGCCCAACCAAATAGCATGTCGCTTTCCTGGTTCTCTGAAGGAGCTTTCATTGTGACCACCTTCATATCAGCTTTCTGTATCACCGCAATATCCGCCTCTTGCACCAACATCCCGCCACTGATTTGACGATAATCAAAGCGGTCTTTCTTCTCCATAAAATCAGGCTTCACCAAGATCCGAATATTGGGTTTTTCCGCAAAAACCGACAAGGCACCCTCAGAAAATGACGGAGCGATCACCACTTCGACAAATATCTGAATAATGAGTCTTGCCGTTGCCTCATCACATTCCGAATTCAGGCCAATAATGCCGCCAAACGCAGACGTCTTATCAGCCTCATACGCAAGCTGGTAGGCCTTCTCAATCGTTTTCGCCTTCGCAGCACCGCAGGGATTGGTGTGTTTGACGATCACGGCGGTCGGTTCGTCAAACAAGCTCGCCATCTGATAGACAGCCTGTGTATCCAAATAGTTATTAAAACTGAGCTCTTTTCCCTGAAGCTGTTTGGCTGTAATCAGCCCAGAGGGAAGCCCCTGTCGGTATAGACTTGCCTGCTGATGTGCATTCTCGCCATAACGCAAATCTTGAACTTTTTTCAACCCAATCGACATCTCTCGTGGAAACAAATCGGAACTGGGAAACTTCTGCCGAAAGTAGGACGAAATAACCGAATCATAGTAGGCGGTATGACTAAAGGCCTCCACCGCAAGCTTCTCTCGAAGCTCACGTGACACATTGCCCGATTCTTTGAGCTGCGAAAGCACCTCCTCATATCGGTCAGGATTCACCAATACAATTACATCTTCATAATTTTTTGCCGCTGACCGAATCATGGATGGGCCGCCGATATCGATTTTCTCAACAATCTCGTCCCAGGTCGAGTTGGGATCCGCGATGGTGGCCTCGAAGGGGTACAGATTTACAACCACAATATCGATAAGTGGAATGTTAAGCTCCTTGACCTTATCCATATGGTTTTTGTTATGACGAACCGCGAGAATACCCCCATGGATATTGGGGTTAAGTGTTTTAACACGACCATCCATAATTTCGGGGTACTGCGTAAGACGGGTCACTTCGATCGCCGGAATCCCCAATTCTTTCATCCGCTTAAAGGTTCCCCCTGTCGACACAATCTCTACCCCAAGCTCGTGTAGTGCCAGAGCAAACTCATCAATTCCTTCTTTGTTATAAACGCTAATTAATGCTCGCATCATTGCCTCCTGACAGGGTTCTAGTCGCTAGTGGGAACAGTCTCTATCTTCCCATACTTTCAGAAGTTGCTAAAGGGGTTAAAGGGCTTTAGTTGGCTGGATGAATATTTTAAAAACTAAACCTCAGCTATGAAGTTCATGCAGGGTTAACTTAAAACCCTCTACTGGATCATTTTCTATAATTTCTGTCAACAACACTTTAAGTCTTGCTTGATCCTCACCTGGGATCTTTCCAAAATACGTACTTTCATACTTAATATAACATAGGTCTGGATCTGTTTTTATCCGGCTAAGCCTAAATCCATGCCAGCCATCCATTAACCGTCTCTCAAAACCTTTCTTAAAATCCAATTCTTTACATAATCTTTTTTCGATTGCCAACCCTAGATGAATTCCACCAATGTTGCAGACTATTTTATTTGTTTTGAAATTCCACAGTCCACACAACTGATAGATCTCCTCAGAGAACCTGCCTTTATATTTCTTTACTGCCTCCTCCGACTCAACATCTAAAAAAATTTCATGTAACGAGCGTACCTTCTTTTCTGTATCCGCAAGAATCTTCCATTTCATTATTATTTCTCCCTTCATTTTTCAACCTAAAACGAGATGCTCGGGCTAGGAATCTGTCGATTAACACTTCCTCAATCAAGCTATCGGCATCAAAAGTGATTTATTCCGCTTTTATTCATCGAATTATTCTGTTTCTTTTTTTATCTGTTCAGGAATTGCGTGGAGGGTTTGCGTATATGGGCCATGCTCATCCATTTCGAGATGGCCTGTGTGTAGATCCGATGTTCCTTCGCAAGAAT
>CAYHOI010000126.1:0-4720 GCA_964358175.1 uncultured Candidatus Marinamargulisbacteria bacterium | reverse complement strand
AAGATGCTCAGGGAGCCACTTCTTCTCAAGGATGTCCTGAATCGTTAGTGTAGGCCTTCCCCTGAACCTGCGCCCGAACGCTTAAATCGATGAGATCCGAAAGAGACATCTTGGAAAGGTTAGCCCCTATCATGTCCTTTTGTCAAATCATTGAACAAAAATCATGTCATTTTGGCAAATGGATTGACAAAGCTCCAAGCGAGAATGAGCGCAATAGCACAAGCCTCATATCTTTGGGGGCTTGTGCTACTAGCGTCATCAGTATAGTTACTTCGCCTGAATGTTGCTTAGCGTGATAGCTCCATTCCCCGGACTTCAGGTTGCGACAAAACGGGCTATCTGGCTCAATAATTTTTTGCAGATCCACCCTCGGTCTCTTGACGTCCTTGAATTTCAAAGTTAGACTTTTAAAATGAAGCCCATTACAAGAGAATTCACCGCTGGCATCAAGCAACTCTTGCATAACTTTCCTTGCGTTGTTGTGCTTGGGGCAAGACAAACAGGGAAGACAACGTTATTGCGACAAGTGCTTCCAGACGCACCCATTTTTGACTTGGAAAGAACCGGTGACTATGAACGAATCACCGCTGACCCCCTGTTCTTTCTGAACAGCAACCCCCTTCCACTCCTGATTGACGAAGCGCAACTATGCCCTGAGTTATTTAGCGCGATCCGCGTAAAAATCGATGAAGACAGAGGGAGAAACGGGCAATTTCTATTGAGCGGGTCAAGCTCACCGGAGTTGCTGAAAAATGTCAGCGAGTCCCTTGCGGGGAGAGTCGCCATTGTTGAACTGAGCGGATTCTCTTGGAGTGAGGCCGCCCGGACAAAACCCTCACGGATTTATCAGCTTCTTAATACGCAAGATTGTGATTTTCAAAAATTACAGCCGGTGCACACCCTCGATAAGCTGTATGAGCTTTGTTTTTATGGCGGATATCCCGACCCCTATCTGGCCAGAAAAAAAGTCGGATACACCGACTTATGGTGTGAAAACTACCTTTCGACCTACCTGCATCGGGATATCAGAAGGTTGTTTCCCGGTCTCAAAGCTGAAACCTACAAACGATTTATCAAGATGATGTCCTTTTCTTCAGGGGAAACCATCAATGCCTCAGAATTTGCCCGATCACTTGATGTCTCGCAACCCACCGCGAAAAACTATTTTGATATTGCCCAGGGAACCTATTTCTGGAGGATTATCCCCAGCTATCAGAAAAGCAGGAAAAAAAGACTTGTGAAAATGCCGAAGGGACATCTCCGTGACACAGGTCTTATCACCCATCTACTAAACATTCCCCGTATTCAGGACTTAAAAAATCATCCGAAATTCGGAGCCATCTGGGAAACATTCATCATCGAACAATTGATCAAAAATTTACAATCAAATCTCATCCGGTTTGATTACTATTACTACCGAACCGCCGACCAATCTGAGGTTGACCTAGTGCTTGAGGGGAAATTCGGACTCATCCCCATTGAAATCAAAACCGGTTTATACCGGGGAAAAGAACAAATCAAAGGACTTATCAACTTTGTTGCCGAGTACGACTGTAAACTGGGCATTCTCATTAACAACGAATCAGAAATCGTGAAACTGACAGAAAATATTTACCAAATCCCTGCCGTATTCTGGTGACGACGGCTTGTCCTGAAGTGAAGGCTGGGCACATATTGCCGTCCTTTCCTCAACCGGTTACCACGGGAACCAGCCCCCCATTTTTGGTTAGCCCTGAAGATGGTATACTAGCTGTCCTCATGCAAAACATTTTGGAGGATATCAAAACCATTGTCGGACTAGCCATCAATGAGGATCTGGGAACAGGCGATTTGACCTCTGCGCTCACCATTCCCGCCGAGCATATGTCCGAGGGTAAAATCATCGCCAAAGCGGATGGCATCATCAGCGGGATGCTCGTTGTCGAGTATATTCTAAAAACGTTCACCTCGGTTCACTATCAAATCCTTCGTGGGGATGGGGCGTTTGCCACTTCGGGAGAAACCGTTGTTCAGCTAAAAGGCTCTACCATCGAGATTCTCAGCTATGAGCGAGTGATACTTAATTTCCTTCAACATCTCAGCGGCATCGCGACCTACACCAATGAATTCGTTATGAAAGTGGCCAACTATGGCTGTAAGGTTCTGGATACACGAAAAACGCTTCCCGGCATGCGAAAGCTGGCCAAAAAGGCGGTGCTCGATGGCGGAGGCATGAATCATCGCATGGGGCTATATGCCGCCATTCTCATCAAAGAAAATCATATTCTTTCCGCCGGAAGCATCACGAAAGCCTTTCGCCAAATCGAAGAAGCTCCCCACTACAATGTCCTTCGTGAACAACCTGGATTTTTTATTCAAGTTGAATGTGAAACATTAGAGCAAGTTCGTGAGTCCTGTGAGCTTGGTGTAGACGAGATTCTACTCGATAACATGCCCCTGCCTATCATGAAATCGGCTATTTCCCTCATTCGCCAACTCTCACCTCATGCCTCTATTGAGGTGTCGGGAAACGTGACCCTCTCCACCGTACTCAAAATTGCTCGCCTAAGACCGGATCGGATCAGCATTGGCAAAATTACTCACTCCGCCCCGGTCTTGGATCTTTCACTTCTATTGGATGATGTGCTGATCATATGAGAATTTTATTTTTTGGGATCACGCAGTTTGCTGTACGTGGCCTAAAGAAGCTACTATTACTTGGCCATACCCCGGTAGCTGTCGTTTTATCTCCCATTCATTCTCAAGATATTGATACGATGAAGCTTATTTGCCAGGATCACCAAATTCCAATTTATACAGAAGCCAATGTCAATGATCCCGCCTTTATTTCAACAGTTCAATCACTTTTTCGTCCAGATCTCCTGCTTACCTTTACGTTTGATCAAAAACTCTCCTCCCTTCTGATCAAATCAGCCACATACGCTATCAATATGCATCCGTCCTTTTTACCCTATTATCGTGGTCACAACCCTTACTTCTGGCCCATTGCCAATGGGGAGACCTCCACGGGTGTGTCCTATCATTTCTTGTCAGAAAACTTCGATCAAGGCGACATCATTCTCCAGGAACGTGTTCCCATTCGACCCAACGACACCTGCGGGCTTGTGGTTTTTCACCAAGAAACAGTGGCCGTTGATTTGCTTGAGCGACTCCTGCAGATGATTCAGTCTGGCGAACCCCTTCCTCGTATGACCCAACTGCAAGGTGATTTTCCCAGAGCCCCGAAACCTACCCTTCGAGACCACTTTATCCAATGGGATCGAACAAGCGAATCTATTCTCAACCACATCCGCGCCTTGAATCCCTACAGCGGGGCATATACACAATATAAGGACACCGTACTCGCGATTTACCAAGCCACGCTTACCCACTACCGCATTCCAGGTGATCCAGGTACGATACTCTCGCTTTCCGCACAGGGTCCTGTTGTTAAAACGCTTTCAGGAGCCATTGTTCTTCAAATCCTGACTGCTGGAAAGAAATATTTGTTGTCTGGAAATGATTTTATTGAAAACGAAAAAGTTACAGTCGGCGACAAGCTGGTTTCCTGGGAGTATTAGACATGTACATAGGACTTGATATTGGTGGCACCAAAATGCTGGGAGGAGCCTTCGATGGCCAATCCTTATCGAAAACGCATAAGCTCAAAACACCTGTCTGCTCCACTGCACAGGCCATTACCGATCAGATCATTCTTCTGATTCAGACCTTAGCCGGAAATGAAAAAATTGAAGGCATTGGAATCGGCATTCCTGGAAGTATCGATGCAGGGGTCATTCATTTCTCTCCCAATCTTCCCTTTCGAGATTTTCCTCTTCTGGATCAGTTGAAATCTCGCTTTTCTGTCCCCATTGCCATTGCAAATGATGTGAATGTTGGCCTCCTCGGGGAACACTGGGCGGGAGCGGCCAAGTCTCTTGCAAATGTCGTCGGGCTTTTTATCGGGACGGGTATCGGCGGTGCCCTGATTCTCAATAACCAGCTCCATTCGGGAATGCACCATATCGCGGGAGAAATTGGTCATATGAAACTACGATTGGATGGACCACCCTGTAATTGTGGTGAACACGGATGCTTTGAAGCTCTGGCCTCGAAAACCGGCATTCAGCGAGTGCTTGAAAAAAACGGCTTTTCCTTTGACGGAGTGGTCAAAAGCTCTTTTCTGCGCGAACAGATGGAGAAGGACAACAAAGTCGTCAAGGCTCTGATGAAAAAGGTCGCCACCACCATTGGAGAAGCCCTTGGTAGTCTCACAAATATTTTGGATCCCGAGGCCTTTATCTTGGGCGGTGGAGTGATGCAGTCTCTTGGCCAGGTTCTTTTGCCACGCATCAAGACTGTTGCTAAATCTCGTGGGCTCGTTCGGCCTGCCATTAAACTCTCTGCCCTGGGAGATTATGCAGTCGTTCACGGAGCCGTGAGGCTAGTTCTTTCGCAGAATGACAAGCTCCTGAAGTAGCGTATTGTCGTTCACTTGAATCTGATAGCGATCAGGTGGAACAGGTGTTACCCTGAATCGACTGTCGGTAAGCAGGGATGAGATCTCTGATGTCATCGCCCAATAGACTTCTTTTTCCAACGCTATTAGTTGCAGTCGCTGCGTCTGTGTTTTTTGCGTCATGCGGTGAATGGCTGACTTCACTTGAAAATAGGAAAGGCAAAACAAAGATCACCGCGGGCCACCATGATAGCATCAGACTCATTGATGATGGCATCGATG
>CAYHOI010000125.1:0-4795 GCA_964358175.1 uncultured Candidatus Marinamargulisbacteria bacterium | reverse complement strand
AGCTTCTGCAGCGAAAACAACGGCATGAGACTGAGTTTCTCAAGAATAAACCAGAAGATACCCTCAGTCGTGCCATCAAGCGTGAGGAGCGAAAGGTCCGGACTCAACTTGAAGCCTTGAAAAATAAAGAAAATAGTTTGCGGGCATTCTTAGCGGATGAAACCAGGAATATGATCCTGGTTTATGGAAATCTTTACCGAGGAACCACCATCATAATCAATGAATTTGAACACCCGATTAAGAAAGATTTGTCCGCCTTTTCTTTTACCCTAGGGAAATATGGCATCCTTCAAAAACGATATTCATAAGGAGTTGGAACGAAATAACCTTTACAGATCACGCGGTATTTTTGATTCGGCTTCAAGGCTTGGAATCTTTCGCATAGTTTGGCTATGTGAGAGATTCCACAACGCAGAAGACGGACAAAAAGACAAGTCAGATGTAAAGGTAGTTTCATGACAATGACTAAGCTCATCCTCGGTGCATGTCTTGCACTACTATTTTGCCTTATCGGCTGTAGTCAATCGTATCTAAAGCCAAGCTCTCCTAACCAGTTTACATTAGGCAATGTCCTGTATGAGGTGTCAGCCTATTCACCGACGCTTCATCAAACCTATCGAATTGACCCACTCTTTTGCGAATTGGATATGGCAACCGTATTTTTTTTACGCGTCACGAATCTAAATGACCATCCCGTCAAATCAAGTTCGTCAGCCACATTCGCTTTACTAGACAACAAGCAACATAGCTATCCTCCCATCCAGCACCCCTTTTTGCCTTCCCAAGCACAGGCAGATGAGCGATTACCCTATCGCCAAATGTCTTCTGCTGAACTTCAGGCGATAGAACATCAGCTTCTCTATTCTCTAGGAGATGGGGTTATAACACCAAATAATTTATCTTATCAAAGCCAGATGACTGAATTAAGAAACAAACTTTCCTTTTTGGAGCAACAACTACAAGTATCCGAGGAATTAAGACACAGAGAAAAAGAACTCATCAAAAAGCTCGAACAATTCTCATGGAGAGATCAGGTTCTTTATCCAAACGGGGTAATCTCTGGCATCGTGACCTTCGCTTCTATCCCTTTGGATAGGCGGTCAACTTGCACGCTACTTTTCATGGTTCCCCCGAACCAGATCGTCTCTGTCTCATTTTCGCTAGAGTCTAATTCAAACTAACATTAATCAGTACAGCTACGCTCCCAAAATCCATCATATACTCTACCTTTTGTGACTTCTCAGATCCTTCTGGTGACAGCTGATTTACCTTCTCGATTAGTGTTCTTAGTTCTCTCTCGTCCATGATTGTCCTCCCCTTGTCTTTTATATTTAGAATTATTCCCGTTTCTATCCTATTTAAACATCCAATTTTTTGATTCCATTTTATTCGCTTTCTTATGATTGATATTTAGAGTATGCCCAAAGAAAATCTTTCTAAACATTAAAGGTGAAAATTGGGGGACAGCGAAGATGACGAAAGATTTTTCGCCTCTACGTCATATAGTATTCCTGAAGAGACTTTACCTGAAGTTTGTTTTTCTGTGATTCCTCGATGGCCCAAATAAGTGCAGTGGCCGCAGAGATGGTTGTAATTGTAAAGATCTTGTAAAGCAATGCTGTTTGCCGAATCACTTTATCATCCACATGAGCTGTTTTTCCTAACGGTGTATTGATAATCAACTGAATCTGACGATTTCTCATACTGTCCGTTACATTCGGACGCCCCTCGTGAACCTTGAGAACCACTCCTACCTCTAGTCCTTCTGCACTGAGAACCTCTGCTGTTCCACGAGTTGAAACCACACGAAATCCCAGCTCAATCAACCGTTTTGCGATAGGCACAATTTTTCGTTTGTCTCGATTATTCACTGATATAAATACGGTGCCAGATAGCGGAAAGGTTTCCCCTGCAGCTATTTCTGCTTTTGCAAATGCGCTGCCAAAACTATCCGCAATTCCCATGGCCTCCCCTGTTGATTTCATTTCTGGACCCAAAACGGTATCGTGCCCAACAAATTTGTTAAAGGGAAGCACCGCTTCCTTGACCGAGATATGCCGAGGTACCATTTCCTTCACGTTCAGTTCGCGAAGTGTTTTCCCCAGCATCACCTTGGTGGCCAGTTTGGCCCAGGGGATCCCTGTTGCCTTCGAGACGAAGGGAATGGTTCGGGAGGCCCGCGGATTGACCTCCAGAATATAGACCTGATGATCCTTAATGGCAAATTGAATATTCATCAGCCCAATGACGTGGAGTTCTTTGGCAAGGATCGCAGTGATTCGCCGAATCTCGGCTAGGATCAAGGCATCCAAGTGTTGCGTGGGCAGCATGCAAGCACTATCTCCTGAATGGATGCCCGCCTCTTCAATATGCTCCATAATCCCTGCGATCACACATGTTTGCTCATCCGCGAGGGCATCCACATCCACTTCGACCGCTTCCTCAAGAAAATTATCGATAAGGATAGGCCGATCTTCTGAGATCTGAACGGCCTCCCGCATATAACGTTCTAGATCCACGTGATCATAAACGATTTCCATCGCACGCCCCCCAAGCACATAAGAAGGCCGAACTACAACAGGAAATCCAATCCGATCTGCCACCTCTTTCGCCTCCAAGACCGTTCGCGCAATTCCATTGTTCGGTTGGAGTAGACCCAGCCGAGTAATCAGTTCACCAAAGAGTTCTCGGTCTTCCGCAATATTAATTGACTTAGGACTGGTGCCGATAATGGGTGCGCCCGCTTCAAGAAGTCGATTAGCCAATTTGAGCGGAGTTTGTCCCCCAAATTGGACAATCACACCTTTGGGCTTTTCCTGATCGATAATACTCATGACATCCTCGAAGGTTAAGGGCTCGAAGAAAAGTCGATCTGAAATATCATAGTCCGTACTCACCGTTTCAGGATTGCTATTGACCATGATGGAGGCAAATCCACTTTCTCTAATTGCAAGTGAGGCATGAACACAGCAGTAGTCGAACTCAATGCCCTGCCCAATACGATTCGGCCCCCCGCCAAGCACCATTATTTTGTCCTTGTCGGTGGGGATGATCTCGTTTTCTTCATCATAACTGGAATAATAGTAGGGTGTGACTGCCTTAAATTCCGCCCCACAAGTATCGACCATCTTATAGACAGGAATGATGTTATTCTTCTTTCGTAGCGTCACTACTTCTGATTCCTTCAATCCCAAGATTGTTGCCAAATGCCGATCAGAAAATCCAAGTTGCTTAGCTTGTCTAAGCCTAGCAGGCTCAAGAGGAGAGGTAAGCCGACATTCAAAATCGTAAAGCTCTCGAAGTTGCTCCAAAAACCAACGATCAATTCGCGTCAATTCAAATATTTCGTCGATACTCATCCCTGCTTTAAACGCACCTTTGATAAAGAATATTCGAGAAGCATTCGGATAAATCAACTTGTCGCGAAGCTTTTTCTCGTCAACATTTTTTGCTTCATCAAAGCCATCATGTCCAATTTCCATGGAACGTAAGGCTTTATTTATCGATTCTTTAAATGTTCGGCCTATTGCCATGGCTTCTCCGACAGACTTCATCGTCGTTCCAAGCGTACTATTGGCGTTCCGAAATTTCTCGAAAGCAAAGCGAGGCACCTTGGTGACCACGTAGTCTATGGTGGGCTCAAAACAGGCTGGGGTATACTTTGTGATATCATTTTGAATTTCATCCAACGTGTATCCCACGGCCAATTTGGCTGCAATTTTTGCAATTGGAAAACCTGTCGCCTTAGAGGCAAGTGCAGAACTACGAGACACTCGCGGATTCATTTCAATGATAATGACATCCCCGTTAATGGGATTGACTGCAAACTGAATATTGCTGCCCCCCGTGTCCACCCCAATCTCACGCATCACCGCTAACGAATAATCTCTTAAACGCTGATACTCCTTGTCCGTAAGTGTTTGGGCAGGTGCTACCGTAATACTGTCGCCGGTATGCACCCCCATGGGATCAAAATTTTCGATGGAACAAATAATGGTAACGTTGTCATTTTTATCCTTCATGACCTCCAACTCGTACTCTTTCCACCCGATAACAGATTGCTCTACAAGAACCTGTCCGATAGGACTCTCCTTGAGACCGTGACTCACAATTTGTTCAAGTTCATCTCTGTTGTAAGCAATCCCCCCGCCACTTCCGCCCAAGGTAAAGGCTGGCCGAATAATAAGGGGATAGCCAATTCTCTCACCCGCAACAAGCGCCTCCTCTACGCAATAAGCCAGATCTGAGTCAGGCACTCCAATCCCTATTTTGGTCATGGCCTCCTTAAATAGCTGGCGATCTTCTGCCTTCTTTATAGCCTCAAATCTTGCACCAATGAGCTCCACATTATATTTCTTGAGGACACCATTCTCTGAAAGAGCGATCGCAATGTTAAGTGCGGTTTGCCCTCCCATCGTTGGCAAAAGTGCATCGGGTCGCTCTTTGGCAATAATTTCGGCAACAAATTCTGGGGTAATAGGTTCAATGTACGTTCGATCCGCTAATTCTGGATCTGTCATAATGGAAGCAGGGTTACTGTTCACCAGCACCACTCGGTAGCCCTCCTCTTTAAGAGCTTTAATCGCCTGTGTCCCTGAGTAATCAAACTCACAGGCCTGCCCAATGATAATAGGGCCTGATCCGATAATAAGTATGGTGTGAATATCCGTGCGTTTCGGCATAAAACTTAAGGGATTATCGCATTGAGCCCCTTCGACTGTCTATGTATACCTTTTGCCAAACAGCAATTCTAATTATAACTTTTGTTGCTCCAAATTGCCGCCTCACCCACCCC
>CAYHOI010000124.1:0-4808 GCA_964358175.1 uncultured Candidatus Marinamargulisbacteria bacterium | reverse complement strand
TCTCCATATAGCGGAAACTCCTCCAGAAAATTGAGACCAATTTCCTGGAGGAGTTCACTCAACTATTTTTCTCGATGTATTTTTGTCCTTATTTTTCGTATACTTAATGGATGGTTAAAAAAATAACTCTACTGGACTATATGCTGGCTCATGAGTTGGTCAGCTCCCCAAAAGAAGCCTTGAGCGAAGTGCTTTCAGGTAATGTGATCGGGGCCTCACGAAAATTTTCTTCGCTACATGAGATTGTTCATCCCCGCGAGATTATTCGCCTCAAGACCCACCCCTCAGCCTATGTAAGTCGCGGAGGAGACAAATTGGCCTCTGTTTTTGTAAAGCTTGATCTCTGCGTTGCGGGGCAAATCGGAATCGACTGCGGAGCCTCTACCGGTGGATTCACTGATTTCCTTTTGCGTGAAGGAGCCAAAAAAATGATTTCTATCGATGTGGGCTACGGCATCCTGGCTCACACGTTGCGGATACACCCTGATGTGCTCTCGCTTGAAAGGGTCAATGTTCGGGAACTCACGACGGATAACCTTGCCCTTTTACTTCAGACTCATCCTAAAAATCAGGACTCTCCTGTGGTCTTGCCCGTTGACTTTATAGTGGGAGATGTCTCGTTTATCTCACTTCGGTTGTTGCTTCCCGTCCTTGCCACTTTTTTGAAACCTGGGGGATTTTGTCTCGTGCTTTTCAAACCTCAATTTGAGGCTTGGCAGAGTGATGTTCCTCTCGGAGGAGTGATTCAGGATCTTTCTATGATTATTTCTTTAGTCGATCAATTCCGGCAATACTGCGAGAAAACAGGATGGATTTTCGTTCAACAGTTATCGAGCGAAGTAACCGGAACTCAGGGAAATCAAGAAATTTTTGTGCTACTTCGTTGGGGGGTGCCTGTCGCGTAGGCTATCGAGAATAGATTCCAAAAGATTATTGTTTCGACTGGTATTCTCTTCAATCCCGATAAAGAGAATGATAATCTCTGCAAAAGCTTTCAAAATCAGGTAACCCAATATCCCTGAAACCACCGTAAAGATAATCATCAGAAACGAGGCATCCCTAAAACTCGTTACGATTCCAAAAACAATACCCAGCAGGGACACAATTGCCAAAACATCCAAAATCAAGGCAATGAGATAAAGCGCACTATACTTTGCATTTAACTTATGATAATCAAAAAATTTTGCCCATTTTGTCATTCGACGCAGAACATCCTCCTTGAATGCATAGCCACACAAGCAAACGGGCACATCGTCTTCTAATTCCATCCGACACGTTGGACATTTCTTCATTTTTAGCACTCCTTCATACCACTAATTTCTGAAAATTTAGCGTACCATAAAGCTGTCTATTTCGCAAATAATCAGGCTGCTTTTTTCACACATACACCCTTGGCACCCTTTTTCCGATACTGCACATGACTTCGTAGTCAATGGTCTGGGTGAGAGCGGCAACATCTTGTGCAGTAATGGTCTCACCAGATTGCGTCCCAATTAAAGTTGCGGTATCTCCCGGAGAAACGATAAGTCCTTCAGGTAATTTTACCATGGTCATATCCATACACACATTCCCTATAATGGGGCAACGTTTCCCATGGAGAAGAACCTCCCCTTTATTAGACAACAATCTGCTGTACCCATCAGCGTATCCAACACTAAGAACCGCAAGCCGTAGAGGTTTGTCTGCAATAAAGGTGCGAGAGTACCCGACAGACGTTCCGGATGGAATGTCTCGAACAAAGAGAACGCGAGTCTTGAACGTGAGTACATTTTTGTAGAGAGCAATTCCAACACGAACCATATCATAATGGGCCTCAGGGAATCGAATCGTTGCCGCTGAATTCGCTACATGAAATAAAGAAATCTTCTCAGATTTGGATAGAGCATTTTTCAATTCGTTAAAACGCTGCAGTTGTTGAAGCGTAAAAGAGTCCTCTTCACTATCCGCCGTGGCCAGGTGGGTAAACATACCTTCCACGTGAAACAATGGCTGTGCTTTGAGCAAGTCCATAAAAGGAATTGCCTCTTCTGGGGCGACCCCCACCCTACTCATACCCGTGTCCACCTTCACATGAATCTTTACAGGTTTATGGAAGGTTTCGACGGCCTTGCTGAGTGAGCGGATAAACATCTCCGAATAAACGGTCAATGAGAGGTTGTAATACAAAATCCCAGGTAAGCTTGAGAGATCAGTGGGCTCTGTCAAAATGAGAATGGGAACGCTTATCCCCGCCTCGCGCAATTCAATCGCCTCATCTACGGTCGCGACCCCGAGATAATCCACACCTTCTTGCATGGCAATCGATGAGAGGACGGTTGCTCCATGGCCATAGGCGTCTGCTTTGACCACGGCAAGTAATTTTGTCCGAGGCGTTAACAAGCTTCGGATCGTCTGGAGGTTTGATCGGAAAGCAGAAGTATCAACGATTAACTGGGTGCGCATGCCTACGTCGCGTACCCCTCAGGATGAAGAGAGTGCCATCGCAGTGCTGTTGAGACAATCTCTTCAAGGGAATAACGAGGTTTCCAGCCAAGAGTATTTTGAATCCGTTCCGAGGAAGCGATTAACGTGGCAGGGTCACCTGCTCGTCGATCAGAATGTATGTACGGAACCTTTTTGCCAGAAACTTTTTCCACCATCTGAACAATCTCAAGAACAGTGTGCCCATGACCATTTCCAAGATTAAAATCTATACTCTTCTTTTCTTTAAGCACATAATCCAATGCCAACATATGCGCACGTGCCAAGTCGTTGATATGAATATAATCGCGCACACATGTTCCATCTGGTGTCGGATAATCACGTCCATAGATCTGAAGCTTCTCTCGTTTCACGGCAAGCACGTGGGCAATAATTGGAATAAGATGCGTTTCTGGGGTATGATCCTCACCGATATCGCCCTCATCATCGGCACCAGCGGCATTAAAATATCTCAAGATAACCGATTTGAGACCATGACATTCATCATACCAACGAAGCATTTTTTCGAAGATAAGTTTGCTTTCACCGTAGGGGTTAGTCGGGGTTTGGGTTGTAGTTTCATGGATGGGGAGCTCATCTGGTTGCCCAAAGGTCGCGGCTGTTGAAGAAAAAATAATGGAAGATACCTGATGTCGAAGCATTGCCTGAAGCAGATTGAAACCGCCCACGATGTTGTTCTCAAAATAGATTTCGGGCATTTGCATCGATTCGCCCACAAGACTTTTGGCACAAAAATGCATCACAGCGTCGATCTGATTCTCTTGAAAAACGCGATCTAAATCAAGAGGATTGCGAACGTCTCCCAAAAAGAAGGTCTCGGATGAGACGCTGGCACGATGTCCAGTTGATAAATTATCAAAAATAATGGGAAGATCACCCTGTTTTCGAAGCATGCGAACGGCATGAGAACCAATATACCCGGCCCCGCCTACGACAAGTATTTGTCTGGCACACATACGTGTATCATAGCATATAGGAACTTAATCAAGGAACTAGTGGCCTAAACGAGTCGATTCTCACCTCGTATACTTTTGAAAGATCATTTTCTGTGCTTGATACTTTCGTTATTTCGCCAACTAAATGAACCTCATGTTTGTTGGGTTGTAATTTTTTAACTTCTTCTTCTCTAGGATGTCCAATGGGATACGTGAAGCACAACTTATCATCATTGTATTTTAAAACGACTTTATAATGTGATCCATCTTTACTGTACACGACTTTAAAAAATCGTGTTTTTAAATCGAATTTTTCGCCTGGGACTCCCGAGAACTCAGTCAATTTAGGAGCCATTGAAACATCTGGTGGTTCTGAATCTGATACAAATACTCCGCACACTATGTGACCGATACGTCTCAAAACGTTTAGAATTTTCTGAGCTCCAGATTGCTGCGATATGATTTTTAACTTAAACATCTCATTCAAGTTATCGTGCAAAAAAGTGAAAAGTTGCATCGATTTTTTCTGTTTTATTAAAATGCTATGAAATTTATAGATAAATTAATGGTCGACAAGTCCTTATTTAAAATCAAATTCTTTTAGACGTTAACCTCTGTTTTATCTTTTCCTTCGCGCTTTCGAGAACATTGTAGACACAGGGTACGATCACTAGGGTGAGGGCGGTAGCGACGGCTAAACCGAATATCACAGCATTCGACATAGACGCCCACCATTCGGACGCATCTGAATGCGTCACCAAAACAAACTTGTGGAAGTCGAAACTAATCCCTGTCGACATCGGAAGAAGCCCCAGGATGGCTGTGGCTGCTGTAAGCATCACGGGGCGAACCCTGATCTTGCCAGCCTGAACCAACGCTTCGACTCGCGACTCTCCAGCCTCGCGCAAACGAACCGTAAAGTCCAACAACAAAATACCGTTCTTTACCACAATTCCCGCAAGACTGATGACTCCTACCCCTGTCATTACAATACAAAAAGGAGTCTGGGTAATAATAAGGCCCCAAAACATCCCGATCAGTGACAATACTATGGTTCCGAGAATGATAAACGGAATGAGAAGAGAATGGAACTGAGCAATGAGAACCAGAAAAATCATGAAAACCGTCAACAAAAATGCAGTCCCCAGAAAGGAGGACGCCTTCGACTGTTCTTGCTGTTCGCCGGCAGAGGATAGAACCACGCCTTTCGGAAGATGCAGATCGCGATCAAGAAGACGTTTGACTTGGGCGCGTAGCTTCTGGGTGTTAAACCCCTTTTCGACCTCCGCGGACACTTCGATCACCCGGGAGAACTCTTTATGCTGAATATAGCCTACCTATGTTAAAGTCTACTAATAAGATAGACTCAGTATATGCTAAAACCGAAAGGGT
>CAYHOI010000123.1:0-4857 GCA_964358175.1 uncultured Candidatus Marinamargulisbacteria bacterium | reverse complement strand
TCGGGAGGGAAAAACATCAAATTCTTTTCCTGAGCACACTGCTGACAAACATGCATGGTGTTGTTCACATTATTGAGTGTAGTCGAAATCGTTATAGACGCTGGTCGAATATTGCAGATTTGGCAAATCATAGGTGCATTATACCAATTCTATTTCAAAAAAGAATTGTTTTTTCGCTCTCGTTCGGGCAGGGTTCCTTCATTAAAATTCCGCCTCACCCAGGGCTTCGCCCAGCCCTCTCCGCTTGCGGAGAAGGCCCCTTATCTGACTTATCGTCTCTTCAAGGTGTAATAAATCAAATAACTGAAATCTCCATGATCGATAACAATTCTGTTCTCAATTTTGAACTATACTCCCCTTCTCCGCAAGCGGAGAAGGGGTTGGGGGATGAGGCGGACTACAATCAATTTTTAATGAGGGAACCCTGACTCTCGTTCGATTATACGGCTAAATGAGCAACAGACTCGAGTCAGGGTTAGGAGGATACTTAAGTACCCTTCACCAAATATGGGTTTTTCTTAAAATAATCACATACCTCCGGAACATCACTTTCTTCTATATTGATACCTAGGCTCTGAAAAGGCTTCTTTAATAAACATTTTATCAGTGTTCTTTTCTTGCTTACTAAACCTTCCTTTGCAGGATCGTTTCGTAGCTCTCGGATGGAAGTCTCCAAATCCATAAGAAGTGTAATAGCTTGCTACACAAGATTAGGACTATCGCTTTCTGTAATAGCTTTTATGACTTCTTGAGTATGCTTATCCGAAATAATTTTATTCATATTTTTTCTCCTTTATTCACCTTTTATGTCAATTTTTCATCAATCTCTCCATCTGTACAGCACCCCCATAGCCACTTCTTAACCTCAGAGTTAGTCGAAAAAAACTTGATAGATATTTCCCTGGAGTGTAAAATCATTATCGTAGCTCCAACTAGAGTTTGGAATTTGCACTATTCTCGTTTTCATCCATTCTGGTTTAGCAAGAATTTCATTTATATACGCTTTCATTCGGTTTTCATCGAAACCTTCCCAAAGGCCTAAAGTAGATAAGACGAGCTTGCCACCATTTTTTATTACTCTTAAGGCTTCCTCAATAACTTCACAGGATTCAGATTCTTTAAGATGTGGAATATCAGCAAAGGCACCTGTTAGAGCGATGATATAGTCTTGACTATGGTCTGGAATAAAACTTTTTTGATTTTGCTGATTTGAAATCGATTTTTTGCCTGAAGAAAATTCTCCAGAGAAGTTTAATGCTTTTAGTTTTGGGTATGACGAAAGTTCTTCGTTTAAGCTTTCGAATGTTCCAAGATCAATATTAAAAATTCTAAATTCCGAATTATATATAGTGTGGGCAATTACAGGTAAAATGAAGTCTCCCAGACATCCTATGCTCGTTATACAAGAGTTTTTTTGTAGTGCAACTTTGAAGTATAATAAATGAAAAGCACTTAAGGCTGATTTGATATATTTGTCAAACCAAGGATGATTTTTTTGTTGGTCAAATGCTTTAATTAATAAGGGTTCAATGTCTTTTAAAATTTGTCTTTTAAGCGGATGAAATTTACTATCAGGGATAGCATTTAACTCTTCGATTGTTAATGTTGGGATAGTGTCGGGCCATTCAATAGGGGTGTTTCGAATGCTTACGATTTTATATTTCATTTTATTCACTCACCTTACGCAGTAACCATGATTTGCCCCTGATTTTGGCGAATCAGATTCAGCTCAGCCCATGCTGCACGGCAAGCTTTGACCATAAGCTTGTACTTGAGAGCAAAATGATTCCCGAATGCAAACTCAGCGGAGCCCTTTTCATCTACTTATACTAAATTATCGTACAGAAAATCAGGAAGTTGCAGGAAAGTTGCCCCCCCCCCCGAAAAATAGGGATGTAAAATCACGACGATGCCTTGTGACTATTAGCTCTCATTGATATATCGCGTTTTTATGATATTTGCGACTAAGGAGTTGGAACGAAATAACCTTTACAGATCACGCAGTATTTTTGATTTGGCTTCAAGGCTTGGAATCTTTCGCATAGTTTGACTATGTGAAAGATTTCACAACGCAGAAGACGAACAAAAATACAAGTCAGATGTAAAGGTAGTTTCATGACAATGACTAAGGGGTCTGTTGCTCGATAAATGAGAGAGGAGTCGGGTTTTTTATAAATTTCACTTAATTTAGAATGTCTTAAAATTCTGGTGACATCGAATGATCGTCTTACCTTAAGTATCAGGCCTAGAGAAATGGGGGGACAAATAACAGCGCTGCCACAAGAATATCTAACGCGCCTAAGGCTTCATCTTATCCAAAACATCCAGCTCATCAATCAGCACTTCGAGGGTCTTGTAGCCTTCTTCTAGGGCCAACTTGAGCTCGTGGCTCTGAATCTGAAGGCTTTTCATCATAGCGCCTCCAGCCGACGCATTTTGCGCCATTTTCAGATTTAGTTCTTCGAAAGAGGCCTCATTCACTTCAAGCTGTGCTTCCACCTCAGCAATCTTGGCGAGAAGCACCCTCCTCTTCTTACTATAATCAGCCTGGGACACTTGTGCGGGTTTCGCCACAGAACGCGGTTCCTTTTTTGGCTTTTTCACCTCTTCTTCCCAGCCATGTTTATCTAAAAATTCCTGATACGTACCTTCAAACATAAACACACGATCCTCATTAAAAACGATGAGTCGATTCGCCAGATGATGAAGAAACATCTCACTGTGGGTCACGATCATCATGGCCCCATCAAATTCATCCAATGCAGCAATCATGGAGTCACAGGATTCGATATCCAGGTGATTGGTCGGCTCGTCTAGCAGAAGCAGATTCGTTGCAGAAAGCAGGATCTTGCCAAGCAACACACGACTCTTTTCTCCTCCTGAAAGAACAGAAATCTGTTTCAAGGCCAAATCACCAGAAAACATCATCGCTCCACAGGTTTTTCGAATCTCACTATAATGTAAATCCGGTCTCACCAGGGTCAATTCTTTCTCAATCGTCAAGCTTGGATTGAGCCGCTCGATATTGGTCTGACCAAAATATCCCATATGACACACTGGATGGCGCGTAATAGTTCCCCGCATAGGTGGTAGCTCACCCGCCAAGAGTCGTAGCAAGGTAGACTTTCCTTTCCCATTCTTTCCGATCACACAAATTCGATCTTTTTTTCCGATTTCAAAAGTCAGATCTTCGATGAGCAGTCGATCTGGTGTATAGCCAAAAGTTAAGCCGTCCACACGAATTAGATTCTGAGCCTCAAAATGACTATAGTTAAAACGAAACCCCAATTCAATGATGCGGCTTAATTCTTCTTTGTTCCCCATTCGATCCAGCGATTTGATCCGGGACTGAACCAAGCTGGCACGTGCGGCCTGAGCCCGAAAACGGTTGATGAAATCCATGGTTTCATCGCGCTTTTTCTGCTCTTTTTGACGAGTAAGCTCATAGACTTCTTCCTCGACTGCAATTTGCTGGAATAATTTATGGGTATCTCCTGGCATCTTTTTGATTTTCTGACGATGAATCACCATCGTATGGGTGGTTATGCTGTTCATGAAATCTCGGTCATGGGTAATGATAATCAACTCATTGGGCCAACGCTTTAGGAAAGCGGTTAGCCAGCGTATAGAAATGATGTCGAGATAATTGGTCGGTTCGTCAAGGAGTAGCAAATGTGGCTCCCCGAGAAGAACCTTAGCCAGATTCAATCGAACCTGAAATCCACCCGAAAATTCCAATGGAAATTTATAAAACTCTTCCTGAGTAAAACCCAAACCCGTGAGGATTTTTTCAGCCTTCCAGACCTGATCCTTCTCATCCTCCTTCAAGCCCAGACAGGCTTCCTGCAGGATAGTTGGTTCTTCAAAACTCAGATACTGCTTCAAATAACCAATCGTATAGTTTTTGGGAAGAGCAACCAGTCCCCCATCCGGCTTCAACTCGCCCGTGATCAGTTTAAACAACGAGGTCTTGCCGCTTCCATTCCGGCCAACCAACCCAAGTCTCTCGCCACTGTGAATATTGATGCTCACATCTTTCAGAAGTTGCTGGGTATCAAACGATAAAGAAATATTGTTAAGTTGCAACATCGATACTCAGGCTAGCCGGGTGGCCAGTGATGTGACCGTTTCCCAAGCAGATGGAAGTGAACATGCGCGACAGTCTGCCCACCATCCACACCGCAATTGTTTACCAGTCGAAAGCCCGTTTCGGCCACACCTTGTTCGTGAGCGATCGTGTTGATGGCACCATGAATCCCCCGCCATTCCTCATCCGAAAGATCAAGTATAGTTTCACGGTGGATTCGTGGAATTACCAAAACATGCAAAGGGGAAACAGGGTGTCGATCTAAAAACGCAACCACATCCTCACTCTCATACACCATATCCGCTGGAATAGACTTCGAGGCAATCTGACAAAAAATACACTCACTCATTTTACAAACTGACCATCTTGATAGTTCTCTCGTTCATAAGATAGGCAACACATCAAACGCCCACAAACCCCTGAAAGCTTTGGGATATTAATTGAAAGACCTTGCTCTTTCGCCATTTTAACAGTTACCACTGAGCCCTTTTTGTTCCAGTTGACACAGCATAGCGACTTTCCACAGCTTCCGAGCCCGCCGAAAAGCTTCGCCTCTCCGCGATTACCCACCTCGCGCAATTCAATTTTCGTATTCAGTTGCGCAGACAACTCCTGAACAAAAGGCTGCAAATTAATCTTTCGACGAGGGGGTTTTTTATGATCAACCTCATCTTCCTTGTAATATATAATATAGCGCAAACCATCAAAAATCTTTTACGCTCGTTACATGAAATTTTTTTAGATGTTGAGTCGGAGGAGGCAGTAAAGAA
>CAYHOI010000122.1:0-4872 GCA_964358175.1 uncultured Candidatus Marinamargulisbacteria bacterium | reverse complement strand
ACGATCTCTGAAAATCAATCCGGCTACCGGCTAGTCTAGCAATTATTGAAATGAACTAGGTGTTTTCTCTCAGACACTATATAGAGATAGTGGAACCATTTCTTCATCACGCCTAATTTACATTTGTCTTACACATGGCCGCGCTTTGCTGGCATAACCATAAGCATTTTCCCCAGATAGCCGGATAATAGACTTAGCCAAAGCACTTAACGCCGGTCTCAGAAATGTTTTTGAAAAATTATAGGATTATGGTAAAATAGCCAGCAATTGCTAGATTTTAGTGGGGGTGTAGCTCAATTGGTAGAGCGGTTGCATGGCATGCAACAGGTAAGCGGTTCGATCCCGCTCATCTCCACCACTAAAAACTGCATTTTTCGACTCTTCCAATTCTATTGCAGATATATTTACCTAATGACAGAGAAACAAACACAGGTAGTATCATACTCCAGAGTTTCCACGGTTAATCAAAAAGATGAAGGCACCATTCAGTTACAGCTAAATGAGATACGAGATTATTGTTTGGAAAACAAGTTGGAATTGATTGAAGCTTTTAACGACGATGGTGTCAGTGGCGGGTTGAAAAGCAGACCGGCCTTAGTAAACTTATTGAACTACCTTGAGGCCAATCCAAAAATTGAGGCAATTGTAATCTTCAAGCTGGATCGTCTAGCTCGGGATCTATACATCCAAGAACATTTGATCAAGAAGTTTGAACTATTGGGCAAACGATTGATTAGCATCAAAGAACCCAACCTGGATAGCGGCGACCCGATGAGAAAAGCCTTTAGGCAATTTATGGGAATCATTTCGGAGCTTGAAAAGGCTTTCATCACGATGAGGCTTTCCGGTGGAAGAATGAACAAAGCAAAAAAAGGCCTATATAGTGGCGGTGCTGTTCCTTTCGGATATTCATCTCAAAGCAAGGAACTAAGCATCAACGATCAGAACTCCGTAACCATCAAGAAAATCTTCTACTTGAAACGGTATAAAAAATTGAGCCTCTACAAGATTGCATCTTATCTTAATGAGAACGATTACAGAACTGCACGTGGTGGAAAGTGGAACGCATCATCCATCCGCTACATCCTTCAGAACAAAATCTACAAAGGCACCTTGGAATACATGACCGAAACCACCAACAGAATCGATCTAGCCATAGTCTGATAAAGCATACCCGATTTTAATGAACAATAAATAAATATTTGTTGCACAGCAACCACCATAATGAATCAACTTTATATCGACCAGTCGACCGGAAATAAGCAGGTTGCCGGTGCAGATTCCAACTGCTATCGGCAAAACATCCGCGTTACAGACATGCAGGCTGAAGTGGCCGCGAGCCGGGCCCATCCTGAAGACAGTTGATACTAGAATGACCGTGTCCATAGTATCAAGTTCAATTTCAGTTCGCGACAAATACGCCCGCTAGAAAGTGCAAAAACGGAAGGAAGGGTGATTCTAGTATTGTAATTGATTTTATCTCCACGCCATTATAAAAAAGCGGAGGTATACACCATGAAAATAGTCCAAGGAATGGTGGCAAGTTTAAGAAACTTGGTCATTAGTCTATTTCGATTATTGGGACTTCCAAATATTGCGAAAGCTCTTCGTTATTGCAGCTGGAATCCTTCCATCGCCATGAAAATGATCGGCCTGTAGAAAAACAGCGACCGCAGGCAATCCAATACTCCTTTGTCATCCAGAATTCACTCTGGCATAGCTTTCGCATGCCTATTATTTCGTCTTTTGTCCTGAATTTGCTTGCATTTGTGGCAAACCACCTCAGAAAGGGCTCGTTAGATGTTACGCAAACTCAATCTGTCGCGACTTTGACGTTGCCTTGTAAAGGTAGTTTCATGACAATGACTTAGTATACTCGTCACGAATTGGTTTTCGGTGAAGTGACGACGAGCGACGCTTACTGTGCGTGAGCGTAAGCGAGGAGTTACAAAACCGAAAACCAATTTTAGCAGAGTATCTACACCTAAAATGAGAGGAAAACAGTAAAGGCCATGGACATGATCGTTGCACATAACAAGATCATAGGAAGCCCTTGAAGTAGCCGCGACACTCTCGCGTGCTTCAGTCGCTCATGGAGTCCGATCATCATGACCAGAACTAGTATATACCCAAGCCCTGCCCCCAGCGCATAGAAAAGGCTTTCGGAAAACCCACGTTGATAAAGTGTGTTTTGAAGGGAGACTCCGAGAACCACACTCCAGAGGATAACTTTTCGATAAGGAGAGATGCGCCATCCGAAGAAATGCTCAAGAGCTTGTTCGCCCAAGGCAATAGTCAGCATAAAAAAAATAATTCTTAGAAACTGTGCATGTAACGGCAACAGAATAATGTGTTCAATAAGCCACGTGGTAACGGTTGCTAATGCCAACAATGCGCCCAAGAGAGTGATCTCTCGACGAGCATCCTCAACAGATCGAGGAAGATCAACGAGCACCCCAACCCCGAGTAAGCTTCCCAATACCACGTTTTGAGTCAATGCACCTTGGAGAATTAGCATCATTCCCATATTAAACTCGCCTCACATCCAGAACATCCTTGACCCTCTTTATTTTAGAAATCATGGGTTCAAGAAGATCCATGTTTACAATTCCCAGGATGAGACTAACCAATGCTTTTTCCTTGGTTGTCGTTCGGATTTGACCATTGAGGATATTGACCTTCATCTCTGCTATTTTAGCCACAATGTCGTTAAGAAGGCCAACGCGATCTTTGGCAACGATTTCAAGTGCGAGATCAAAACTGCCTTGGTAATCTTTATCCCATTTCACACAGACCAGTCGTTCCCGTAGTAAATGTCGGAAATTGGGGCAATCCTGCCGGTGAACAGCGACGCCTCTTCCCCGAGTAATGTATCCCATGATATCGTCGCCAGGAACCGGGTTGCAACACCGGCTCAGATAGGTAAGCACATCCTCCCCATCTTGAACAATGACCCCTGCGCTTCGTCTCTTCGGTTTATCCGTCTTCCCTTCTTGTATAGCTTCAACGGTTCGGCTAACCTTCTGCTCTGGAGCCCCCTGTGTTGCGGTTCTGTGCGTCTCTTCTTCAGATGTATCTTCAGAGTAGCTGGGAGAATGTTTCTTGATCCATTGTCGAATTTTGTTCCGCGCAGAGGTGGTCTTTACAATCGATAACCACGCAAACTTCGGGCTAGGTGTATTGGAGGTGATGATCTCTACGATATCCCCGTTTGCCAAGGGTGTCTGAAGGGTAACGATTTTTGTGTTTACTTTAGCACCAATACATCGGTGCCCAATTTCACTATGAACACGGTAGGCGAAGTCCAAGGGTGTTGCCCCGATGGGAAGCTCATAAACATCTCCTTTTGGGGTAAACACAAAGATTTCATCAGTAAACAAATCAATCTTGAGATGTTCGTAGTAATCTTTGTTGTCAACATCATCTTGCCACTCGATGAGTTCTCGAAGCCACGCCAATTTCTTTTCAAAGGGTTCTTCCTTGGCCTTTCCTTCTTTGTAACGCCAATGCGCGGCGATGCCAAACTCAGAGACTTTGTGCATTTCTTTGGTGCGGATTTGTACTTCAACGGGTTTTCCCTCTGGCCCAATGATAACCGTATGAATGGATTGATACATGTTTTGTTTTGGCATAGCAACATAGTCTTTGAATCGGCCGGGTATCGGCTTAAATTGAGTGTGAATAATGCCGAGCGCGGTGTAACAGTCTCTTACCGTATCGACAATGATTCGAATGGCATACAAATCATACAGGTTCTTGATATTGGTTCGCTGTTTAATCATTTTGTTGTAAATGGACCAGAAATGTTTAGGGCGACCTGTTACCGTGGTTGCAATTCCTTCTTCAACCAGCATCGAAGTAACGCTCTCGACAAAACTCTGCACATACTTTTCCCGCTCTTCGCGTTTAACGGAAATCTCATTTTTGAGTTTCTGATAATCTTGCTCATGCAGATAGCGAAAACACAGATCCTCCAGCTCCCATTTGATATTGGACATTCCAAGCCGGTGTGAGAGCGGGGCATAAATGTCTAAGGTTTCCCGAGCAATCATTTTGCGTCGATCCTCGTCCAAATACTTTAGGGTTCGCATATTGTGAAGACGATCGGCAAGCTTAATAATAATAATGCGAATATCTTTGGCCATCGATAAGAACATCTTTCGGAAGTTTTCAACCGTTGCCTCCTCCGCACTTGAGAAATGCAGTCGACCAAGTTTTGTGACTCCGTCAACGATACTTGCAATATCTTCCCCGAAGGTTTCTGAGATCTGTTCTGTCGTAATGTCCGTGTCCTCAACAATGTCATGAAGCAGAGCAGACAAAATCGTTTTCTCATCCGCTTCGTACTCGACAAGAATTTCCGTCACATGCACGGGATGCCAGATATAGGCTTCGCCTGATTTTCTGGTTTGTCCCTCATGTGCTTGCAATGCATATTCGAAAGCGTTGATAAAAAGCTTCAAGTTAAAATACTTGTTATAGGCCTTGATTCGCTTGGCTAAATCGCGAATTTTGTAACGAAGATCCTTTTCCATGAAAGGTATTATATACTAAATTACAGTAGAAGTAGTGGCGCATAACTATGCGCCACTACTTCTACTGTGCCTTAAAATTCGTAGGAGACGATATTTCTAATATACAAATCCTGGCTGTTTGAGTTAAGGCCGACTCCCACCGCAAGGTTTACTTTAATATCATCCAGTCCGTAAGATAATCCCGGAGCGATAAACAACGTAGGTTTTGTCCCCGTGAAATCCCCCTTCATCTCCAGGGATCCTATTAGGGAAGGCATCACAAGCATGCTAACCGCAGTGCTAAACTTCGTGTCACCGGCTACGCCTGCCTGAAGCTTCTGCTCATAAATCAGATTTC
>CAYHOI010000121.1:0-4903 GCA_964358175.1 uncultured Candidatus Marinamargulisbacteria bacterium | reverse complement strand
GGTAAATAAAAGAGACCGCTGAAGAATCATTTTCTTGTCCTCAAAAGTGTAGGAGAGATAGCCGTCAAGATAGATGCTTCCCGGATCTATTGCACGATGGGGCGTGACCGTAAAATCGACCGTAAGACTTGAAGTAGCGGCCAGGAGGATTGGAAATGTCGTTGAAGTCGAAATGGCGTATTCATAGGAAACATTTAAACTGCTGATGGAGGAAAGGTAAAACTGAGGACTGAGACCGTTGAGTGTAAGGGCTTGATTGTAGCGATTTGATACCTTGAAGCTCAGCGATAGTGTTGTTTGACTCCAATCTTGAATGAGTGAAGGGGTGACGCTGAGAAGCTCTAGTGATACGAGATTGGAGGTAATGAGGATGTTCGTGTTGCCTCTGGGAAAAGGAAACAAGCCTGCAACGGATGTGTTGACAGAAACAATGACGCTATTGCGCACGGAGAGATTGAGTGCATCGGTCATGAATTGTGGGGTTGGGATTTGGCTTCCGAAGCTGGCAAGAATGAGAAAATGGTAATCTTGAAACGTGTTGGTCAAGTTATGAAGGGTAAGGTCGGAGGTCGTCAAGGAGCTAAAATTTGAGCGGACATCATGTACACGATCCATGACACTAAATTGATTGTTCTGGTCAACATCCTCGACAATAGCCAGACGACTGATGCCAAAATCATTTCCGGTAAAAAGAGAAAGATTGTTGCTGATAATGATCGAGAATGTTGGCAAGTGGGTCAGTGCATGAACAGTTAGCTCATAAATAGGACAGTCGCTTTGGCCCTGAATAGAATGGGTGATGAGAATGTTGTAGCTTGAAAAGTAGATATCCGCAATTCCCGACGAAAAGGACGCTTGACTGGTGCTTTTTAGGAAATTTTTGAGGGAGTGATTCGTTTCTGTGAAACTATCCGTATAAACACCATCTCCCAGAAATGCCCTGGCTGATTGATTTGACGCTGTGTTAGGAGCAAGCCCATAGGTAATAAAGAACGTAGATTCAACAGAGTTGAATGTCGGAAAAAACTGATTGAGTGAGATAACGATGGACTCATTGGGTGACAAAAAAGAAAAGCTGCCATTGTCCACGGTAAAAACTCGCCGATCAGATTCATCCCAATGATTGCTGGTGTTGGTGTCGGTGTAGATGTACACATGATCTACGCGATTGGTTTGGCTGCTGCCGTTGAAAAAAGAAATATTTCCCGTGTTGGTGAGGGTGATGGAATTGAGGGTGGTCCCTACAAAAAACGAAGATACGCCAAATTTCAGGATAGGAACTTCCATCCCACCGATAAAGACGGAGGATGCAGTAGAGGGGGTTGGTGTCATTCGGATTCCTCCGATCAGAAGGTTGCGCGAAGGAAGTGTTTCATAGGAGATAAGTTCAAGATCTGAAATATAACTTTTACCTGAAATTTTAGATAAAGCGATAGAGAGGCTCACGCCAGCGGGAAGTGTTGCAAGGGGGGTGAAGGTAAGACTGTAATTGTAGCTGCTTCCAGCTACCATATCAGCGGTTGGCAACAGAAGAGTATTGACCCCTAACTGGATATTTGTAGAGACAATCAGATTGTTATCATGTTGAGCGTATACGGTCAAATATCCAAGGTTGGTCGTCTGACTGTCGACATTGCATTGAAGAAGAAGTCGCTTCGAATTTTCGACCTGTGGTCGGGTCTCGAGGGTCATCAAGGGAAGGGCCGTATTATCGTTAAAAGCGACGGAGTTTGTCGCTAAAGAATAGGCGCTTTTGAAGCCGCTGACCGAAAAAGTTTTCGCAAGACCGTCTCCCGTAATGGTGGTTGAAATGGTGGAAAATACTCCAAAAATACTCGAGCGACCCTCTATGGAGTCCAGAGTGACATGGATCATTTCCAGACCAGAATTTATTGTTGGCGCAAGGTTCATCACAATGTAGAAGTTCTTGGTTGTCGTAAGGCTCAGGGTTCGTTGAATGAGATCCAGGGTAATCCGGTTGTCTTCGACGATTCCGGGAGTGAGCACGTACTGATAGAGGTCGTTTAACTTTCCAGAGCCGTCTGGGTCTTCGAAAACTTGAAAATCAATATGATTCAGGTTTGCTGCCCCAGATAGTTTCATAACGACACGATCCCAGATGATCTGAGTGAAGGTGCTGCTCGAAGACTGGTACAGTCGGACATAGTAAATAATATTACGAGCCGATCCTGCTGGAACGAAGTAATTAATGGTCAGAGGGGATGCAACGCATAGGAGGGTTAAGTCTGCGGTTGCTGAACTCACGCTTGGGGTTTGAACGACCAAGATGGAGAGAGTAGGAATAGAAGAAAAGCTGTAAATGGGCTGAAGGGCATTGGTTCCCTGAACACTAATGCTCGTGATCGTGACGCTGAGAGTGGTTTCGTTGACCATCCTGGTGTTAGATTGAAAGGCCATAGTGAAGTTAGATGTGCTCGTGGACATTGCGGTATCGGTCGTAAAGCTAATTCTGTTAATACCCACTTGAGCTGTCACTGATTGGGTGGCACCAAGAGAGGAATACAGAATGAATCGGCCGAGAGAAGGTGATTGATTCGATTGGACATCAAATGAAACTTGTAGAATCGTGGCAGTGTCTAAAGTCGGGCGGATGTGAAGATCCAGTATCGGGACAAACTGGTTAAGAGTGATGGTAACGCTGGAGGAGACGTTTGAGGATGTGTTAAGCCCTGCAATGGAGAAAAGATTGAGTTGACTATTTCCTGTTAAATAGCCGTTGACTGTGTTGGTGAAATAATCAGTACCGATTACAGAGTTTATTGAAAGCAGAAGCTGATTAGCTCCGACGTTCAGGGTGGAAGAAAGACTCAAAGCAAGCAAATAGTTTTTACTGCCTGTATTGGAAAGCGCAACGGCAGGGGAGAGATCGACCGTTATTGAACCATTTGTTAAGACGCTGAAAGACCCTTTGAGAGAAGAATCAGAAACATCGTAAAGAGAAATTAGAATCTGATTTTCTGAGAAGTTTCCTGAAACAAATAGAACGATGTTTGTAAATTTTGTCTCATTTCCTGAAGGTGATATATTCATGTAAAAAGCAGGAGCGTTTACACACCCTTGTGGGAGAACTTGAGTCGTGGCGGGAGTATTGGTCAAAACGATATCTGAGAACGACATCGCACTGATTGTCAATAATATGATTAGACAGGTAATAAGTTTCTTCACCGAAGAAATTAGTATACAATGGACGCTCCTAGCAAACAATTCTTTGAGAAATAATTACGGATGCTTTTTATACGTTTCCCTGAAAACATCTAGGGCGATTTCAACGAATGTAAGAATAATCGGTCCCAGAAAAATGCCAGGAACTCCAAAAAGGATAACTCCTCCAATAATACCGATGAGTACAATAGCCGGATTGATTTTCGCAACATCGGAAAGGAGTTTTGGCCGAATAAGGTTATCAATGGTGCTTACCAACAGCGAGCCATAAATCACCATGAATATTGGCCTCCAAAGAGCTTCTGTTCCGTTTAGAAAACCCAATGCCAAGTAGATTGAGAGGGTAAGCCAAACCACAAAGGCTCCCACAAAAGGAACAAAAGCAAAAATAAAGGTGGAGGCGATAATCAATGCCTTGTGGTGAAGCCCCAAGATCAAGCAGGCAAGCCCCATGAGCAACGCCTGACAAGCTGCAATAATAAACTGACTTCCGATGAGCCCGCGGCTCAGATGACTAAAGCGATTGAGTGACTGGATACGAAGCTCTTCCGAGAGGGGAATCCACTCTCGAATGAATTCAAGAATTTTGGTAACGTTTTTGAGTAAATAATACATGACAAATAGCGTGATGAATGACCCGAAAAGAAAGGAGGGAATTTCAGAAAACAATGCCTTCGTTACATTGAACAATTGGATCGCAAGCGTAGAGAAAACCTGGGAGAGGTTTAGATGAATGTCGACACCTTCCATGAAGGTGGATTGAAGAAGGGGTTTTGCGGTATTTGCCAAGTTTGTGATGAGGGGCAACATACCCTGAAAAAAGGATATGATCACTTTGAGATTCATGGCGAACAGCATCATCAGACCCCATAAAGGAAGAAGAAACGTAAGGATAACCAGGACGACAATTGCCAAGGCTGAGACAGTTTTGCCGGCCTCTTCGAATTTGTTTTTGCTCAAGCGAGTCCACCCTATGAGGAGCTTGAGGTAGACGGGGTAAAAGAGGTAGGCCAGTATCGCAGCCGTCAGTATGGGGGTCAGTAATGGCTTAATGATCAGAAAGGCCAAAAGAATGACCAGAAGTGCCAGGATGTTGATATACCTTGAGGTTGTGTTAGGAAGCATCGCAGGGCTATCTTACCATATTTTGCGAACAGAGAAACATTGCAAACTGAGTATTAAATGGTGCGCCTGAGTAGAATCGAACTACCGGCACACGGGTTCGAAGCCCGTTGCTCTATCCACTGAGCTACAGGCGCATAGGGAGTATAGCATGAACTTCTGGGAAAAATGAATATGCCGAAAGTATCCTTAAAGGACAAACACATATTTAATGCTCATGATATACTAAGACCGATTTGGTTTTCGGTATACCGAAAGAACCAAATCTTGGTCGTAGTTATGCTGAGCAAATTGGTTTCCCTGAAACCAATTTAGTCGAAGTATATACACAGGGATGCGGTTCCATGAAGCCACTTCGCTCAAATGGAAAGATGTATACTTCGACCGAATTGGTTTTGACGCTTCGCTAGATCTTGCGATGGCGGTTTTTCCAAAACCTGAAAACCAACCTTTCAATACTATACTGGACTGGAGGACATCGATTTGGCTAATTCGATTGGTCAAATTAAGCTTCCAGAGCTTGAGACAAATAAAGAGGGATAGAATATATACTAAAACCGAAATGGTTTACGGTTTTCAATGGGCTTCCAGTAGGTGT
>CAYHOI010000120.1:0-4959 GCA_964358175.1 uncultured Candidatus Marinamargulisbacteria bacterium | reverse complement strand
CTCACCGGCAACCGTGGGAACGCCAACGCAGTTGCCATAATCTCCGATCCCTTTGACCACGTATTCAAAAAGATGACGGCTTTGCGCGTCCTTGGTAATATCTCCAAAACGCAAAGAATCTAGGCACGCAATAGGCCTTGCCCCCATGGCAAAAATGTCGCGAATAATTCCCCCGACACCTGTGGCTGCGCCTTGATAGGGTTCTATCGCACTGGGATGGTTGTGGGACTCAATTTTGAAACTTACAGCAACTCCATCGCCGATGTCGATGATTCCCGCATTTTCACCTGGCCCTTGCAATACATATTTGCCTGTCGTGGGGAATGTTTTAAGAAGAGGTTTTGAATTCTTGTATGAGCAGTGTTCGGACCATAACACCGAGAACATTCCGAGTTCTGTGAGGGTTGGAACACGGCCGATGAGGGACTGAATTCGTTCATATTCTTCTGGTGTGATGCTGTGTTCTGACAAAATATCTGGCGTAATCTCTACCATAGAGGGCTTCTCCGTTTCTTCTTTAAGAATATTTCTGGTTTCTTCAATATGATACAGCCGATGGGTAGTGATATACTCCGCCACGCAAGTTGGCGTAAAAGCAGAAATATCCTCCCGCAAGACATTGTAGATTTTAACCTGAGTTGAGGAAATGTTAAAGCAGGTATCCTGTAGGAATTCGATGGCACTATCTTTAAATAGGGGTGTTTTAGCGTAGTCTCTGACTAAAGAGGGATCCACGCCAGGGCGCATGCAGACGAGCAGGGTGGCTTGTCTTAAGATTTCTTGAGGTGCTTTCCACTGATGAAGGGTGAGAAACGCGTCGCATCCGATAAGGAGTCCCACCTGTTCGCGTTTACCCAACGCAAGCGAGGATAAGGTTTCAACCGTATAGGAGGGGGCTTTGCGGTTTAGCTCAATATCCGACACTTCACAACGAGGCTCGTCTTTGAGGGCAAGTCTGAGCATTTCCAGCCGGTCTTTCGGACTGGCCTGTGCAGCTTTTCCAAGAGGATTGAGATAACACGGGACAAACACAATTTTCTCAGCGTAACGCAAAGCCGACTTGGCGATATGCAGATGTCCCAGGTGAACCGGATCGAAACTTCCACCGAAGAGGATGGTTTTAAGCCAGCTCAAAGGTAAATTCAAACATTTGTATCAGTCCGGCGGTTTCCAGCTCATCCAAATGATCCCGCTTTACGGCGTTGGAAAGTTGCTCATAGGCTTTTAGTAAATTAGAGTAGCGTTGTTTCCACCGAACAGGATTCATTTCGGATGGCTCCCATACAATCGATGATAATAGTCTTGATAAACTCCGGTGGTGACATCAGTTAACCAGGCTTGTTGCGACAAATACCAGTCAACAGTTAGGTCAATTCCTGTTTCAAAAGTTTGAATCGGACTCCATCCCAGTTCGTTTTTCATTTTGCTAGCATCAATCGCATAGCGAAGGTCATGTCCCAGCCGATCTTTGACAAATGTAATGAGTCGTTCACTGCTATGTTTTCGTCCGAGCTTCTGATCAACCAGCTTGCAAAGCAATCGAACGATATCGATATTTTTCCGCTCATTATGACCGCCAATATTATAAACCTCTCCAGACCTTCCCTTCTGTAAGACTGTATCAATGGCAATGCAGTGATCCTCGACATAGAGCCAGTCGCGAACGTTAAGTCCTTTGCCGTAAACGGGGAGCGGTTTTTCATTGAGAATGTTATTAATAATGAGAGGAATCAATTTTTCGGGGAATTGAAACGGCCCATAATTATTGGAGCATCGGGTGATGATTGCGGGAAACCCAAATGTTTCATAATAGGATCTCACCAATAAATCACTGCCTGCCTTGGAAGCAGAGTAGGGCGAATTTGCTGCAAGGGGTGTGTCCTCTGTAAAATAACCTGTGTTTGATAATGAGCCATAGACCTCATCGGTAGAAACGTGAACAAATCGATGGGCTGAACTGCCAGAGACCCAAGTGGTTTTGGCAACATCCAGAAGGACTTGTGTGCCGACCACATTGGTGTGAATAAACGGACTTGAATCCTGGATGCTACGATCCACATGTGATTCTGCGGCGAAGTGAATCACCTGAGTCGGAACACTAATTCCCAGTGTTCCAGCGAATAGTTGGGAAACAAGTTCTCGATCAGTGATTGAACCTTTGATGAAGGTATACAGAGGGTTGGCCTCAATCGCTTTAAGGTTTTGAAGATTGCCTGCATAGGTTAAGGCATCCAGATTGATGATCGAGTGTTTGGGGTGAGCCTTCAGATAGTAATGGATAAAGTTTGAGCCGATAAAGCCAGCCCCACCCGTAACAAGAACAACGGGGCTTGTCATCGATTCAATCCGTAGATAAGCTGGTTGGCATGGTAGAGGGACTCAAAGGTTCCCGCATCGGTCCAATCGCCAGTGAGTGGAGTATAGCCCATTTGTTTTTGCTGAATATACCCATTATTCACGTCGGTAATTTCAAGTTCTCCTCGATCAGACGGCTTCAAGGTTTTAATGATCTTGAAAATATTATTGTCATATATATAAAGACCCGTCACGGCATAGTTGCTTTTCGGATTTTTGGGTTTTTCCTCAATGGCGATAATTTTATCGCCTTGAAGTGTTGCTACCCCGTATCGTCCAGGATCATGAACTTCCTTCACAAAAATATGAGCCCCTGATTTAAACTTTTTGACAGCATCCGCCAAACTAGCTGTGAAAATATTGTCCCCCAGGATGACAAGAATCGGTTCCCCGCCAGCGAAGTTTTCTGCAAGTCCTAAAGCTTGAGCAATCCCGCCGGCTTCATCTTGCACTTTGTAAGTAAACCGACAGCCGAAATCCTTGCCTGAGCCTAGCAAATTAACCACATCACCCATGTGATCCATGCCTGTCACGATCAAAATCTCAAGAATGCCAGCCTCAATAATTCTTTTAATGGGATAATAAATCATCGGTTCCGTTCCGACCGGAAGAAGATGCTTGTTGGTAACCTTGGTTAAAGGAAACAGTCGAGATCCTGTTCCTCCCGCTAGTACGACGCCCTTCATGGGAGCGTATTATAGCGGGAAGACAGACATATACACAAGAGACTTAGTCGTTGTCATGAAACTACCTTTACATCTGACTTGTCTTTTTGTCCGTCTTCTGCGTTGTGAAATCTTTCACATAGCCAAACTATGCGAAAGATTCCAAGCCTTGAAGCCAAATCAAAAATACTGCGTGATCTGTAAAGGTTATTTCGTTCCAACTCCTTAGCTCGCCCATTCTTCGGAGAGGATATCTCCATTCAGACCGACAATGATGACCTTAATGGGTATCTTGCGCTTGGCACGCTCCGCTCCCTGCTTCGCGATAGCAAGCAGTCCGCCACAACAGGGCACTTGCATAATCATCACCGTCAAGGTGTTGATCAGTGCATCATCAATGAGGGAGGCAATCTTTTCGGCATACTCTTCCTGCCCCTCATCTAGTTTTGGACAAGCAATCGCCAAACTTTTCCCTTTCAAATAATCCTTATGAAAGTCCCCTAGCGAATAGGCTACACAATCTGCGGATAACAGCAAGTCCGCCTTTTGAAAATAAGGTGCCATCGGGGACACCAAATGCAACTGTAAAGGCCATTGTTTCAACTGGGATGGACGTCCACCGCTCCCCCCCCCCTCTTCGTTCGTTTCCTCCCTAAAATCCTTCATTTCTGCACCAGGACATCCGCAAACACCCATGATTTACTCCTTTCTATAGTTTAGTTCCATTTTTTCCACAAAATCATGTGCCGATAGAGCAACCTCCCTCCCTAGTTTAGCTTCAGCAAAGGTAAATTGTGCGAACAAATCGCCCACTTGGCGTATGTTCAAATTGCGATCAATCCAAGGATAAAGGATTTCGTCTTCCCGTTGGATATGTTCGGTGAGAAGCGCACGATAGGCTTCCAAATGTTCTTTCACAGCTTCTACGTTATGGTGTTCTAGTCCATTGAGCATTGCTTTAACGTGTTTTCGTCCGGTTTCATGATCCTTGAGCATAACCTGGATGACATCCAGAGTCTGATCTACGCAAGGGAACAGGATGTCTTCCTCTTTGGCGTGATGAAACTTGTCGGCAAAGTTTCGAATGAAATTGACACTATCTCGAACCACCTGTTGCCCCTCCGGAGAGGAAAATTCGGTGGACTTAAGTATCGCTGGAACAAGATTCAGAAATCGTTTAATCCAAAGATGTTCGTCTACAAGCTGTTTGATCGGAGGAGAATAGGAGAGGACTTGCCGAGTCCATCGCTTTCTGGCTATTTTAGGAAGTTCTACCTCTTGCCCCGGATAAATGTCAGCAAAGACGCGCTGCATCATCGCTTGCTCATCCGCCGATGGGAGCTGATGAATTTCGACAATATCCTTGAGTAGGCATGACCCTACATTGCATGAAACACAACCGATTTGATACTCATTCAAAATAGTGGCAACAGCTGGGTGATCATTAATGATACTTTTAATAGGCGTATTGAGTAGTTTATCCATGACATCCTCTTTCTTTGGGTGCTATCGACTGCGGAAGAAGTGACGCCAGTGTGATGGATTGGAGTTCCTTCACAATATATTTCTTTATTTCCGAAACCTTTGTTTTAAGTATGCAGGTCGACATATCCGAACAGAGGTTTTTGTTGACGAAGCAATCGCTTACTTCAAATTTTCCATGGAAGATCTCAAGCAGTTCCAGAAGATAAATACTCTCGGCAGAACGTTTAAGCGAAAATCCGCCTTTTTTCCCTTTATTAGACGCCAATACCCCGCGGACCTGCAGCTTTTGTAAGATCTTTCGCAAAAATGGCTTTGGGACATCGAGCATTTCAACCAAATCCGATACAGATATCCACTGATCAGGATATCGGCTAATGGCACTGAGTGCTCTCACCGCATAATCTGTATCGCGATTAATTAATCTCATCATCGCACTAATGATACCTTGCCAGTG
>CAYHOI010000119.1:0-5010 GCA_964358175.1 uncultured Candidatus Marinamargulisbacteria bacterium | reverse complement strand
TTTTATCTCCAAAACGAGAATGGGACGAGCCATTCGAGCGACCTCTCTGGACAAGGACACAGCTTCCCTTATGGGTGTTCCGGTCAACAAAACGATTAGCCTTGTTTTTTTTATTGGAGGGGCTTTGGGGGGCGCATCCGGTGTCTTGGTGGGGCTATTTTATGGGAGTGTGAAATACAACATGGGATTCACCTATGGTCTTAAAGCCTTCACAGCGGCTGTGATTGGTGGGATTGGTAATATTCCGGGTGCGATGTTCGGAGGAGTTTTGCTAGGGGTTTTGGAAAGCTTGGGTTCGGGATACATTTCCTCGACCTATAAAGACGTGATTGCATTTATCATCTTAATTCTTGTCTTGTTAATAAAACCTAATGGCATATTCGGCAAAACTGTTGACGACAAATGTTGAAGTTATCCTATAGTCTTGCAGGAATACTCGGTCTTTTTGGTGTTTTTGGGCTTCATTTGATGGAGCAGTTCTATATGATTCATATCTTGTCTTTGATGGGGATTTACATGTTGTTGGCACTGGGTCTGAACTTGGTCGTAGGGTTTGCTGGACTTCTTGATTTGGGATTTATTGCTTTTTATGCTATTGGTGCTTATACCTCAGCAATTTTGTCCAGTCATGGAATTAATTTCTGGATAGGACTTCCATTTGTAATAGGGTTCACCTGTGGTGTTCGATATTTGGTTGGGCTCCCCATTATGAAGTTAAAGGGAGATTACTTGGCCATTGTTACTTTAGGGTTTGGCGAAATCACCCGGTTATTCTTGAATAATCTGGATGGACTCACCAATGGTCCTAAAGGATTGCCCAGGGCTGGAGAGGCCTTGATGCCCCTAAAAATACTGAGCATCCCATTACAGGAAGAATATCAATTTCTTTATCTCATCCTTTTTTTTGTTGCCCTTGGTATTTTTATCGTACACAGGGTTGAAAAGTCAAAGTTTGGCAGGGCACTTGTTTCTATTCGGGAAGAGGCTGTTGCTTCAGAAGTTTGCGGGGTGCCTGTTCATCAAATTAAACTCTTTATCTTTACGCTCAGTGCCGGTTTTTCTGCGGTCGCTGGAGCCATCTATGCCCACTGGATCGGGTTTGTAAGTCCAGAATCGTTTACGTTTTGGGAGTCCATCTTTTTGGTATGCATGCTCATCCTGGGGGGGATAGGAAACATAAAAGGCATACTGCTTGGCACTTTTCTGCTCGTAGGATTGCCTGAATGGCTAAGAACCGTTTTGGGAAGTGATTTAGTCTCCTATCGGATGCTCATCTTTGGCTTGGTTCTTATTTTGATGGTCATATTTCGGCCGCAAGGAATCCTTCCTGAAAAACGACACGAATGGGAGCTCACAGAAAAGAATGTTAGAGATTAATCAGGTGAGCAAATATTTTGAGGGACTGAAAGCTCTGGAAAACGTTAACTTTGTTGTGAACGAACAGGAGATCACCGCGTTGATCGGACCTAATGGAGCAGGAAAAACAACACTATTTAATGTTTTAATGGGGCTGTACCCTGTAACGTCAGGGCAGATGACCTATCAAAAGCAATCCTTGAACAACCTTAAGCCGTTTGAAATTAACCAGAAAGGGATTGCGCGTACGTTTCAGAACTTACGATTATTTCCCCATATGACGGTGCTCGAAAACGTCCTTGTGGGAGCCTACAGTCGAACACACTATGGTTTTTTGGATGCCATTTTCCAAACCAGAAGATATCAATTATTTGAAGCAAGAGTGCTGAGCTACTCGCTTGGTTTATGTGAACGCTTTAAACTCAAACCCCATGAGCTGGCAAAAAACCTTCCTTATGGACAGCAGAAACGCTTGGAAATCGCACGGGCACTTGCGTCAAAGCCACGGCTATTGCTCCTTGATGAGCCAGCTGCCGGCATGAATTCCAACGAGAAAAATGACCTTATCGAGTTGATCAAAGACTTGCGACAATCGTATAAGTTAACTCTCCTGCTTATCGAACATGACATGAAGCTTGTCATGAAGATTTCGGATCGTATTATTGTCCTTGATCACGGCGAGAAACTTGCTGAAGGCTTGCCAGAAGACATAAGACGTCATCCGAAGGTCATCGAGGCCTATTTAGGAAAACAAACGCATGCTTAATATCAATAATCTATCAACCTATTATGGGAAGAGTCAGATTCTCAAGGAGATTTCTCTTTTTGTTGATTCTGGAGAGATTGTTGCGCTGATCGGTTCGAATGGGGCAGGGAAGACCACGTTGCTCAAAACGATTGCGGGACTCCTTCACCCGCGTGAAGGAACTATTACGTTTTGCGGAAATACTATTAGCGCGATGGCTCCTGAGTTTATCGTTAAGCAGGGCATTGCGCTTTGTCCCGAAGGCCGGAAAGTTTTTGTGGATTTAACTGTGTTTGAAAATTTACAGTTGGGGGCTTATACGAAACGGACTACATCAAAAATCAAAGAGATGCTTCAACGTATGCTGGATTTGTTTCCCATTCTCCACGAGCGCCTAAAGCAAAAAGCGGGTACTTTGTCCGGTGGCGAACAGCAGCAACTTGCCATTGCCAGAGCCCTCATGAGTAGCCCTAAACTGCTTTTACTCGATGAGCCCTCTCTTGGGTTGGCGCCCATTGTTTCGGAGAAAATTGCCGCCATTATTCAAACCATTAATGAAGAACAACATATCAGCATCTTGTTGGTAGAACAGAATGCCCAACTGGCCTTAACCCTGGCTCAACGTGGTTATGTCCTAGAAACCGGACAGTTTATTCTCCATGATGAGGCAAGCAGGTTGCTCCATAATGAGCAGATAAAGGCTGCATATTTGGGATGTTAAAGAGCCCCCTTTCCATCCCAGATCAGAAACGTCTCAAAGTTGCCATCCGTCTTCGGCAGCATCCCGCTCGTGTGGCCACCCCGTCAAAATCTGCGTCAAAAAACAAAAAGATCGAAAAAAAGCGATAGATCGAAGCTGCAATTTTTCGGAAAACGGTACGATATATTCTATAAAGGGAGCCGTTGTGGGGCTGTATCGAGCCAGAGATTGAGACAGCGTCTCCGACTGCTTGGGATAAGAATGTGACAATTGACGGTTGCAAGGTGTAGTCTGACAAGACTATTATGAGTATATTAGAAAGAGGAGGATGAAGCGATGAAAAAAGTTCTAATAGGTATGGTGAGCGTGTTCCTGTTTCTTTCGGTGAGTTTTGGGTCGGTGATCAGCAATGTTAAAATAACAAGCATTACGGATCGGCGATTTGTCGTAAGCTGGTGGAGTGCTTCTTCAGAGGCTGGTTCCGTTAGTTACGGAACTTCGGGTTCATTAGGTTCTTCATCTGGGGAAATCAGGGTTACTCAAAACCAAATCATTCATTATATTCCAGTGGGATGGCCAGATGGCCTGGCTCCCAACACCTTGTACTACTTTGATATCCATTCAGGAAGTACGGTCGATAACAATGGGGGAGCCCACTACTCGGTTAGAACAGGGCCATCTCTTTTCCCCGGATCGACGGATCCTAGGTATGGGTATACTTTTTCCGATTCTGGTGGGATTTGGTCTCAATTGAACAATGTCTATTATGAAATGTGGTTGGAGGATAAAAACGACTTGGGAACCCTGGGAAAATCTCAGGTCTTAAGCGGCCTCTCAAATGTTACCTACACTGATGGGAGCAGTGATCCAGGTTGGTTTGCGGGACTTGAAAATTTTCGCTCACCGGATCTGCAAACTGCCTTTTCCTATAGTGGCTCTGACCATTTGGTGTTGAACTTTTACTATGAGAATGGCAATAAAACCCAACTTCGCATGCCTCTTAATGTTACCACACAGAGTGTTGCACTGATCAACAGTCCATTTCCTGTGATTGACAATTTTGAAGCAGCTTCGTTAAATGGCTGGCAGGCGGACGGCTCCTCTGGCTTATCTGTTGCTCTCACCAACAATGCTTATGGCAACTACGCCTTATCCATCAAATCTGCTACCGCAACCAACTACTACGCGGGCTTTGCCTCGAAATACATCACCGACGGTCAGAATCTGGATTGGGGACAATACGCCTATCTGAAAGTAACCCTCAAAAACACGGGGCCGATTGGCACCAAAGTAGGCATCAAGCTCTACCAAAATACCACTCCTACTTACTCTGCAGCCTCAGCCGAGATCTATAACGTTACGATGAATCTCACCAGGGCAAACGTCTTTAAAACTTTGTATATCCCCATCAACAACGTCATCGTCCGAAAAGATTCCGGCTCGGGTACGGGTGTTTTCGCTCCCTATCAGATTCTCTCGGGCGGTTCGCTTTATCCCGGAGAATTGATGTTGGGTCTATCTCTGGTATCAACCACTCCCACGGGTGCGGTCTCGGTAATCCTCGATGACGTCGCTCTCGTACAAACCATGTGGACTGGCGCAGTGGATACCGACGCGGATGGGATCCATGATTCCACCGAATCACCCTACGGTATAAATTCAACCAACATTCTTGTGGATTTGGATCTAGATGGTGTCAACAACTATGCGGAACTTGTACAAGGCACCAGCCCGCTCGTCGCAAACACTTTCCCGCTGATTGATGGATTTGAAGGGCATGGACATTCCTGGACTGCAGCGGATAATGTAGCCTCCTCTATCGTAGCTACCTCAGACAGCAAGGTCACTTCAAACGGTTCTCAATCCCTCCTAGTGAGTGGGGCGGCAACTGGCTCTTACTACGCCGGATTTGTGAGCGCATGGGTCAGTGAGGGTTCCATGGATTTCTCGCCCGCCTACAAGTCGCTCAAGTTCGTCCTTCGCAACGAGCGTGTGGTCGGAGATCGCATCAAGGTTCAGCTCAAGGAACATGATGGCGATGTCTGGGAGTTTACCCAAGTCATTAATGACACCAACCAGTGGCATTATTTCACTGCCGTTCTGGCAAGTTTTAATCTGGCAACTGCCGGCGGGGACGGACTCATGAAATTCTCCCCCAGCGGAGATGTCGGCGGACTCGATTTAGTGGGCTTTGCCGTCAACAGCCGTA
>CAYHOI010000118.1:0-5144 GCA_964358175.1 uncultured Candidatus Marinamargulisbacteria bacterium | reverse complement strand
GGCCAGGGTGCATAATCACCACATCATGCTTGGCAATTTTCAAACGCTGAGGCGTGATTCCGTATTCTCGGTAATATTCCCTTACCGTTGGGAAAAAGTTGCCCTTCTGTCGTTCGAACTGTACGCGGAGTACATTGATGAAATCAGCAGATTCTATGGCTTCTTCTACGCGATGGGTCACCGATACGCCAAGCTCCTCAATTCCTGCAGGGATCAGAGAGGGCGGACCTGAAACAATGACTTCTGCGCCACATTTGATAAGCCCCCAAATGTTTGAGCGCGCCACCCGACTATGAAGAATATCTCCGATAATGGCTACTTTTTTACCCTCTATGTATCCTTTCGCTTCTGTCATCGTGAAAAGGTCGAGGAGTGCTTGGGTGGGATGCTCATTGAAGCCGTCCCCTGCGTTGATCACAGGGATGCCGACGTGTTCAGCGATGAGGTGGGGGGCACCGCCCATGGAGTGTCTGACGATGATCCCGTCGATTCCCATAGACTCGAGGTTCTTTACGGTGTCGATAAGGGTTTCTCCTTTTGAAATGCTGCTGGTCTGTACGGAGAAGCTCATGGAGCTTGCACCGATAAGTTTGATCGCCATATCAAAGCTTGCCTTTGTTCGGGTGCTAGGTTCATAGAAGAGGGAAACTAACACTTTGCCGCCCAAAGAAGGAAACTTTTTTGCGGGTCGATTAAATATTGCTTTGAAAATGGTTGCCTGCTGGAGAATACCTTCAATATCCTGTCGTGAGAGGGTTTTAAGTCCGAGAAGGTCTTTTTGATTCAGAATCGCCGTAGTCACGCCGAGTAGTTATTCTAGATACTTCGGAGCGGAAAGGCAAGCTCTTTTTTGGCTCGTGACAATTAGGCTGAATTAAGGTAGACTGTCACGGGTGTAAATTTAGAATGATCCAATGCGCAGTAGCCTTCCAGAGCATAGAGTACTTCAACACATAAGAAAGAGGAGCATCATAATGACACAAGAAAAACATGTAACCATTGACGGGAATCAGGCCGCCTCCCATGTGGCTTTTGCGCTGAGTGAAGTCGCAGCCATCTACCCGATTACGCCCTCCACCAGTATGGGGGAAAATTGTGATGAGTGGGCCTCTCAAGGAAACCGAAATATATTTAATCAAATTCCCAAGATCGTAGAAATGCAATCTGAGGGCGGAGCAGCTGGGGCAATGCATGGGGCACTGGTATCGGGGTCGCTTACGACTACGTTTACGGCGTCTCAAGGACTTCTCCTGATGATTCCCAATATGTATAAGATCGCCGGAGAACTTCTCCCGATGGTCATGCACGTTTCAGCTCGCAGTCTGGCTTGTCAGGCATTGTCCATTTTCGGGGATCACTCAGATGTGATGGCCGTACGGCAGACCGGATTTGCACTGCTTTGTTCGGCATCGGTGCAAGAGGCGATGGATATGGCACTTGTCGCGCACATGGCTACCCTGGAGTCTTCGGTTCCTTTTTTACATTTCTTTGATGGTTTCCGTACGTCAAGTGAAGTTCAGAAGATTGAAGAGATTAGTCATGAAACGATTGCCTCACTCATTAACCACAAAGCCATCCGGATTTTCAAGGAACGTGCGATGAATCCCAAGAAGCCCACCCTTCGCGGTACTGCGCAGAATCCAGATATCTACTTCCAAGGCCGTGAAACGGTGAATCAATATTATTGGAATACGCCTGGGATTGTTCAAGAAAATATGGACAAGGTAGCCGCCGTTACAGGTCGCCCCATGCATCTGTTTGATTATGTGGGAGATCCGAAAGCTGAGCACGTCATCGTTTCGATGGGGTCTAGCTGTGAAACGATTGAAGAGTATATTCATTTTGCTTGCCAAAAAAAAAGGAAGATTGGGCTAGTGAAAGTTCGACTCTATCGTCCGTTTAGTGTTAAGCATCTCATTGAGGCTCTTCCCGAGAGCGTTTTATCCATTGCAGTTCTCGATCGAACCAAAGAACCGGGCAGTATCGGAGAGCCTCTGTATCAGGATGTGGTCACTGCCTTAAATAGCACCGAAGGCCGTGCGAAATTCAAGTCTTCGCTCCACATTGTGGGGGGGCGGTATGGGTTATCCTCCAAAGATTTTAATCCTAATATGGTGGAGGCTGTGTATGCCAATCTTCATCATTCTACCCCGAAGCGTGAATTCACAGTTGGCATCATAGATGATGTGACCCATTTATCGCTTGAAGTGTCCAAAGAACACATCGCTTGTATCCCCGATGGAACCACCGAGTGTATGTTCTGGGGGTTAGGATCCGATGGGACCGTTGGGGCAAACAAGAACTCCATTAAGATTATCGGAGATCATACGGATTTGTATGCACAAGGCTATTTTGTGTACGACTCCAAAAAATCCGGCGGGATTACTATTTCGCATTTACGTTTTGGTCCACAGCCGATTCAGTCCACTTATCTTATTTCTGCCCCGGACTTTGTGGCTTGTCATAATCAGTCCTATCTTGGCAAATATGATATGTTGGGGACCATAAAAAAGGGCGGAACCTTTCTTCTCAACTCTAATTTCAGCAGACAAGAAGCCTTTCTGAAGCTTCCTGTTGAGATGCAAAAGATTATTATCGAGCGAAAGGTAAAGTTTTATACGATTAATGCCCTTGAAATCGCTAAAGTAGTTGGGCTTGGTGGGCGAATCAATATGGTGATGCAAACGGCCTTTTTTCATATTTCTAATATCCTTCCCAAGGATGAGGCCATTGCTCTGATTAAGCAAACGATTCAGAAAACTTATGGTAAAAAGGGACAAGAGATCGTAGACATGAATATCAATGCGGTAGACAAAACGGTTGAAGCTTTGAAGGAAGTTCAAATTCCGGCTGAAGCCAAGTCAATGGTTCAATACCCGGTCTATATGAGTCAGGATGTAAAATTCGTGAGTGAAGTGATGCAGCCGATTGCCTTGCTCAAAGGGGATGATTTGCCAGTTTCGCATATGTCCAAGGATGGTGTATTTCCTACGGGAACTACCGTTTATGAAAAGCGACGTATTGCCTCAGAAGTGCCGAAGTGGATCTCAAAGAACTGTATTCAATGTAACCAATGTTCATATGTTTGTCCACATGCGGTGATTCGGACCAAACAGATTGATCCCGTAGAGTTAAAGCAGAAACCCCTTACCTTTGAAACCATGAAGTCCATTACCAAAAATAGTCGAAACTTGGAATACAAAGTGCAAGTATTTGTGGATGACTGTACAGGCTGTGGAAGCTGTGTACAGACTTGTCCCGCAAAAGAGAAGGCTCTCGTCATGGAGCCGATTGAAAAGGCTCTTGAAGATGGCGAAGTGACCAACTATGAGTTTTTTAAAACGTTAACCGAAGAGATTACTGAGGGCACAAAGGAGGGTACTCTGAAGTGGTCACAGTTTAAACAGCCTCTTTTTGAGTTCTCGGGGGCGTGCTCTGGTTGTGGGGAAACGCCTTATCTCAAACTAATGACGCAATTATTTGGAACGAATATGGTGATCGCCAACGCGACGGGTTGCTCGTCGATTTATGGGGGAACGGCTCCCTCAATTCCTTATTGTACCAATGAAAAGGGTGAGGGGCCTGCCTGGGCCAACTCTCTCTTTGAGGACAATGCCGAATTCGGCTTGGGCATGAGATTGTCTATAGATCAGACTCGAGATACGGTTTATCAAGCTTTGGAAACACTTCAAACTTTGAAGATTTCGAATCCCCTAAAAGCCTCGATTGAAAACATGATCGCTTTGAAAGACCAGGAAGGTACATCCGCAGTTTCAGCAGCAGATGCGCTTATTTCAGAGGTGGAGTCTGCCTACAATAGCGCGTCTGGTGAGGTCCGAAAACAACTTGACATCGCTCGTGAATACCGAGATTATCTGCTCGACAAGAGCGTTTGGATCGTAGGAGGTGACGGCTGGGCTTACGATATTGGATATGGCGGATTGGATCATGTGATTGCGTCGGGTGAAAATGTGAATATTTTGGTGTTGGACACGGAGGTCTATTCCAACACCGGAGGCCAAGCGTCCAAAGCTACTTCCATTGGGGCAATTGCGAAATTTGCTGCCAGCGGCAAGAAGACAGGCAAAAAGGATTTGGGGCTCATGGCCATGTCTTATGGGTACGTCTATGTTGCGTCAGTGAATATGGGCTCCAATAAACAGCAGGGCTTGAATGCAATGCTGGAGGCTCAGGCCTATAAGGGCCCCTCTATAATTATTGCGTATTCGCCCTGTATCGCACATGGTTTTGATATGCGTCATGCGATGGAACATGGCAACATGGCGTCTGCTTCTGGACATTGGCCACTGTATCGGTATAATCCCCTTTCTGAGGAGAAGAAAATGAAATGGGACAGTAAGCCGGCCAGCATGGAGTTGAAAGACTATTTGTTGTCAGAGGCACGCTATAAGTCTCTTCAAACCATAAATCCGACTCAGGCAGATCAGTTGTTTGCCAAGGCGGATGCGGATCGCAAACAGCACATGACATTTCTACAGAAATTATCGGAGCTGTAAATGATACAGGTTACGACCACGTGGCTTGACGGGATTCACTTTGTTTCCGAGGATGAAGGTGGCCATGCTCTTGAGATGGATGGGTCCCCTGAATTTGGTGGACAGCTCAAAGGGTTTACACCCAAAAAAGTATTGTTGTCTGCTCTGGCAGGTTGCACGGGCATGGATGTGGTGTCCATATTGCGAAAGATGCAGGTAGACTTTGATCATTTCAGTATGACCACTGAAGGGGATGTGGCCAGCGATGATCCGAAGGTGATGACGCATATTCGGTTGGTCTATCGCTTTAAAGGCCAGAACCTGCCAGTCGATAAAATCGAACGAGCTGTTCAGCTTTCTCAGGAGAAGTATTGCGCTATCAGTGCGATGCTGAGAAAGTCAACGGTTCTGGATTATAGCATTCTTATGGAGTAGGAAAAAAATAGGTTTCTGAGTATACTGTAGAAATGACACAAGATATTCGGTGGAAACAGCGGTTCGAGCATTTCCAATCTGCTTTTGACCAATTGGCAGAAGGACTCTCGCTCAAACAGCCATCCGCTTTGGAGAAAGAGGGCATTATTCAGCGGTATGAGTACACGTTTGAGCTGGCTTGGAAGACTATGAAAGATTTCCTGTCTGAAAATG
>CAYHOI010000117.1:0-5170 GCA_964358175.1 uncultured Candidatus Marinamargulisbacteria bacterium | reverse complement strand
CTGCGATATAGATAGCAGTAGGCATTCACCGTATTTTACATTCCAAAAGCCATTCAAAAGTTCGAACACATTGAGTTGCTCCAAGGGCTTATGGCATATCCTCCAAGGGTATCGTGATGGGCCAAGGTAATGCTTTGAACTGTAGTTCCAGCTGGGTTTTGTGAAGAAGGATCTGGTTCAGGTGCTGGAACAGAAACGCTTTGTGTTCTTTGAGTGAAAACTTTTCCTGATCGGTTCGATAGTTGATGAGCATTTGCTTGAAACGGCTGGTGTCGATTGACTCATCCTGTTTCTGGCTAAGGTCGAAATTCAGCTTGGCGATGAGGCCTTTTTGTTGTTTTTCCTTTAGCTCCATATCGTTGATTTGTTCTTGGATTTTCTCGCGCTCTTTGGTGCTAAACTGACCGGAAATGAGGCTGTCGAAGAACTTGTCTTTGCGGGCTTCCAGCTGTTTCAGCTGGGCTTCTTGCAGGCGCAGGCTTTCTTGGATGTCCTGTCCTCCTTTTTCAATCGCCAGATTGTGCTTGAGCATCTGATTTTCAACGGGGATAAAGCCTTGCTCATGGGTGAGGCTCAGCAAGCTCTGAATAAGGGCCTGATCGAGCTTTTTTTGATTGATGTATTTCACCGAACAATTGCTTGTCGCTTTTTCTGTGTTTTGGGTGCTGGTGCAGCGATAGTAAAAGTATTTGATCTTGTGCTTGTTGAGCGAATGGCTGGGCGTCATGGGGGAGTTGCAATCCCCACAGCGCAGCAGTCGCTGAGCCAAGGCTTGAGTGACGGATTCTGCTCCATGTTGCTTTTGCTTGAAAATGAGCTGAGCGGCTTTGAAGTGTTTTTCGGAAACGATAGGCTGATGAATGCCTTGATAGCATTGATTGTTCCACCGCACTTGCCCGATACACACCGGATTTTGCAGGATTTTCTGGATTTGTCGTTTGTCCCAGAGATCACCTTTGCGGTTGCGGCAACCGATTTCGTTTAAGGCTTTGGCCGTTAAGGTGGTCGAGTGGTTGTCTAGGAACTTATCAAAGATAAACTCGACCTGATCTTTTTCTTTTTTGTAGGGAACCAGCTCTTTGCTCAGGTTGGTATATCCAAATGGACGGATACCCCCGTTATACAGCCCCAGACTGGCACGATAACCAAGGACACCACCCAACCTTTCCGAGGTCTGTTCACGCTCTAGCTGGGCAAAAACAAGAGCAACCCGAAGCATGGCTTTGCCCATGGCCGTCGTGGTGTCGAAGTTTTCTTTGATGCTGATAAACTCGACATCGTTTTCGTTCATCATCCGCATCAAGTTTTCAAAGTCCAGTAGCGACCGGCTGAGCCGGTCTAGTTTCTTGACCACCACGGCATTGATCTTTTTCTGCGCAATGTCTTTCATCAACTTCTGATACTCGGGCCAGTTGGTGTTCCCGCCCGACTTGCCCCGCTCGATGTAGGTTTGATGAATGGCGAACTTTCGGAAGTCACAATACTTCTTTAGCTCCGATTCTTGCTCTTCGAGCGAGTCGCCTTCGTTAGCCTGACGCTCGGTAGATACCCGAATATAGAGGGCGACTTTAAATAGGTCGGACATGATAGTTCCTTTCTGCGCTGTATCGTGAGCCAGTGGCAGGATGCCGCTGGCGCTGGTGGGGCGCGCGCATTCGTGCGGCCGTCCTGGCCGCCCAATACTCCTCACAATGTCTCAAATATCGCAGTAACATCCGAGTGTAAATCATGGCTGTCCTCCTAGCGTAAGTACACCGCTTTGAAAGCACCGTCCCAACAACCACCACACCGAAGTGGTTTCCATTTAATGTTCTTGAACTCAGGCAAGCGTCTGTCTATGCAGAAGATAACCACGGGCAAATGCTCTCCCAGTGCTTTGCGGAGCGTGAACAACGTGCCATTGCTGTCGCCATGAAGGAAAGCGACAATTCCTGTCACCGCCTCAATCAGGCGCATATTGCGCGCAAGCAACCCCGCACGAACAACGGCATATTCTTCTTGTCCGCGCAAATTGCCCCAGACTATCGAACCGCCATATTCTTTGAACTGCCGAGAGAGAACACGGACTTTGACAGGGAACCCCTCATAGGTGCTCCACGGACTGTACACCGTGCCCTTGTCCGCCTCGCCAATGTGGACAAGATAAGCGAGACAATACTCATCTGCACCCACCGCACCACCACTGGCAATTTGATTCTTGCGCCTTAAGAGATCCTCAACGACAGCCCCGACATGCTCTGCATATCGAAGTGGTAAAGACCGAGAACCGATAACCCCCACAATACGCGGCCCATCGGCGCGCCCCCCCAGCCCTCGCGCCGAAAGGGCCGATGCTGCCACACACACTGCACTGCTTTGCTGTCCCATATTTTGCCTCCTTAAGCCTAGAACAAAATGCTCTAAACCACGTTGAAATATGGAAAAGCCCCACCAGAAAAACAGCCGGTCTGTCCAGTCGAGATATATGTATTTTTTATGGATGTTTTGGGTTAAGAATATCTAGAAAGGGATTGCTGTTCCCACTCCTTCTGTCATTTATGTTTCTCGCATATAATGATAGAAATTGATGTAAAAAGGAAAGCCAATGCTAGGGATCTCATTATTTAACGAGAAAGACGAAAACCTAATAAGTCGTTTAGAGTATTTGCTTAAGCAAACAGCCCCGACTCCAAATGAAGTATTAGAAACCAATGCTACTTTCCAGGTTCTTCAAAAACGTCGATTGGATGAAACGACAAAGCTCCTTCAGGTCTTAACCGAAAGTATCTCTGTTTTAGACAGGTCAATCATTGATTTTAAAGAAACATCTGCAAGAGATTCTGGCAAAGTATTTTGGCAAGGCTCGATGGCAATCGGTATTTCTTTATTAGCCTTAGCTATTTCCGTATACTTTGGGTTTATCAATAATAACTCTGATAAGGTCTGGCAAAATACCGAGTTAAAAGAACTACGCCAACTAAATATCAATCTATCGAATCATGCCATAAAGAAGGAATATTTATGAACAAAGACGAACTAAAGAAACTTGAAGCCACACTTTGGCAAACTGCGGATACCCTTAGGGCCAACTCTGACTTAAAAGCTTCTGAATACTCCACATCAGTTTTAGGCCTTATATTCCTTCGATTTGCAGACAATAAATATAGCCATTTTGAAAAAGAAATTAACGCTGAAATTGAGTCCCTCAAAGGATCGCGTCGGGAACGTCTGATCCATGAAATAGCCATCGAGAAGTGTGGATTTTATCTGCCCCAAGAGGCTCGCTATGAATATCTTCTTAATCTGCCCGAAAGTGAAGACATCGCCAAAGCTATCAAAAAAGCGATGCAACTTATTGAGGAATATAAGCCTGAACTAATTGATACTTTGCCACAAGATGAGTACTTTCGTTTGAATCGAATCGAAACCCCTGAGAAGAAAACCGTTATCGATAATACAATTTTGAAATCGTTACTAAAGAACTTTCAAGATATTCCAAAGAATGCGGATGGTGATATTTTCGGACAAATCTATGAGTATTTCTTAGGCAACTTCGCTCTGGCTGAAGGTCAAGGCGGTGGAGAGTTCTTTACCCCAAGGTCGGTCGTTCGCTTAATGGTTAATATTCTTGAGCCTCACAATGGGACAGTGTATGACCCTGCTTGTGGTTCCGGTGGTATGTTTGTCCAATCCGCTCAATTTGTTGAGGCCAGAAAATCAAATGGTAACGACTCAAGTCTTTATGTATACTCTATCCGAAATGGTTTTCGGTTTTCAATGGGCTTCCAGTAGGTGTAGTTTTGTGCCGATAAATTGCCGCAACTCGTCACGATGATTGGGCAGGTTATTTAGGAACGAGTCGATATTTTCCCTGAAGACGCTGAATTTTTCATAATAGCGATTGTTAATGATTTCCTTTCGCATAAACTTCCACAACCGTTCTATACTATGCACGGCAATAAAATGAGCTAGTTGACATGGCTTTATCATTCCAAGTTGAAAGTCTGGAAATTTAATGTCAATAAAGATTTCAGTTCCGCTTCTCTTTGGATGTGCATTGTGGAAAGGAATAAAGCAATCGTCTGATGAAAACCGACAAAGGTCTCAAAATATTTTCCATACAGCTCAGCAGTTGAAAAAATAAGATTTGCGACTTTTCAGATAAATTCCGTTACGCTACGCTTCACTCCATTTATCTGAAACCTTCAACAGCCCAAACTCCTCAAGCTGAATTTGCAGAAACAATGGTACACCACCTATACCGCTGAAACTAAAAGCAAAAAGCTAAGTACTGGTGAGATTAAATACTATACCTATTATCACTGTACTCGACGAAAAAAAGACATCGTTTGTAATGAGCGCACTTCGATTAGAGAAGATGCTCTTGAACAACAAATCATGGAAGAGCTTAGTAAATACACCATAATCCCGCAATTCATGGAATGGGCTCTTGATATAATCAAACAATCTCATCAGAAAGAAGTTGATGTGAGAAATAACATTATTCGTTCTCAAAACATTACACTAACCAAGGCTCAGAGCCGATTGGACAGTTTGATAGAAATGAGACTGGATGGATTGATTACCAATAATGAATACGAAAATCGTAAAACCTCGATACAAAATGAAATCGCTGAACTTAGAACCAAACAAAAAGAAAATGAACATCGAGTTGATAATTGGGTAGTGTTAACAGAACGAGCTTTCGTCTTTGCTTCACGGGCCAAAGATATCTTTTTAGGTGGCGATCTTCACACCAAGAAAGATATCTTAGGAATTGGAACGAAATAACCTTTACAGATCTCGCAGTATTTTTGATTTGGCTTCAAGGCTTGGAATCTTTCGCATAGTTTGGCTATGTGAAAGATTTCAAAACGCAGAAGACGGACAAAAATACAAGTCAGATGTAAAGGTAGTTTCATGACAATGACTTAATGTCTTTAGGTTCGAACTTCATAATTAAGAAGGGAAAACTCAGTATTGACGCGGCTGAGTGGCTTATACCTATTCGTGAAAACTATCCAAAACTTGAAACAGAGTATTTCAAGTTAGAACCGTCCTCATCCCTTGATCTACAAGGATTGGAATCCGGTCTGTCATCTGTATGTAATAATTGGCTCCCCGGCGCGGACTCGAACCACGGACCCGCAGGGTAACAGCCACCTGCTCTACCGACTGAGCTACCGGGGAA
>CAYHOI010000116.1:2292-5435 GCA_964358175.1 uncultured Candidatus Marinamargulisbacteria bacterium | reverse complement strand
AAAATATAAGAGAGATCAATCGATTTATTCTAAACGATCTAAGTGATTGGGCTGGACTATATAGGCGCACTATCGTTCACGTCGGTGGCTCTAATTATGAGCGACCACATCATGATCAAGTCCCATCACTTATGAAAGAGTTAGCAGAATATCTCAAAAATAATCAAGAAGATCATCCTATAAAAATTGCAGCAGACGTCCACACAAAATTGCTTAATATTCATCCGTTTATAGATGGAAATGGCCGAACAGCACGATTACTTATGAATTTAATTTTACTTATACACAAGTATCCGGTTTCAATTATTAAAAGTGAAGAAAGGGTAAATTACTTTGAAGCACTAGAAAAATCATTCCTATCGGACAATAAAAACGATCTATACAACATTATTTATAATTCTATAGATAGATCGTTAGATGAAATGCAAAAGTATTTTAAGTAACATAAAGGAGCTAACAAATGATAAACAAATACGACTACGATAATAGAATCCCAGATTGTGAAAACACCAAGAAAGAACTCTCTGAATTTAAGCCTCTTTCTGAAGAATTATTAATACAGATCAAGCAATACTATCGAATTGGGCTGACCTATAGTTCCAATGCACTTGAAGGCAACACGCTTACTGAGTCTGAAACGAAGGTAGTTCTTGAGGATGGCGTGACCATCGGCGGGAAATCACTGCGCGAACATCAAGAAGCCCTGGGCCATAGTGACGCTTTCGATTTCCTCTACGATATAGCAAAGGGCAAGACCATAAACGAACAAGATGTAAATCAACTCCATCATTTATTCTATCATCGCATCGATGAGGCTAACGCTGGAGCTTATCGTAAGCAAAATGTGGTAATAAGCGGAACAACATACACCCCGCCGAAATACAATGAGATCCCTTCTCAAATGGAAGCATTGTACGATTCAATCTCTGGCCTACAAAAAATGCTTCATCCCATTGAGTTTGCCGCAAAGCTTCATTTGGAATTTGTGAGGATCCATCCCTATATTGACGGCAATGGCAGAACGGCAAGGCTACTCATGAATTTGGCGTTTATGCAAAACAATTATTCAATAACTATTATTCCACCGATATTAAGAAGTAAATATATCGAGTTCATTCGACTAGCTCAAACAGGAGACAAAGACGAACGACACTTTATTAATTTTATATCAGCCATGGTTTATGAAAGCCAAAACGATCTTATTCGGCTCTATAAATCTGTAACATAAAGGAGAAAATATGAAAGACAACTGGTATAGTTCGTACACTGAAACATTAATGAAATATGCAGTATTTTCTGGTCGTACTTTAAGACGTGAGTTTTGGGAGTTCTTCCTTAAAAGATCATGTTTAAATGCTCAGCCGCATATTTCCGATTTTGGAAAATCGTTTTCATAAAAAATTCATCCGAACTTTTGATAACCGGAGCCACATAAACGTAGTCGGAGTAGTTCACAAGCAACATCTTGCGAAACGTTGAGGTTTCGATTATAGTACCTGTTGATGAAAACCTATACAATAGCTGTGATTCCCGGCGATGGTACGGGGCCTGAAGTGGTTGCTGAAAGCCGAAAGGTTCTCAGTGCTGCGGGCAAGAAATATGGCTTTTCCTTTCAATATGATGAATTCGATTTCGGCGGAGCACGTTATTTAAAAACGGGTATAACGCTGACGGATCAAGATATCGAGAATCTTCGTCCCTATAAGGCAATTTTGTTGGGGGCTATCGGGCATCCGGATGTGAAGCCTGGCATCTTGGAAAAGGGCGTATTACTTAGACTCCGATTTGAACTGGATCAGTACGTTAATCTGCGGCCGGTGAAACTCTATCCAGGTGTCGAGACACCCATTAAAAACAAGACGGCGAAGGATATCGACTTCGTTGTAGTGCGAGAGAATACCGAAGGCCTTTATGCTGGAGCTGGGGGGGTTCTAAAGAAAAATACGCCTGACGAAGTAGCCATTCAAGAATCCATCAATACACGAAAAGGGGTGGAGCGTTGTATCCGATTTGCTTTTGAATATGCCCAGAAGAACGGACGCAAAAAGGTGACCTTGGTAGGCAAAACCAATGTGCTGACCTTTGCGTTTGACCTCTGGCAACGAGCTTTTGATGATGTTGCAAAAGAGTATCCCTCCATTCAGACAGATTATGCTCATGTTGACGCGACCACCATGTGGTTTGTAAAAAATCCGGAGTGGTTCGATGTGATTGTTACGGACAACATGTTCGGCGATATTATCACTGATCTTGGCGCAATGATTCAAGGCGGGATGGGCGTGGCAGCCGGGGGGAATATTAATCCAGCAGGGAGCTCCATGTTTGAGCCTATTGGAGGAAGTGCCCCGAAGTATACAGGACAAAACGTCATCAACCCGATAGCCGCAATTCTTGCAGGGCAAATGCTTCTGGATTACCTTGGGGAGAAACAAGCTGCAACCGCTGTGGAGCAAGCGGTGATCACGACGATTAGCAAGATGAAAAGCCAATCCGCTGGGAAAATGGGCTATAGCACTACAGAAATCGGCGATTTGGTGGCAGCAGAAGTCTAAATAATCTGAGTAGTTTGACGATTCCCCTATTCTTGACTACTATATTAAGCCATGGGAAAAAATATTCTTATCATTGGAGCGGGTCCCACGGGTCTGGGTGCAGCACATCGTCTAAGTGAGTTAGGAGTCGAATCGTATTCGGTTCTGGAGCGAAACAACTTTGTCGGTGGCTTGGCGGCAAGTTTTAGCCGAGAGGGTTATACCATGGATATTGGTGGACATGTGTTGTTTTCACACTATCCCTACTTCGACAAGGTGGTAGATCGCGCCCTTCAGGGAAACTATCTCGAACATGTGCGTGAGGCCTGGATATGGATTCTTGCCCGGTTCGTACCCTATCCCTTTCAGAACAACATCAAATTCCTGCCCAGGGAGCTTATTTGGGAGTGTATCGAGGGACTCATTGATCTAAAGTTAAATCCCGACAGCGCGAATTTTGAGGAATGGATCGATGCAAACTTCGGCGCTGGAATTGCCAAATATTTTATGAAACCGTATAACACGAAGGTGTGGGCGCATCCCCTTACGCTCATGTCCAAAGAATGGATATCGGAACGAGTTAGTGTAATCGATCTCAAGAAAGTGCTCTAT
>CAYHOI010000116.1:0-2282 GCA_964358175.1 uncultured Candidatus Marinamargulisbacteria bacterium | reverse complement strand
TGGACACGGGCTGGGGGCCAAACAACACCTTCAAATTTCCTTTACGCGGAGGGACAGGTGCAATATTTAACGCCATTGCCGATGGCGTTCGTGATCATATTCAGCTGGGTAAACAGGTGGTTAAGATAGATATACATTCTAAAAAAGTAACGCTTCAGGATGGATCAACGCGAGAATATGATGTGCTGATTAACACCTCGCCACTGGATCAGTTTGTGGTTGCATCAGACCTTTCGTCCGAATTGAAGTCCTGTACAGCAGATCTGCTTCATAATGGTGGATACAGTGTCAGTATTGGATTTCGTCGGCCCCTCGATGCTGAGCTGAAAACGAAGTGTTGGAATTATTTCCCAGAATTCAATGTGCCTTTTTATCGGGTTACCTATTTGTCGAATTATTCTCCGAATATGGTGCCAGAGAGTTCAAAGCATTTTCTGCTAATGTGTGAGACATCATATTCCACCCACTTCTCGTTTGACCGAGAGTCCATTGTTGAGAAGACGATCAGGGGTCTTGTGGATTCGAAATTTATTCATGAATCAGATCAGTCTTTGATTGATTTTACGGACTGTATTGAGATCGATTATTCCTATCCGATTCCATCTGTTTATCGAGACCGCGCCCTCGATGCACTTATTCCCGCCTTGGAAAAACTTCAAGTGTACAGTCGTGGCCGCTTTGGACTTTGGCGATATGAGACGGGCAACATGGATCACAGCTTCATGCAGGGCGTCGAGGTGGCAGATTCAATTCTTGAGGGGAAGCCAGAAGTTACAAGATACAAGAGGTAATTCCATTTTGCCGTCGGCATCTCCAGTGTCTATGAATTCAACAAAGGAAATGCTTTCTCGATTTCAGGCTAACTTGTTCACACCAGAAGACTCTGTGCTCATGGCTTTCTCCGGCGGAGCGGATTCGACGGCCTGCCTGACGCTACTTCGAGAATTGTTCCCCAAAATGAACCTGGGAGCGTTTTACCTGGATCACGGGCTACGTTCTGAGGCGCACGAAGAACGAGTCTTTTGTGAGGGCTATTGTCGACAGCTGGGTGTGACGTTTTATCAGGATCGCGTGGACGTGAGAGTGCTGTCTCATGAGACGAAGCAAAGCCTCGAGCAGGCCGGACGAACCGCTCGATATGAGAAGCTTCTCGATCTGGCTATCCGCGTGCATGCGAGTAAAATTGTGACTGCTCACCATCTTGGGGATCAAACCGAGTCCCTATTAATGCAATTTCTTGCCGGTGCTTCGGGGCTGAATATGGGTATCCAAACTCAGATGGACGTGGGGCAGGGGGTGTACGTCATCCGACCCATGCTGAGAGTGCCGAAGCAGACCATCTATGACTACCTAGAGGAACGGCACATCTCGTACAGGGTAGATCACAGCAATGAATCCACGGATTTTGTGCGAAACAAGGTGCGCCTGATTCTGCTACCGATGATCAGGCAGCTCGTGAATCCTTCTCCCGAAAATGCATTAAGCCGTTTCAAACAGCTTTCTGATGAATGTTCCTCGTTTGTTTCGGATTACGTGAAGAGAGTGTTGGAAGCGTGCCAAATCGGCGAGAAAACGTACAGCGTGAAACGTATGAGGAAGGAGCACCTGTTTATTCAGAAAGAGTGTCTCAAGGTGATGATCCTGAGCCAGGGATCAAAGGCGATTCGTGTGACCTCGGCGATCTTGGAACAGATGATTCAGGTGCTTCATACACGAAAGGCGCACAGCCAATGCCAGATTTTCCCCGCGCTGAACTGGGTCAAATGCTATGACGAAATTGGCTTGGAAAAGCGACTTGAAGGCGTAGCAAAAAATGACCAGCCTCAATCCCTGAAGATGGGTAAGAATTCTCTTGTCTCAGGGGCGTTGATCCTCAAGCAGAGCAAAGATAAACGGCTTCATCGAGGCAACCCGATGAGCGTCCGAGTGGATCTAGATAAAATAGACCTGGATAGTCTATGTGTTCGACATCGACGAATTGCTGATCGCTTCATTCCCCTTGGGATGAGTGAGCAAAAGAAGCTTAAGGATTTCCTCATCGACCGAAAGATTCCCCTCAAAACACGTGATGCGATTTGGATCGTTTCGGATAAGAACAACATGATCTGGGTAGTCGGCTGGCAAATCGATGATCGAGTGAAAATCACGCCCGAAACTTCGAGGGTGCTAGAGATGAGGGTGGAGGGAGGAAACTTCGGAGTTTGAACGCAAGAAAAACCCTGAAGCCTCAGCAATTCTAATTATAACTTTTGTTGCTCCAAATTGCCGCCTCACCCACCCCT
>CAYHOI010000115.1:0-5473 GCA_964358175.1 uncultured Candidatus Marinamargulisbacteria bacterium | reverse complement strand
GCCAAATTCACCGTAAACCGTAAACCGCCACCCCCCAGAAACTCATCGGTTACGTATTCTAGTAGAGTATACGTTGACGTATCGGTGATTTCTCCATAGAATCAATTCGCATGTGTGCGTTTAATCATCTTGAATTTGAGAAGAAGTGGCAAGACAAATGGGATGAAACCGAGTTGTATCGTACTGTAGAGAATCCTGAGATTTCTAAGAATCATCGTTATTATGTATTAGATATGTTTCCCTATCCCTCTGGAGCAGGACTTCATGTGGGACATCCAGAAGGCTATACGGCGTCGGATATTCTGTCTCGCTATAAGAGAATGAAGGGGTTCAATGTACTTCATCCGATGGGATGGGATGCATTCGGTCTTCCGGCAGAGAATTATGCGATGAAAACGGGTGTGCATCCTTCCGTGAGTACTGCAAAAAATATTGAAAATTTCAAACGACAAATTAAAAGTCTTGGTTTCTCCTATGATTGGGGACGCGAGATTGACACAACGGAACCTGACTACTTCAAGTGGACACAGTGGATATTCCTGCAATTGTATAAAAAGGGTCTTGCTTATGAGGCCACCTTTCCGATTAACTGGTGTCCTTCTTGCAAAACAGGCTTGGCCAATGAGGAAGTGGTCGAGGGGGCATGTGAAAGATGCGGCGAGCAAGTGGGGAAGAAAAATCTTCGTCAATGGTTATTAAGAATAACAGCTTATGCTGAACAGCTTTTGACAGACTTAGATCCTTTGGATTGGCCCGAGCCCATTAAAATTATGCAACGTAATTGGATCGGTCGAAGTGTTGGTGCACAGGTGAGTTTTCAGATAAACCAGGTTTCGTCTGAACCCTTAGTAGTCTTTACGACACGTCCTGACACCCTCTACGGTGTTACTTATATGGTGATTTCACCAGAGCATCCCTTGGTCATGAAGCTTACCACCCAGACGCAGAAGTTGGCTGTAGAAGCGTATGTTGAGGCAGCCAGCAAAAAAAGTGATACTGAACGCGTCTTTTTGTCAAAAACAAAGACAGGTGTTTTTACGGGATCGTATGCGATTAATCCTGTCAATGGAAAGCACGTTCCTATTTGGATTGCTGATTATGTATTGTCTACGTATGGTACAGGGGCGATTATGGCCGTACCTGCGCATGATGAGCGAGACTTTGCATTTGCTAAGACGTTTGGTCTTCCAATGGTTCAAGTGGTTACCCGTCATAAAGGGGATGTTTTGGAGGACTTGAAAGAAGCTTATGTAGGTGAAGGATTTGCAATTCATTCAGAGCAGTATGACGGTCTTACAACGGCTGAGTTTAAGACTTCCATGATCAACGACTTGGAGGCAAAAGGGATAGGGACTTCAAAGGTGCAATACAAACTCCGAGATTGGGTTTTTTCTAGGCAACGGTATTGGGGGGAACCCATTCCTATCATACACTGTAATGTCTGTGGGGTGGTGCCTGTCCCTGAAGAGCAGTTGCCGGTCATGTTGCCAAAGGTGGATCGTTATGAGTCTTCTGGGACGGGAGAATCACCTCTCGTTAATATTGTAGAGTGGGTCAATACGACATGTCCTGTATGCGCTGGTGTTGCAAAGCGTGAAACCAATACCATGCCGCAGTGGGCAGGATCCTCATGGTATTATCTGCGTTTCATCGATCCAAAGAATTCACATAGCTTGGCGGATAAGGAGAAATTAGAGTATTGGCTTCCAGTAGACGCCTATATAGGTGGAGCAGAGCATGCCGTCCTCCACCTCCTTTATTCGCGATTCTGGCATAAGGTTCTTTATGATCTTGGGGTCGTGCCAACCCCAGAGCCCTTTCAGAAACTGACTAATCAGGGACTTATTTTAGGCGAGGACGGACAGAAAATGTCTAAGTCTATGGGGAACGTCGTGAATCCTGATGATGTGATTGTGGAGTTTGGAGCGGATGCGATACGGTTGTATGAGATGTTCATGGGGCCTCTCGAAATGTCCAAGCCTTGGTCAACCAAAAATATTGCGGGGGTTCGACGATTTCTTGAAAAGGTGTGGCGTTTACTGGATAAGCCAATTCTACCAGAGACCTCTGAGTCTGAAATCCTGATCAGGGAGATGCAGAAGACCATTAAGAAAGTTGGCGATGACATTGAGTCTTATAAGTTCAATACCGCGATCAGCGCGTTGATGATAGGGGTAAATAATCTTGGCAAAGAAAATCAATTGAAGAAGAAAACTCTAGAAACACTCTTAATTCTTTTAGCACCGTTTGCTCCCCATCTGACTGAAGAATGCTGGCATCGACTGGGGAATGAGTATAGTATTCATCAGCAGAGTTGGCCCAATTTTGAAGAAATCGCACTGGCCACCGAAAGGCAGACCTATGTATTTATGGTTAATGGGAAATTGAGAGAAAGCCAACAGATGCCAAAGGATATTACAAAGGAAGAGCTTCTTTCTCAGGCAAAAATACTGCTGACCAAATATATCGTGGGAAAGGCCATCCTCAAGGAAGTGGTCGTTCCCAATAAGTTGGTGAATTTGGTGGTGAGCGAATGACCATCACTGCGATTATTCTCGCTTCGGGCAGGGGGGATCGGTTTTTGTCAGTGATACCGAAACAGTTTCTGTCTCTTGAAGGCAAGCCCATTTTGGCCTATAGCCTCGAGGCGTATGAGAATAATCCACACATTAGCGAGATTATTTTGGTGATGAATCCGGAGTACATGAACATCTATGAAAAATGGATTCCTAAAAAAAATTATCCTAAGCTAAGCACGGTTATCCCAGGAGGGCTTACTCGTCAACAGTCTTCATTTGAGGGCATTAAAGTTTGCAGTCCGGAGGCCACACACGTTCTGATTCATGATGCAGCCAGGCCTCTCATTTCACAGAGAATTATTAATGACTGTGTGAAGAAGTTGCAAAAAGTAGCCGCAGTCAGCACCGTTATTCCCGCCAATGATACTATTTACGAGATTGATTCGAAACACCACTTGAAACATATTCCTGATCGCCGATATTTATGTCAGGTGCAGACGCCGCAGGGCTTCAAATTTGAATGTATTCGAGAGGCGCATGAACTTTCATTAAGAGACAATCGATTCGATATCACGGATGACGCGAGTCTTGTTTTTGCCTATCAGTTATCTACCATCGGACTTGTTCAAGGCGATCCAGAAAATATTAAAATTACCTATCCACAAGATTTGGAGTTGGCCAAAATGCTACTAAAGTCGGTTAATCAGAAATAATTTTGTCTCCTGATTTGTAGTGTTTTGCCAAAGTGCCGTTGAGGTAGCCGTTTCGGTATCGCCATTTCAAGGCATCGTAAAGGGCGGCGTCATCATGCCAATAGACATCGTACTTCTTCTTCGGAAACAATCGTCCCTTGAGCCGGTTGAGAACGATATCTCCCTGAATAGCAAAGATTCCGCCCGCAACATTGCTCATGAATGGGAAGACTACTTCGTATTGTTCGCCATCACGTCCCTTCAGTTTTCTGGCTGGGAAAAATAAATTGCTTTCAGGGTTACAGATATTCTTTTCGTAGCGCATGCTGAGCATCCCGATTCGGGGGATATTTTCAGCTGCGCGAACCAGCGCGTTGAAACTTTCAAGAGAAAATGTGATATCCGGGTCGATGACGACAAAAAGTCTAGGAAGAGTACTTTCTGAAATATACGTGCGGATATAATTATTGATCACCACGGCTTTCCCCAAATTCTCATTGACGAAATTTGTTTCAAGCCGAGGATGGTGAATAGAGTTTAAATATTCCCGAATAGGGATTTCAGAATGGTTATCAAGAATAACCACAAAAACGTCATTGCGCTTACGCAAAACCGCAAGAATACTGTTCAAAGACTTCTGGATAAGATCCAAATACCAGTGAGTGGCCACGAGGATCACAATCTGATCTTTAAATCGGGAATGATCGAAAGTAGAGTGAAAGAGAGGTTTGGTCTCAAGGGATTCGCTAATGTCCATGGGGTATGCATTATATGATATAATTTTGCCATGCGAAAGCCCAGCGCTGTGCGAAAAATCCTTATTGTTCGACCTGATGCGCTGGGGGATATTATTCTCACTCTTCCGCTTCTCATGGCATTGAAAAAGGCATTGCCCCATGTCGAAGTTTATTATCTATGTTCTACGTATACCGCACCTTTGCTTTTGGTGCATCCTGAGGTAAGCGGTATTATCATTGATGATTATTATAAGTCCAAAAAACGTTCAGATTACTGGGCTCTTTTGGCACAGTTAAAGAAACGTCAGTTTGATGTTTCGATCCATTGTTATAACGAGTTGGATCATGCTTTGTTGACATGGATTGCTGGGATCCCTATGCGGATTGGTGATCGGTTGAAGGTGGGGCCGAATTTGTTTTATAGCCATTCTATCCCTCAAGGGTTTCGCAATTTCTTTTGTCACGAACTGGACCTGAACATGCAGTTGTTGGCTCCGCTGGATGTGCCGATACTACAGAAACCTGAATATGGCTTAGAGTCATTGACCTTGCCGGATTTTGAAGTCAAAAATCTTCCGACGGATTACCTGATTGTTCATCCCGGTATGGGGCGTGGAAACGGCAATATTATTTGGCCTTTAGAACGTTTTCGGGAACTTATTTCGAGGCTGAGCGGGGAGGGCTATAATATCGTGGTGACGGGGGGGGGTTCTGCCGAGGCGACGCGAAACGAGAAGATATGCAATAAACTCGTTAACGTGATCAATCTCACGAATCAAACGGGTCTCCTCGACCTGGTGAAGCTCATTCAAAAAGCACGAGCATTTATTTCAGTAGACACAGGGCCCATGCATATTGCTGCCGCGTTGAAAATTCCGGTCGTTCTCCTGTCTCCGACAAAATATATTAAACCCAATCGATGGGCCCCCTATGGCTTCCATCGTATTGTGACCCCCCGGATTCCATGCCTAAAGATTTGTTATCCTTTTAAGTGCGTTTCATCTGATTGTATTGAGGGATTATGGGTCGAAGATGTGGTAAGCGCAGTGCAGAATGTTCTTTCGGAACTTCATCCGGAAACGGTAGATTTTAAATTGGAAATGCTACGTGTTTCTCTCAATATCCTCAATCTTAGCTCGTCTGAACTCACGCAGGAACTCAGTGGCTTCAAGATATATTGCCGACAGGACATGGATCGCTCTTTCATCCCATTTGTCTGGACGCATGATATTAACGTGGTCATCAAGGACAAGGTGAACCTTTGGGACAATACTTTTTTTCGAAATCTATTGGCAACGAAATTGTACTACCCTCCAATATTTATGACACTTTCTCCCGGCGACAATTTTGTTGAGAAGCTGAGGTCGCAGAGGCTTTAGTCTGGTTTTTATTTCTTGGGAGATAATAATTGTGCAATACGGGATGAACGGACGTTAAAGTTATGAACTATTTGGGGTAGCAATTCTACTTAGTCATTGTCATGAAACTACCTTTACATCTGACTTGTATTTTTGTCCGTCTTCTG
>CAYHOI010000114.1:0-5540 GCA_964358175.1 uncultured Candidatus Marinamargulisbacteria bacterium | reverse complement strand
TTACTGGCTACGTTTTGTGCGCAAAAACAGCCCTTAATCCTAATGGGTAGTAAATGTTAACTCAATTTGCAAGGGGGTAAAATCCGCTATAAGTAATTGCTAAGTACAAAAATCCATAAGGTTGAAAGTGCGATGTGTCTGTCTCTTAAGTCCATTATCATTCCTCCCTTTTGATGAGTGTATACTAAAACCAATTCCGAGTGAGTATATACTCTTTTTCATATTCTTTCAAAATATGCTTATCATTACAAGACGTTTTGGGGAGAATAATAGAACAAAATTAGAACGTCCCAAAATCCCTTTACTTCCGCAGACGAAGAGGGTTGGATGTGGTCATGTTTGAGGCGGGTTTAAGTCGAACCGAGCTTATCATTTCTGTAAATGGGGGTGAATCTGCCTGTTTCAAGATATTCAATGATTTGAAGGATTCCAATCCGTTCTTTCTTTGAGAAATTATTTATATCAATTTCCTTGATGGATTCAAGCACACTCGCGAGGTAAATCAGATTTAATGGATAAGTTCGAATGGGAGTCAGATAAAAGTCTTCGATCGGGGGTTGAATGAGGAGGACGCGCATGTATGTGAATAGCATATCTTTTTGCCCCCAAATTTTAAAGGAGTGCAGCAGTTCACAGATATTATCCCTTTGGTCTACCAGTCTCTTTCAGCTTCTTGCTCACGCTAAGGGCTCGTGATACAATGCCTGCGTCAATTTAATAAGGATAGGTGAAGTGAATATGAGTAGCGATATTGTCATTGAAGCAAAAGAGCGCGTGGAACTGGGGAAAGAGAAAGTTAAGAAACTTCGGACGAAAGGAGTACTCATTGCCAATGTGTACGGTAAGGGTGAGCGAAATTATAATCTGACATTGAATTACCATGAAATTTACCAACACTTGTCTTCTGGAAATGGGAAAAATACCATATTCAGTCTAAATGTGTCTGGTGAGACGCTTCGGGTTATTGCTTATGATATCCAGTTTCACCCGATCTCCAAGCAGATCGTTCATATTGATTTTAAAATGGTAAAAGCGAACGAGAAAGTGAAGGTAAGGCTGAATATTCATCCTGCTGGAACAGCATTGGGTGCCAAAAAGGGTGGAGCACTTGATCAAAGACTTCAACTGTTAACCGTGAAGTTGTTACCCGAGGATATGATGAGAGAGTTAACTGTGGATGTGTCGAATCTCGATGTGGGTCAGGAGATTGCGGTGAAGGATCTTCATCTGCCCAAAAGTGCCGAGGTTATCAATACTCCTCAAGCCCAGAAAGTGTTTGTCATTCGCGAACCAAGAGTTGCATGACACTCGGTGCTTTAGTGAAATCTGTTGCCTATCTGGAAGGAGAATTTATTCTTCGTTCAGGAAAGAAGAGCAACTATTACCTGGACAAGTATCTCTTTGAAACGCAATATCATGTTCTCGATCAGCTTACAGATGCGTTTAAAGAAAAAATAGAGTCCACTTACCTGGATTATGATGTTTTGGCGGCTCCTGAGTTGGGGGCTGTATCTATCGTTGCTGCTTTGAGTCTCAAGCTGAAAAAAAACTTTGTCATTATTCGTAAGGATCAGAAGGATTACGGTACAGCCAAGCAGGTAGAGGGAAGCTTGTTAGGGGTGAAAAGAGCCCTCATCATTGAAGATATTTTGACAACGGGTGGGGCAGCGATAAAGTCTGCCGATGCACTGAAGGCTCTTGGGGTGGACATCGTTGCAATCGTAGGAACCATTGATCGCTTGCAAGGGGCTCAGGCGTGTATCGAGCAGGCAGGATACCGATATGATACGTTGCTGACCAAGATGGATCTCGGGCTTTAAATCTTGACGGGGCAGGGTTTGTCCTTTTTTGACAAATATATCCAAACCTACCGACGAAATCGATCCAATCTCATTGTTGGTCTGGATATAGATCTTACGAAAATTCCGCCCCATTTGCAAAGTGAAAAGAAACCGTTGGTAGCGTTTGCATCTGAGGTCATCGAGGCCACAGCGGACGATGTTATTGCATACAAACCTAACAGTGCTTTTTTTGAGGCCTATGGTCCAGCTGGGCTTGAACAGCTTCAAGAGATTATCGCTCTGATCCCTTCTACGATTCCGGTCATTTTAGATGCAAAACGAGGTGACATTGGCAACACCGCCAAGATGTACGCGCGAGCAGCCTTTGAACAGTTTCAGGCGGATGCGGTCACACTCGCACCCTACATGGGAACTGATTCGCTGATTCCATTTTGTGAATACAAAGATAAGTACCAATTTGTCTTGGTTCTGACCTCCAATCCATCTGCAAAGGAGATCGAAATGGTGGAACTTCGTTCGAAAGAGCCACTGTATCTTCAGACCGCAAGGATGGTTCGTAAACTCAGCGATGCTTATGGGAATTGTGGTGCAGTCGTTGGTGCAACGCAACCGGAGCATGCGGGGGCTGTAACAGATCTTCTCCCTGATAGCTTGTTTCTCATCCCTGGCATCGGAACACAGGGGGGATCGGTCGAGGAAATCCTGACAGCGGTATCAGCGAAACAACGTAAAAATTGTTTATTTAATGTGTCACGCGACATTTTGTATGGCTCGTCGCAAAAGGATTTTGCAACAGTTGCCAAAAGTAAGGCGCGAGAGTATAAAGAAGAAATTAATCGTGTGCTCAGCACACTTACAAACTAGGAGGTTATCATGAGGAATAAAGTAGCAGTTATTGGTGGCGGATTTGTGGGATCAACGACAGCCCAACGTTTGGCCGAAAGTGAGCTTACGGATGTTGTTCTGGTGGATATCGCAGAGGGTATTCCACAAGGGAAATCACTAGATATTTTGGAGGCGTGCCCTATCGAGGGATCCAGTGCAAGGATATTTGGGACGAATCAGATGTCAGACATTGCGAGGTGTGAGATCGTTGTGGTGACCGCAGGATTGCCTCGGAAGCCTGGGATGACCCGTGAGGATTTGGTTCGGGACAATGCCCGAATTATCGGAGGTGTCGCAGATCAAATTAAGCAGTATGCTCCTGAGGCAATGGTCATTGTCGTAACGAACCCTTTGGATATCATGACCTACCTGATGTTTCAGAAAACCGGATTTGCTCCCCATAAGGTTTTCGGAATGGCGGGTGTTCTCGATACTGCAAGGTACCGCACGTTTATTTCAATGGAATTGGGGATATCCCCAGAAGATATTCAGGCGATGGTTTTGGGCGGGCACGGGGATGAAATGGTGCCACTTGTGGATTGTACTACCGTGTCTGGAATTCCTGTTCGTCAGTTGCTCAGTGATGAGGCGATTACCCGTATTGTAGACCGCACCCGTAAGGGGGGGGGGGAGATCGTGGGCTTACTCAAAACAGGTTCTGCTTACTATGCGCCTTCTGCGGCAGTCGCACAAATGGTGAAGGCAGTGCTGAGGGATCAAAAACGTCTTCTGCCTGTATCGGCCTACTTAACAGGACAATATGGGATAAGTGATGCCTATGTGGGTGTTCCTGTGATCTTAGGTGCCCGAGGGGTGGAGAAGATTGTGGAACTAAACCTTGGTTCTGAAGACCTCGATCAACTCGGGAAATCCGCTCAGATTATCCGAGATAACATCGGACTTCTGGGGATATAGGAATAGTCTTCTATGAAGTGATTGGAGTCCCATTTTGAACCACAACTGGGGCGACCTTCCAAATATCCCGATTGTATTCTTGAATCGTTCGATCACTTGAGAATTTTCCCATTCTTGAAACATTTAAGATGGACTTTTTTGTCCAGAGGGTGGGGTTCTTAAAGTCATTGGATACACGTTGTTGGCAGGTGACATAGTCGCTGAAGTCTGCCATAACCATGAAAGGGTCATGGTTCAGTAAGTCTGAGCAAATGGGCTTAAACAGATCTGGGGATGAAGGTTCAAAATGGCCTGACTGGATAAGATGAAGCACCTCTTGTAACAGTTCGGATTTTTCGAAATAGGATTTAGGCTGATAATGGTTTTCTTTCAGCGCAGAGACCTCATGCGCCTTAAGCCCAAAAATATAGATATTTTCTTCGCCAACCTCCTCCATGATTTCGATGTTGGCTCCATCTAGGGTTCCGATAGTCAGCGCACCGTTTAATGCGAATTTCATATTGCCAGTTCCTGAGGCTTCCGTACCAGCAGTTGAAATTTGCTCAGACAAGTTGGTCGCTGGAATGATCCTTTCTGCAACCGATACATTGTAATTTGGCACAAAAAATACCTTCAGGAATGCACTCACCCTAGGGTCTGAATTGATGATTTTTGCCACACTGTTGATCAGTTTGATGTGCAATTTTGCCATCTGATAGCCGGGAGCGGCTTTCCCTGCAAAGAGAACTGTTCTGGGAACCATGTCCAAGGTAGAGCTATTTTTCAAAGTCACATATAACGAAATGACATGAAGAATATTAAGCAACTGTCTCTTGTATTCATGAATACGCTTGACTTGGACATCAAACAGAGACTCTGGGTTAAGCACCAAGTCGTACTGCTTGGCAATCCAATTTGAGAGACTCACTTTATTGTTATATTTGATAATATCCCACCCTTCATGGAGAGAAGGTTCATCGAGTTCTCTTTCCAAGTGACGCAAATGGTATAGGTTGGTCAGCCAATCTCCGCCTATTCGAGAGGTGACCAAGTGTGCGAGACGAGGGTTGCATTTGTAAAGCCATCGACGAGGCGTAATTCCATTGGTCTTGTTGCTGAATCGTTCTGGATAGAGACTAAAAAAGTCAGCCAGCAAATTGCCTTTGAGGAGCTGGGTATGAAGCTCTGAGACGCCATTAATCGAAAACGATCCTACAACGGCCAAATAAGCCATTCGTACCATTCGTTCAGAGCCTTCCTCGATAATAGACATTTTCCGCATGAGATCCATGTTGTATCCGAAGGCCACTCGAATATCGGTCATGAGTGTTTCGTTAATAAGGTAGATGAGTTCGAGGTGTCTTGGGAGTAAGGCATCTAACATTTTCTCGGGCCATTTTTCAAGTGCTTCTGGCATAAGGGTGTGATTGGTATATGCAAAGGTTTTTTTGACAATGGGCCATGCCGTATCGAAAGTCAATTGTTCCTCATCCATCAGTAAACGTAAAAGTTCGGGGATTGAGATGGCTGGGTGAGTGTCATTGAGCTGAATAACAATTTTGCCCGGGATATCTTCATAACGAAAATGAGGTCGTTCCTTAAACCGACGAAGTATATCTTGGAGAGACGCCGACGAAAAGAAATACTCCTGCTTAAGTCTGAGTTCTCGGCCAGCATACAGATTATCATTGGGATAAAGTACTTTGGTGACGTTCTCATCGGTGATTTTGTCCAAATAAGCACTCACATAATCGCCATTATTGAAGATTTGGAAACCAAACTCATCATCAGATTTTGCAGACCAGAGCCTGAGGGTGTTGACAGTTCCCTTTAGAAATCCTGGGATGGGTATATCAAAGGGAATTGCGATGACATTGCTCGAATTAACCCATTCTACTTTTTCATGACCTTCTCGATAGGTGGTTTTGATAATATTTCCATAAAATTGGATGGTATATC
>CAYHOI010000113.1:0-5567 GCA_964358175.1 uncultured Candidatus Marinamargulisbacteria bacterium | reverse complement strand
CTACACCAAATAAATACTGGCTTGGATGCTGAAAATGAACTCCGAAACTTTAGGACTTTAATTGTTAATAAAAAATTTGCTTACGATAGGAAGCTTGATGAGACAAACCCAAAAAGTGCCCATAAGATATTTTATAACCCAAGCATTCTTAATGAGTTCGATCACCATTATAGGAAAAGGGTAGAAATATGAGTGAAGCCTCCGCCGTTCAAAATTCACTTCTCGATTATTCCGCTTTTCTATCCACGATCAAAGCTGAAATACAGTCGTCTCGTATAAAGGCTGCGCGAGTAGTAAACCGTGAACTTATCGATCTTTACTGGAATATCGGCGAGATGATTGTAAAAAAACAATATGAGTTAGGCTGGGGCAAATCGGTTGTTGAACAACTTTCAAAAGATATTTGTTTGGAGTTTGATGGCATACAGGGGTTTTCTCCACGCAATTTGTGGGATATGAAAAGGTTATTTGAGCAATATAAGAACGATCCGAATCTGCGACAGCTTGTCGCAGAAATCCCGTGGGGACATAATCTGCTCATTATAAACAAAATAGATGATTATCAAGAACGTAAATACTATATTGAGGCTTCCATAGAAAACGGATGGAGTCGCAATGTTTTGTTAAATCAGATCAAGGCAAACAGCTATCAACGGCATAAGTTAACGGAAAAAACAAACAACTTTTCCAGTGCATTGCCCGTTCATCTTGCTGAGCAAGCAAATGAAGTGTTAAAAGATGGTTACATGCTGGATTTTCTAGGAATCACAAAGCCGGTTCTGGAGCGCGATCTGGAAAATAGAATGGTCGAGAAAATAAGGGATGTTCTTATTGAGTTTGGTCATGGATTTGCTTTTTTAGGGAATCAATATCGAATTAAAACAAAAAACAAGGACTATTTTATTGATCTCTTGTTTTTTCATCGTAAATTGAAGTGCCTTGTAGCAATTGAATTAAAAGCAGGAGAATTTAAGCCGGAATACGCAGGCAAAATGAATTTCTACCTTAATCTTCTTGATGATTTCGTTCGTGAGGACGGAGAAAATCCATCCATTGGGCTTATTCTTTGTGCCGAGAAAGATAATTTTGAAATAGAATACTCATTACGTGATATTCAAAAACCCGTTGGCGTTTCTGAATACTATTTGACCAAAGATTTACCAGAAAAATTTCGAGATACATTGCCCTCTCTAAATGAACTAAAAGCAAGACTGCGAGAAAAAGAGGAACCAGCAACTGATGTCTGAATCATCCACCGTCCAAAATCCACTTCTCAAATATGCACAAGAAATCGCTTGGACTTATATTTCCCGCCAAGAAACTAAATTTTTGAGAGGCTTCTTGATTGCCCAAAATGGTGAAACAATCAAAGGTATAAGCAACCAAAATGCCTCTCGTTTTTTAACTGATGTTCTTTATTATAAAGTCAAAGAATTTAATCTAAAGTTTAGTGAGTCCAAAGACGCTCTATTGCGTAGATTTGACATTCTGCCTAATGACATCCAAGGTAATCGAAAATATTTATCGTATTTACGAGGCCTTGAGACCTTTTTCTGTCAGGCCGAGAATCGGGAGTATAACCTCAAACTAATTGATTTCGATGATCTCTCACAAAACGATTATCACATCAGCGAAGAGTACTATTTGCATAACGGGAAATATGGAAACCGTGAGGATGTGGTGTTTTTTATCAACGGAATCCCCATTGCTGTCATCGAATGTAAAAATGCCACCAAAGACGAAGCCCTTGCTATTAGCATCGACCAAATCAGGCGTTATCACAACGAAACACCGGAGATGGTTGCCCCCGAACAACTGTTCGTTGTGACTGAGGCGATAGGCTTTATGTATGGCGTTACCTGGAATATGCAACGCCGCAGTATTTTTAAATGGAAGAGCGAGGAGCTTGGAAAACTTGAAAAGAAGATAAAAACGTTTTTTGATCGGCGACATATTCTGGACATGATTAAACACTATATTCTGTTTGCCGAAAAAAATGAGGAACTGCAAAAGATCATACTAGCCCAGCATCAAACCGAGGCGATTGAATTGGCGATGAATCGTGCCCACGATCCAGTGAAACATCGAGGGCTTATCTGGCATACACAAGGCAGCGGAAAAACCTACACCATGATTAAACTTGCAGAGATGTTATACAAGGCAAAGGAAGATGAAAAGCCAACTATACTGATGCTTATTGATCGTAACGAACTCGAAGATCAATTGGAACGCAATTTGACAGCGGTTGGTATTCAATATGTGGAACATGCAACCAAAATTTCTAAGCTAACTAAATTATTAGCGGAGGATTATCGCGGCATCATCGTGTCTACAATTCACAAATTCAGGGGGATGCCAGAGACGATCAACTCAAGACCGTCAATTTACGTTTTGGTGGATGAAGCCCATCGCACAACACAGGGTGATCTAGGTAATTTTTTAATGGCAGCTCTACCCAAAGCCACCTATTTAGGGTTTACCGGAACACCCATTGATAAAACAGCATATGGGAAAGGAACGTTTAAGACTTTTGGAATCGATGATGAAAAAGGATTTCTACATAAATATTCGATAAAGGATTCTATCAAAGACGGTACAACGCTGGAGTTATTTTACTCATTAGCCCCTAATGAAATGCTGGTTCCCAAAGAGCAATTAGAACAGGAATTCTTGAGCTTGGCAGAGAGTGAAGGTGTCAGCGACATCGAAGAACTCAACAAGATTTTGGAAAAGGCAGTCAATCTCTGCAATTTTCTGAAAGGTAGAGATCGAGTTGATAAAATTGCCTGTTATGTCGCTGACCATTACAAAAAAAACGTCGAACCCTTGGGTTATAAAGCATTTTTGGTCGGTGTTGATCGTGAAGCTTGTACCCTATACAAAAATGCATTGGATAAATATTTACCACCGGAATATTCGGCTGTTGTCTATTCCGGTAATCATAACGATACAGCCGAACTGAAAAGGTTTCATCTCTCTGATGATAAGGAAAAGGAAATCCGAAAGGTGTTCGCGAAACAAGATACGCTTCCGAGAATCCTCATCGTAACGGAGAAATTATTAACAGGTTACGATGCGCCGGTTCTATATGCGATGTATCTGGACAAACCTATGCGCGATCACGCCTTGTTACAAGCAATTGCACGAGTAAATCGTCCCTATGAAAACGAGGAGAAGAATATGAAGAAACCACATGGATTTGTTCTCGATTTTATTGGCATCTTTGACAAGCTTGAGAAGGCGTTGGCCTTTGATTCAGATGAAATAGATTCGGTCATCAAGGATATCAACATTCTTAAAGCGATTTTCTCAAAACGTATGACGGAGCAAGGAAAAGGATTTATGAAGCTCGTTTCTAGTCCATTATCAGATAAGGATGTAGATGTTTTAATCGATCATTTTTCTGATCCTTCAAAGCGAAAAGAGTTCTTCAAGTTTTACAAAGAAGTTGAGTCGCTATATGAAATCATTTCACCAGATGTATTTTTGCGATCCTTTATCGATGATTATGGCTTATTGTCAGAAATGTATTTAATCGTTAGAAACGCTTTTGCAAAACGAGTCGTTATCGACAAAGAGTTCCTTCGAAAAACTAACGACCTCGTTCAAGAACATATTGGTGTGACGGGGCTTTCGGGTGGACTAGAACTATTTGAGATCAACGAAGACGGGGTACAGAAAATAAAAGACAAGCATGCAAAGGATCATGTGAAGATCATCAATCTGATCAAGGTTATTCAAAAAGAAGCCGAAGAGCAGTCTGATGATCTGTTTCTACAATCGATGGCCATAAAAGCTGAAACAATCCAACAGCGATATGAGGATAAACAGGAAACAACGAAAGAACTTCTGGATGAGCTATATCGCCTTCTTGAAGAAGAAATTCGACGAAAAAACGAACAAAAAGACAAGGGATTAGATGGGCTTACCTATTTTATTTTTGGTGCGTTGAAGGAAAAGGGCTTTAAGCAACCTGAAGAAACCGCGAAAATCATCAAGGAAAAGTTCAATCAATTCCCACATTGGGCATCTAGCGACCAAGACTATCGCGAGTTAAGGACTGAACTTTATTATGTTTTAGGACGTATTGAGGACAACATCGACAAATGTTATGAATTCGTTGATTACCTGTTCAGCCTTCTTGAACGAGCACAGGAGATTTAGGTTGTCGGACACCATGAAAAAGAAAGATACCTTCAAAGCTAGAGTACATGAATACGCTGATAAGCTCGGTATTGATATAAAATCTTTGGCGTTAAGACCGATGAAAAATAAGTGGGCCTCCTGTTCAACCTCTGGAAATCTTAACTTTAACTCTGAGTTATTATCTTACGACAATCAAATCGGGGATTATGTTATTGTTCACGAGTTACTTCACTTTCGAACGCCAAACCACGGTAAGCTCTGGAAAAGCTTAATGGGTGCATATTTGGGTGATTATGAGGTGTTGTCGGAGAAGTTGAAAACGCTGTCAGAAAACAGGAAGAAAAACAGCTTATGACCAACCCAACCGGAGAATTTCTTTTTTATCAGTCCGATGACAATCAAAGTCGAATTGAAGTTCGTTTGCACGATGAGACAGTATGGTTAACGCAAAAGCTCTTGTCCGAATTATTCCAAAAGGATGTCCGTACCATCAATGAACATATCCAGAACATTTTTGAGGAAAGGGAGTTGCTTCCTGAATCAGTTGTCCGGAAATTCCGGATAACTGCCACCGATGGCAAAACATACGAGACGAATCATTACAATCTTGATGTGATTATTTCCGTTGGCTACCGCGTGAAATCTATCCGTGGCACTCAATTTCGTATATGGGCTACTCAGTGCCTTCGGGAATACATCGTTAAAGGTTTCGCAATGGATGATGAACGGCTAAAACTCGCTGGAGGCGGCAACTACTTCGATGAGTTGCTTGCCCGAATCCGAGATATCCGTTCTTCTGAAAAAGTCTTCTGGCGTAAAATTCTTGATATCTACGCGACAAGCATCGATTATGATCCACGTACTGAAATAACTCAGGAGTTTTTTGCTACGGTTCAAAATAAACTACACTATGCTGCACACGGTCATACAGCAGCGGAAATCATACATAATCGAGCTGATTCGGGGCAGCCGAACATGGGGCTAACTAATTGGCCAGGCACTAAGTTTCAAACAAAAGATATCGGTATCGCAAAGAACTATCTGAATACAGAGGAATTGGAAATACTCAATCGAATGGTTTCCGCCTATTTGGAAATTGCTGAGCTGCAAGCCTCCATGCGACGTCCTATGTATATGAAGGATTGGCGTGCTAACTTGGATGACGTTTTGCGAACAACTGGACGAAATATTCTTGATAATCCCGGTAAAGTCAGTCATGAAGCGGCTCTTGGAAAAGCTCGTGATGAACATGAGAAATATCTGCAACAACACCAAAACGATCCTACACTCGTGGAACAACACTTTATCGAAGCGATTGAGAATAACCTAAAACAGATTTAAACAAAAGTCTCACTGTATCACTTGTTGTAACCGATGAGTTTCTGGGGGATTAGTCACGAATTCTGATAAGCCTGAGTTGA
>CAYHOI010000112.1:0-5582 GCA_964358175.1 uncultured Candidatus Marinamargulisbacteria bacterium | reverse complement strand
GCTCAATAGCGAGGTCATCCTCCACTTGCCGGATGTCCTCACTGCAATCCGCAACGCCATTCTGATAATGCAGAAGAGTCCCCTCCTGGGAGGGGAGTCGGGGAGAGGGTGGGCGGTAGGGGAGGGGTTTCTTTCTCCGTAAACGGAGAGAGATGTCGCAAAGCGACAGAGAGAGGCGGAATTTTGAATGGAATTTAAGTCACTGCGTAAGGTGAGCATAATGCAATGATAAAACAGAAAAGATAGATGCAAAAAAGTGAGACAACCGAAAAACCCAGTCGATAATTTAACGATAAGCGATGCTAAAGTAGGAAAAAAGAAAGGGAAGGAAAAAAGGAACAGAATAATTCGATAAATAAAAGTGAAATAAATGAAATTTTGTGCCGATAACTTAAATATAAGCGATGATAAAGTAGGAAAAAAGAAAGACAGAAAATAAAGGTGGATCAAACAATGAAAGGGGCGTGGTAACGAGAAAACACGGTAGAGGTTGAAAGAAGACGTAGAAGTGCAGTAAAGTGGTAAGGTAGTAAAAAATTTAAAAAATAGAAGGAGTGATTAAAATGCAAGTAGCACAAACAAGTAGATTTCAAGCAATGAGACAAAATTTAGCAGGTGTGGTGGGTGGTGGTACGGTCGGACAGGTTCTGAATAGCAATCTTTCGACCATTGGTGCCAACATTAGCAACACAGTCGGGATAACAGCTGCTGTCACTTTTGTAAAGAACACAAGCGTCTTTGCAAATGTAGTGAACATGGGACGGAATGCGGGTAAGGTAATGAATCTGCCTAGCCTGGTGAATGAAGCACTTAATTCAGAACTTCCTGTTGCTGCTGTAGGTGTATTGGGCGCGAAGGATACAACACCTGGTGCAGGCCCTATTGTTGTAATTACTTCTGAGACTATTGAAGATAAGGATACTGTTGTCTTAGTTCAAGGGGACATAAAAGTGGCACTTACTAATTGTACTAAAAGTGATGGATCAGAATTCAAAAGTTCGGATTTGAAAAAAGAACTTGAATATGCCGTTAATAAAGGCGCTTTTAAGCAACTCAAATTAGATGCGTCAATGACTGAGGAGAATAAAAAGGCGCTTTCTAAAGTTCTTAATGCTGCTGTGGCTGATATTGCAAGCGTAGACCTCTAATTACACATAGGTAAAACCCCCGGCTATGCCGGGGCGAGGGAGGTCATTAGCTTAGTTACGCGAATCAAATTCAGAGGAGGCTCGGATGAGCCTCCTCTGAATGGAATACAGGGGGGACATCATGACAGACATCGATTTCAAAACACATGAAGCCAAGCTGACCAGCAAATTCTCGAAAACGCTGTTTTCCGACATTATCCAGAATAGGGAAAAAACACTTCGACAGTTCTTGGTTGAAAAAGTGAAGGATCCTGGCAAAGTGATCGAGTCCTTGCGAGAAGTTATTGAAGCAAAAATTTATGCGCACATTGATCATTATGCCGTCATTCAATATGCCTTGATGAGTCAGTCGAATCAATGGACGGATGCCGGTATGGATCGGGTCAAGCTAAGCGCGATCCGTTTGTGGCTTCAGATACCTGTCAAAGACGAAGTTGCGTTTTCGGATTATTCACGCTTTGAAGAATTCATCACGAAGAAACTATCGGATTATCAGCTGATTGGTTTGACGGCAGAGGATTTAAAGTGGCAGCTGAAATCTCTCAAATTGGAACTGTTGGGCAAACACTTTGACCAGCATTCGATGGATAAGGTCAATAATCTCTTGGAAATCGTTGAATCGCATCGTCGCGTGATGATGGGTCTCTCTGGTGCCTACCATTCCATGATTTTTGGTGTGGCTAAGACTGTTCCATTCGGGAAATATAAGCTTCACTTCTTTGCTAAAGAGGAAATGCGTACTCCGAATGCCGTTCATTATATTGTCGCCTTGATTGAAGAGAATCAGATAGCCATCCGTCAGGAGGTCTGTCAGTACGTCTTTTATAACAAATGGGTGTCTGCATTAGAGAAGGATTTGTTTATGGTGGAGTCGATGAGAGGACAGGACGAGGAGAATATTGCCGAGGGAATCAAACAGGTGGTATTTAAAGCTTTTGGCGCCACCGATGAGGATTCATTTCTGACGAAGGAAGATGAATTTATCAGTCTTATGATGGAAAATTTGGTTTGTCACGAGCTTGCCCATGATGCGATGGAGGATATGCAGCTTAGCGATACGGAACTGACCATTGTTGAATCCTTAGCGACCAAGAAGGAGACTATTTTGTCTGTGGTGAATGAAATCCTGACCGAGTGGATGCCCCAGGTCAATGATATCCGGGGCCCCTTGCTCAATATCGCGGAAATCGGTATCAGTGGCGATAGCCTCAAAGCTACCAAGATGTTGTATATGTATCTGAGTGATGCCTGGTTTCTGGATACGGACACACAGTTTATGTATCCCTATACGGATCACATGTTTGCGTTATTACTCCCCTATATTCAAGAGAAGGGACTTATCGATTTTATAGGTCTTAGAAACGCAATCAAGTCTTCATTCGAGCTGTTGCTCAATTGGTATCGTGGTGTGATATCAGAGATGGTTCGCAAGATTAAATCGATGACGATTAATGACCATGGCGAAATGAGAAACTTCGAATATATACGAGACAGATCGTTTGTATTAAGAGACATGTATTTCGGAGAGGATTCGACTCTTACAGATCGCCAGAAAGAGTTTAATCTTTGGATGGGATATTTTTCATTTGTGGAGGATCGGGATCCTTCCCAGTTGCAAAATTTGTTTTCGTTTGTCTCAGCGAAAGAACAAGATCTTCAACGGCTGGTCATGCAACGATTTGCCTCGAGAGAAAATCAGGAAAAGTTTGGCAAAGATATTCGTCGTTATGTGGTTTATTCTATGAAAAAAGTGGGCATAATGATGAGTGAGGATGAGACACTATAAACTTATTTCTTTTTCGGAGCGTTATGAGGGGATCATAAGTCATCCTTTTTTGTTTTTTTTGAAATCCATTCAAGATGGTAGCAAACGAAAGATCATGCGGCCGTACGAGGAGATGGGAACGGTCTTATGTCGTCAAAGTTGTAAAGATTTGATACGTGTTTCCGAACAGTTGAAAGCTAGTAGAGAGCTGATCGATTACAAAGTTCGGCATCGCTTTCATTCTACGTTTCTGGAGCGATTGAAGTCTTATGGTATTGATTACAAAGATTACTTTGAGGAGGACCAGGATCCGAAACTTAAGAAGTTCTACCTAATTAAGGAAGATAAAAGGGAATCCTTTCTTCAGAAGATTTCTTGCCAGACGTATTTGCATCAGTATTTTTCGAAAAGTCTAAAGTTTTGTTTCCGATTTGATCCGAATAATACAGGACGACCCGAAGTAGATTCCGGGCTAATGGTCAGCATAAAAAAACCGAGAGGTCTGTTTTCAGTAGAGACGTACAAGATTGATAAAAAATTCGCTAAGGAATTGGTTAAGGAAGGCTATTTGATCATTCCGTTTCTTTCAGGAAACATATCTCTGACTCCCAAATTTATCGAGGACTATTACCAGGGACTTCAAGAGGGCCAATGCAAAAAGGGTGCCCTGTTTAATATTTTTTCTTGCCAATTAGGAAGCGATAATGATGCTAAGGAAAAGGCTTCATCAGCGATTCAGACATGCATGGAATTGTTTGCGAACTATTCGCTGGAATCCCAGTTTCATAATCATCCGATAGATCATTCCTCATTGTCTTCTGATGAAAGAAAAGAGATATTTTGGCCTTCATATAATGAAAGTGTGGAAGAGGAGCGTAAATTAAATAAGAATTTTATAGAAATAGAATTGGATCGAGACATGGCTTTGCTAAAGAAAACGCGAGGCACTTTGGGTGTTATTGGTACTCCGCAAGGTCTCACCTTTATCCAGTCATGGGACAAGGTGAGCCCTCTTCTAAGTAATAAGGATTATCTATTTCGTTTGAAAGTGTTGTATTATGCCGCCGCTATTGAAAACGCAAATCCCAAGTGGGATAATCATGTTTCAAAACGTTTCCCCTGGAAGGAACCCATGAAAATAGCGAGGGCGGCGTTGAAGACGGATAATCCTGAGGTTTATTTGAGCGGTCTAGGCATTCAGGTCAAGAAATACAAAGAAATTGTTGCCCTTGAGAACAATTTCTTCCTTTGTCACTTGACGAAAGACATGCTTGAAGCCCTGGGTGTGCTGCATGAGGAGCCGAATGTCGCCTGGAAGAAAATTCTCGAACAGGTTCAGGTGCTTAATAGTTACCTTGAGGATCAGTTGCTTAGCTTGCTAAATGAGGCGGGAACGTTTAATCCTTTGCCGACTGATATTCGTGAAAAATTGGAAAACCCATCAGATGAAAAACTCCGACTTCTCTTGAGCCTAATGCGCGCGATCAAACAGGGCGTGCCGATGGGGATGTTTAAATTCCAGAACGAACCCCTCTTTGAAGTGTTTCGTTCTCAGCGTAGGAACTCTGGTAAAACTTAAAAATATCGGCTAATATTTTAACCATGAGTTATATATTTCGGAAAGTTGAAGGAAAAGTTAAGGAAAGTCTTGAGCGACAACGAAGCGTCTTGCTGATCGGTCCGAGGCAGACAGGGAAGACAACCCTTGTCAATCAGCTAAGCCCCGACCATTATATTTCCTTGCTCAGACCTGAAACAAGACTTCGCTATGAACATACCCCGTCTCTTCTGGAAAAAGAGGTCGAGTCTATTGCCGAAAGGAAGCAAATGCCGCTGGTGATTATTGATGAAGTTCAAAAAATACCAAGCATGATGGATTTGATTCAATATTTGATTGATCAAAGGAAGGCTGTCTTTATTTTAACGGGATCGTCGGTGCGCAAGCTTAAACGAGGGTCATCAGTCAATTTGTTGCCGGGCAGACTCAATGTTATTGAACTGGATCCTCTTAGTATTGTTGAGTTAGGTGACAAGCCTCTGGACTTGAATGATATCTTGCTATATGGCACCTTGCCGGGAATTTATTTGCAAACTAATCATCGGAATCAGGAGGATGATTTGGCGTCTTATGTCGCAACTTATCTGACTGAGGAGATACGAGCCGAGGCCTTGGTGCGAAATGTGGGAAATTTTTCCAGATTTCTTGAGCTTGCTGGATTGGAGTCCGGGCGTATTATCAATATGAGCAAAATCTCGCAAGATATTGGCGTATCCTCCAACACGATAGCGGAGTACTTTCAAATACTGGTGGATTGTATGATTGTTGAAAGGGTTGAACCCTATAGCGTTTCTCATTCCAGAAAAAGGCTGGTAAAAGCATCTAAATATCTGATGTTTGATTTGGGAGTTCGTCGAGCGTGCGTCAAAGAGGGTGCTAAACTGTCTTCGGAGACAATGGGGCATTTGTTTGAACAGTTTGTTGGGTTGGAGCTTATCCGTCAAAGCCGTTGGTGTCAGCCCAGAGCCAAGGTTCACTTTTGGCGTGATCATGATGGGCCGGAAGTCGATTATGTTGTCGTGATCGGCAGGGATACGTTGATCCCGATAGAGGTGAAATGGTCATCGTCTCCCGACATCAGTGACGGTAAACATATTCGGACATTTATGAA
>CAYHOI010000111.1:0-5665 GCA_964358175.1 uncultured Candidatus Marinamargulisbacteria bacterium | reverse complement strand
TGCAAAAAATTATTGAGCCAGATAGCCCGTTTTGTCGCAACCTGAAGTCCGGGGATATGATCTCGGCCGAAACCCTTCTCGAAATACTGAACCATGTTTAAAGTCTTTTTTTTGGGGCATACTCATCCATAACAGGGGGGAAGATCATGACCAAACAATTGCAGCCACCAAATAGCATGTCACATGGGCATACCTTAGAGGACGAAACATTCCTCAAGGCGATTTCACATATGCATAATGAACATTTTATTCAAGAAGAAGCAACAGATCCTCTCGACAAGAATTTCAGCGAAGTGTTTCAGCGTATTTTTTAGAATTTCTCGAGAAAAACTTTGTAGCCCTTGAAGGTCATCAATAAATCGATTTTCGAGCTACATTCCATCGGGGCATGCATCGAAAGTAGAGCTGGCCCCATATCGACGACTTCCATACCATATTCTGCCAGAAACTTTGCAATCGTGCCACCACCGCCTTCATCGACCTTGCCCAGCTCTCCTGTTTGCCAGATGACGTGGTGCTCGCTTAGCGTGCGATGAAGACGAGCAAGGTATTCTGCGTTAGCGTCAGAAGCACCTGATTTGCCACGAGCCCCTGTAAACTTTGTTACACAAACACCGAAGCCGAGTTTGGCTGCATTCTGCTCTTCATGGACATCTTTCCAGTCGGGATCAAGCGCACCATTCACGTCGGATGAGATCGCATGACTATTGTAAAGGCATTCATCAATTTGAAGCGCATCTACCTTTTTGTGTTTGTTCAGGTAGATTTGTTTAATCACCTGTTTGAGAAAGTGACTTTTCGCGCCGGTGTTCCCATCTGAGCCTATCTCCTCCTTGTCAACTAGGACAACGACATAGGTGTCGTCAGTTTGCTCGGCAGCAAGAATTGCCTGAAGAGCCGTAAAGGCACAAATACGGTCGTCTTGCCCATATGCGGCGATCATCGATCGGTCAAATCCGATTTCACGGGCTTTGCCGGCAGGAACAGCTTCCAACTCAGCCGACAAGAAGTCTTCCTCGACTATTCCATATTTCTTATTCAGGGCGGAAAGAATGGCCAGCTTAACTTTATCTTTAATTTCTTCTTTAGTATTGAAAGGAATACTTCCAATCAACAAATTGAGCTTTTCGCCGGGGATAGCCTCATGAACTTTCTTGTCATCCTGAGCCTTATGCGATAGGTGCGGAAGCAAGTCCGAAATAAAAAAAACAGGATCCGAATCCTTCTCGCCAACAGAGATTGAAAGGGTTTTTCCTGATTTCAACAAAACAACACCATGCAAAGCCAGCGGACGCGTAACCCACTGGTACTTTTTAATGCCACCATAATAATGTGTCTTAAAAAAGGCAAGTTGAGTATCCTCATAGAGAGGATTTTGCTTTAGATCGAGTCGTGGACTGTCTACATGCGCCATGATAAGCTTCACTCCGCGAGACAAATCTCGCTCTCCTATGCGAACAACGGCAATGTTTTTGTGACGATTTACCATATAAAAACTGTTCCCAGTTTTTTCATGGAACCCAGCTTTTTTTACCAAGTCCGTTATGGCAATAACCACTTCTCTCTCCGTTTTATTTTCCGAGATAAACCGACAGTAACTCTTAGATAGAGCTTCGAGTTCCTTGCTGTTGTAGTGGGTCGATTCCCAAGCGTTTTTTGGAGAATACTCAAGTGCTTTTTTTAGGTCTTTTGCTTTTGCCATCTGCAACCTCCCCTAACGATTCGTACAAAGGAAGTATATCAGATCCGATACGCCTGAGCCTAGTGGAAAATAATTGCTGAGGTGCTTTGTTCCGGTTGCATCATATAGCCGGTGGTGAGAGATACTTCATCGCCTGGTTTTATTTTCAACAAAGCAAAGAGATCTTTTTGCATCGACAACTCAGGGCAAAGGGGATAGCCAAAAGAATATCGTTCCTTAGCATTCCTTGAGTCCCACTCAGCATGAATAAGATTGTGATGGTACTCTGCCAGTGCTTCGGTGAGAAAAACTGAAAAACCGTGAACGTAAAACAGCATCGAGTACAGATCTTCTTTCTCATACTGTTCATAAAGATGAGTCATTGCCTTGCCAAGCGATACCACCTGTAAGGCAACACGAGAAGAATCCTTGGCCGAATCTGCAATACATCGATGATTGAGGCGCGGAAATCGCCAGCTCACCGACTGATCCCGAAAATGAAGGGTGTCGTCTGCAACATCCACCGTAAACTCATCATAATATACAATCCCCTTGATTCCGGTTTGAATGAAGTATGTTTTCAAATACTCAAAGATCGAGTTCAACTTCTGCGATATTTCTTTTTGATTCTGCTTTCGGCGAAGCATTCCCCAGGAAACCTTGAATAAAGTGGTCTTATTTATAAACGGATATACTTGAGCAAGATTGATATGCCGCGTCTTAGCCATGGGTGAGCTGTTGCATTATTTTTAGGCCGCCAAAGGCATCCTTAGCATAGTAGACTTTCCCTTCATAAGCCTTGCCATCCAACTCGGATATCGCACGAGCAAACGGTTCATTAATTGCGGCTCCGCCAATGATGACAGGAATACGGAGATTTTTGTCTCGAAGCATCTCCACCACCAGCTTCATTTGTTTAGAGGTCGTTACCAGAAGAGCTGATAGAGCTATGGCATCTGCTTTTTCGCGGATTGCAGAGGTGACAATCTCTTCCACGGGGACTTGTTTTCCCAGATCAATCACTCGATAGCCATTGTTAGCCAAAATCGTTTTAACCAGATTTTTGCCAATATCATGAACATCTCCGAACACTGTTGCCAAAACGACTGTTCCCTTAGTTATATTCGTCGACTTGTCCATGTATTTCTCCAAGTGGTGGAGAGCTAGCTTCATCACTTCTGCCGATTCCAGCACAAAGGGAAGGATCAGTTCCCCGGAATCCATTTTTTCGCCTACTTTTCTCATGGCCGGCAACAGAATTCTAGAGACGATATCTTCTGGCAAGATTGTTTTCCTGGCTTTTTCCAGCAACGCGATCAATCCCTCCTGCTTTCGCTCAAGGATTTTTTCCTGTAAAAGCGCGGCGATATCCTGCTTTTCAGTAGGGGTAGAAATAACGGGGGAGGTGCTTTCTCTTTGCTGAAAGTAGTTGACCAGATCAAGGAGTGCTGAGGGATTTCGGTTAAAAATAAGGTTCTCAGCAAGCGTACGTTCCTCAAGTGAAATCTCTTCAAGGGGTTTATAGTCGGCAACGTGGAAAATGGCATAATCCAGCCCATAGCCAACCGCAAGATGCAAATAGACCAGATTGAGGAGTCTTCGACTCTCGGGCTTGAGTCCAAAAGAAATATTACTTACGCCAAGTACTGTGCTCACGCCCGGACATTCCTTTTTGATACGGGATAAGGCCTCAAAAGTTTCTTGAGCAGAGGTCAGATATTCAGCTTCTCCGGTAGCTAGCGTAAAAGTGAGGGGATCAATCATGAGTTGGGAAGGATGCAACCTGTAGTCCTTTACGGCGATTTTGTAGAGGCTCTTGGCAATCGCTACTTTCTCTGCACTTGTTTTGGCCATCCCTTTTTCATCAATGCAAAGGGCAATCGTCGTCACGCCGAAAGCTTTCAGAAGCGGCAAAACCTGATGCAGTTTATCGCTCTCAAGATTGATCGAGTTAATCAGCGGCCGTCCCGCGTAGCGTTTGAGTGCACCGGCAAGCACTTCTGGCTCGGTAGAGTCAAAGCAAAGGGGGCATGTGGTAGCATAGGCCACCTTGTTGGTAAAGTGCGATAGCTGCGCCGCCTCATCGCTACGCTCGGTCATGGCAAAGCAGAGATCCAACAAATCAGCACCCTGTGCCTCCTGGTTACGTGCCAGCTCCATAAGGCTTGAATAGTCCTCTGTCAGCATGAGTTGTTTTGCCTTCTTGGAGCCTTGGGCGTTGAGTCGCTCTCCGATAAGAATCGGGCTGAACTCTTTTTTTAAGTTGCCAATCGGGCTGGCAAAAAGAGGCAAAGACTTCGTCTGACTACGAGCTATTTTGCGAGTTCCGGTCTCTTGCGCTACAGCCATTGCCAAGGCAGAAATATGTTCGGGACGCGTTCCGCAACACCCCCCAACGACTTGTAGCCCATAGTCTCGAATGTATCGTGTCACCACTGCCGCGAATTCCTTGGGGGTGAGAGGATAGCTCGCTTTTCCATTCTTGTTCACGGGCATACCTGCATTGGGTAACACCGAGATCGGTAAGGGTGAGTATTCTGCTAGTTTTCGCAGTGAGGCTTCCATTTCTGCAGGTCCAGTACTGCAATTAATTCCGAAAACATCAATCCCCAAATCCCGTATGATGTTGCAAGCCGTCAGGATATCAGTGCCGTAAAGCATCTTGCCATGCTGATCAACGGTAACCTGAGCTTGAAGGATAATGGGTTTCTTAGAAAAATCAATGGCTCGTCTGCACCCAAGAATAGCAGCTTTTACCTCCAGGATATCGTGTTGGGTTTCGAGCAGAAGCACATCTGCTCCTCCGGTAATGAGTGCTGTGGCCTGCTCTTCAAAAACATCGGACAACTCATCGAAAGTAATCTCACCAAGAATCGGATCGGTTGAAGAGGGAAGTTTCCCTGTTGGCCCCATCGTACCGATGACGAAGCGCGGTGATTTTGCGTCAAACCCTGCAATAGCTTCTTTGGCAAGACGCGCAGCCGTCTCGTTAATCCGTTGTACATCCGGCCCACGCCCATACTCCGAAAGTTTGATTCGAGATCCGCCGAAACTATTGGTCTCAATGCCCATCGCTCCCGCTGAAAGGTACTCCGTATGAATGGCCTTAATGATCTCCGGATGAGTCAGATTGAGCACCTCATTAAGCCCATCGCACCCCTCGAAGTCATCCAGAGTCAGCTCATGCTTTTGCAAAAGGGTTCCCATGCCACCATCCAGCAGAATGAGCTCCTTCTGCTCAAGTAAATCTTTGTAGTTTTTCACAGATATACAGTAGTAGAAGTTTATGTTTTATTCAAGCGACAAGATGAGGTAACGGGCGCAGCCGGACTTAAGTGGGCTTGTGTTGCCCTCTAACTAGGAGTCTGTCGGACTTAGGAGTAATCTACTGCGAAAAAGCCAACTTGGCCCATATTTCCGCTTTTTTTTCGACCATAATCGATCATCGTTATCAAGGTAAACCTGCGATTTTTCCAAGTTTGATTTGACTACAATTTTGCCTATTTCAAACTTGTTAAACTTAGAGCAAACCTTTTCATCGATATCAAATAAAAACTCTGAGTATCTGGACCTTAAAAATGGATTAGATGTTTTGGTTACTCTTTCACAATAATATGTTTTTTGTTCTAGAGAGAAATGACTAAAATCCTGTTTTTGGAACCATTTAACTTCATTAACATCGTTGGGAATTAATTGGTTGTGCAAGCGCAAATTAAAGAACCCCGCCGCAAGCAGCGGGGTATTAGAACAGCCGAAGCTGCCCATTTGTGTGCAACTTAATGTACTCCCGCCCTTGAGCTTGAACATATTTCGAGATCATAGTTTCGTTCCCATGTTTACCAACCGTACTTCCAAAATATCCATCAGACCAAAACTCCCCACCCCATAATTGCTTCTTCACTTCAGGGCACATTCTGAAAACTTCTCTTGTAACCGATGAGTTTCTGGGGGATTAGTCCCGAATTCTGATAAGTTTAAGTTGAA
>CAYHOI010000110.1:0-5685 GCA_964358175.1 uncultured Candidatus Marinamargulisbacteria bacterium | reverse complement strand
GGGCTCGTTAGATGTTACGCAAACTCAATCTGTCGCGACTTTGACGTTGCCTTGAATCCACAGTCGCGCCCCCTTCCCATTTCGTTTCATATCCGGTAAACTGATCAGCAGATGATCGCATACCTTTATGCTGGGTTTTTTGTGCTGTTCTTGCTTTTGCCGCTGGTAAGAGCGCTGATCAATATTTATCCCGATTACCTTTGGTTTAAGGATCTCGACTATCAGGCGATTTTCCTGAAAATATGGAGTGTGAAGCTTTTGCTGTTGGGAGCGTTTACTCTGGCAGCGTTTCTTTTTATTTATCTGAATTTTCTGGTGGCACTTCGTATACGTCGGCGGGTAGCGAGCGAGCCGGAGTTGATTTCGGAAAAGACGCTCCCCTTCGATCTCTCGCAGCTGGGAATAGGCAAGTTCATTGATATTTTCGCCAAAGTCCGCCTTCTACCCTTTGCGCTATCGTGTGCTATCTCAGCGGTGCTTGGGGGCGTGGGACTGCTCAACTGGGACAAGGTTCTCTTATTTCTTAACGCAGTGCCTTTTCATAAGACCGATCCGATTTTTCATCAAGACATTGGCTTTTACTTCTTTACCTATCCGTTTTATCGATTATTGCAGGGATGGCTGACTTCGCTGGTTCTTCTCGTTCTGATAGCGGTCATTGTTCTCTATGCGACGAAACGTGTGATTGCCGTGCGCGGGTTGTCGATTGAAATCCGCAAAGAAGTTAAGGCGCATGTTGCGGTCTTGCTCGGCATGTTTTTCCTGCTTCTGGCTTGGGCCTACCATCTGAACATGTATCAAATTCTCTTCTCAAACTCAAGCCTTATCTATGGCGCGGGGTATACGGATATCCATGCGGGGCTCATCGGTTACAAGACTCTTATGATCATTTCGCTGGTGATCGTGGGGCTCCTATTTGTAAGCATTTTCCGACGCGGGATTTTACTGCCAATTGAGGGTGTTGTTGTTCTTGTACTGGTCTCGGTACTCCTAAAAGGGATCTATCCAACAATACTTCAACAGCTCATTGTCAAACCGAATGAAATCGAGAAGGAGCGTCCCTATATTACGCGTCACATCGGCTATACGCGCGATGCCTATCGCCTGAGTTCAATCGAGGAAAAAACATTTAATATCAACCCCAATTTGAGTCTGACGGATGTTCAGAAAAATCAGGATATGATCTCCAATATCCGCCTTTGGGATCATCGGCCGCTTCTCAAAACTCTGGAACAGCTTCAGGAGATTCGCCTCTATTATAATTTTAACGATGTGGATGTGGATCGGTACAGACTGAATGGAAAGTATCAGCAAGTGATGCTTTCCGCACGTGAGCTGGACGCCGATCAACTGCCAGAGCAGGCACGAAACTGGATCAATCAGAAATTGACTTACACCCATGGTCATGGACTGGTGATGCTCCCCGTGAATAAAATGACCCCTGAAGGTCTCCCCACGTTTTACCTGTATGACATTCCCGCGAAGATCAATGTCCCTCTGACGATGACAAATCCGGATATCTATTTTGGCGAGGCTACAAACAAGTATATTATTGTGAATACGCATGCCAAAGAATTTGACTTTCCCCAGGGAGATAATAATCAGTACACGACTTACCAAGCTAAAAGAGGAATTGAACTAAGTTCCTTTTGGCGAAAAGTGCTTTTTGCGATCAAGTTCCAAGAAATAAATATCGTATTTTCGGATGCGATTACCCCGCAAAGTCGAGTTCTGTTTGACCGGAATATTTTGCTAAGGGTCAAGAAAATTGCCCCCTTTCTACAGTACGATCGCGACCCGTACATTGTTTTGTCTGAGGGGAAGATGTATTGGATTATCGATGCCTATACACTCTCAGACAAGTATCCCTATGCACAGCCGTTTATGGATAGCCAGAATTATATACGAAACTCGGTGAAGGTTGTGGTGGATGCCTATACAGGTGATGCACGCTTCTACCTAACGGATACGACAGACCCCCTGATTCTCGCTTACCAGAAAATATTCCCGAACCTACTTAGACCTTTGAGTGAAGTGCCTGCCGATATTCGTGCTCACTTTAGGTATCCTGAGGATTTCTTTATGGTACAGGCCATGATGTATTCCAAGTACCATATGACAGATCCCCAGGTGTTTTATAATCAAGAGGATTTATGGGTAATTCCTACGGAATTGTTTGATGAAAAGGTGAAGCCGATGACGCCCTATTACACGATTATGAAATTGCCGGAGGATCAGGCTTTGACGTTTCGATTGATGCTTCCGTTTACCCCGGCCAAAAAGAACAACATGATCGGTTGGATGAGTGCCAATTCTGACGATCCAAACTATGGGAAAATGACGGTTTATAAGATGCCCAAGGAACAGATGGTCTATGGTCCGACCCAAATTGAATCACGTATTGACCAGGATACCGAAATATCGAAGCAGTTGACGTTGTGGGGGCAGAAAGGTTCGCAAGTTATCCGTGGGAATTTGCTGGTCATCCCGATTGAGAATACGTTCCTTTATGTGCAACCCTTGTATCTACAAGCGACCCAGTCTCGTTTCCCAGAGCTGAAGCGTATCATTGTTGCCTACGGAAACAAGGTTGCGATGGAGCCAACCTTCGAGATGGCACTCCAAAAAGTGTTTGAGTTGGGATCTGGAGTTTCCTTTGGGACGACCGATACGGATCAGAGTTTATCTGGTTCGCAAAAGAAGCAAGCTGACACTCAACGCGTCAAGCAACTGATTAATGAAGCCAATCAGAATTATCAGGCAGCGCAGAGAGCCGTCCAAGATTTGGACTGGAAAGCTTATGGGGAGTACACTCGCAAACTTGGCGCGATTCTGGAAGAACTAAAGCGGTAGGGGGGGGGTACCATGGCAGACCGAATAACGATTCAGGACAATAAACTTCATGTTCCAAATGAAGTGGTTATCCCTTATATCGAAGGAGATGGTATTGGCGCGGACATTACCAGAGCCATGAAAATCGTGATTGATTCGGCGATACAAAGGCTTGGGAAACGAATAGAGTGGCTGGAAATTCTTGCGGGAGAAAAAGCGTTTCATCAAGTCGGCGAGTGGTTGCCTGAAGCGACATTGACGGCGATTCGAGAGTACGTGGTCGCGATCAAGGGGCCGCTGACCACGCCGGTGGGGGAGGGAATTCGTAGCTTGAATGTGACTCTAAGGCAGGTCTTGGATCTATATGCCTGTGTGCGTCCGGTTAGATACTTCGATGGGGTAGAAAGTCCCTTGAAACACCCGGAGCAGCTGGATGTCTGTATCTTTCGTGAGAATACCGAGGATGTTTATGCGGGTTATGAGTGGGCAGCCTCCTCAGAGGGAGCTCAAAAGATGAGGGGTTTTCTGCGAAATGAGTTTCAAATTGATCTTTCGGATGAAACAGGAATCGGCATCAAACCGATCAGCAAGTTCGCCAGCCAACGGCTTGTCCGAAAGGCGATGGTCTATGCTCTGGAGAATCGACGAAAAACAGTCACGCTGGTTCATAAGGGCAATATCATGAAGTATACGGAAGGAGCCTTTCGTACCTGGGGCTACGAGCTCATTAAGTCAGAGTTTTCAGATAAGGTTGTGCTTGAAAGTGACCTGGATGGACAGCCAGTTCCTGAGGGGAAAATTCTTGTAAATGATCGGATTGCGGACAATATGTTTCAGCAAATCTTGATTCGCCCGTCGGATTATGATGTGATTGTAACGACTAATTTGAATGGAGATTATCTGTCTGACGCTTGTGCGGCCCAAGTAGGTGGTCTGGGTCTTTCGCCAGGGGGCAATATTGGGGAGCATTATGCCGTCTTTGAAGCCACCCACGGAACGGCTCCCAAGTATGCGAACCTCAACAAAGCGAATCCATCCTCCTTGATCCTATCTGCCGTGATGATGCTGGAGTATCTGGGATGGCAGGAGGCGGCAAAGAATGTGACACAAGCCATGAGCAAAGCTATTTCCACTAAACGGGTGACCTATGATCTGGCTCGCCAAATGGAAGGAGCCACGGAGTTGGGCTCTCTCGAATTCGCGCAAGAAATCATCCGACATCTCGTGTAATAATGGTGATGAAGCGGATTGATTCGCTCTCTGTGGTGAGACAAGTTTCGAGTATGGTGGTGGAGATCAATCGCCGAATTGATCCTGCCATTGAGAGTTTTTTTCAAAAAAAGAGTGCGGATCTTCGCGGAACTGAGAAAACCGTTGTCGATATTCTTCTTAAAAATGCGCAGGTCGCCTTTTCTGAGAATATTCCATTATGCCAGGATACGGGGTTGATTATTGTTTTTGCCAAAGTAGGTATTGATGTTCACTTTTCAAAACCCTTACAAGAGCTTGTAGACGAAGGCGTTCGGCTTGGGACAGCGGAGGGATACCTCAGAGCATCCATGGTGTCAGACCCACTGCGTCGCGTGAATACGAAAGACAATACGCCAGCCATCATTCACATTGAAATGGTTGAGGGCGATCATCTGGAGCTGGATATTATGGCCAAAGGCGGTGGGAGCGAGAACGCTTCTGCCGTGAAGATGTTAACCCCAGGAGAAGGACGCGAAGGCGTGATCCGCTTTGTTTCGGAGCAAGTGAGCGCAAAAGGCGCCAATTGCTGTCCTCCGCTTATTATAGGAGTGGGCATAGGAGGGAATCTCGAGGTGAGCTCTATGCTCGCAAAAAAGGCCATCATACGTGGCATTGGCTCGCGACACCTGCTTCCAGAGTATCGTGAACTGGAGGCAGAAATCTTGAAAAGTGTGAATGACCTCAATATCGGGGCAGGAGGATTTGGGGGGACACTCACCGCGATGGATGTGCTGATCGAAACAACAGGCTGTCACATTGCAAGTTTGCCTGTGGCAGTTAATCTGGGATGCAATAGCACCCGTCATGGGAGGATTGTGCTGTGAGAGGGGTGCATTTGCCTATTGGTGAAGAGGATATTTCGAGCTTGCAGCAGGGCGAAGCCGTTTTACTCAGCGGAGTAGTCTACACCGCTCGTGATGCTGCACATCGAAGGATGTCTGAATTACTCAAAGCTGATCAGCCCTTGCCCTTTGAAATTACAAACGAAACGATCTATTACATGGGGCCTTCCCCCGCACCCCCTGGCCATGTGATCGGTTCAGCGGGGCCGACCACCAGTTCACGAATGGATCAATACACACCCCTTTTACTTGATCATGGGCTTAAAGCCATGATTGGAAAAGGTCGGCGTTCAGAGGATGTCATGGCCTCGATTCGCTCACATCAGGCTGTCTATTTCGGTACGGTTGGCGGAGCCGGAGCCTATCTGGGAAACTGCATCGTGGCGATGAGCTGTATCGCATTTGAAGATTTGGGTCCCGAAGCGATTTACAAGCTGGAGCTCAAAGATTTTCCGGCGTTTGTGCTGGTGAAGTAGTTTTAACGACCTATCGCGAATAGGGTATCCGAACTCAAGTGTTACTTTAGAGAATCAGGCGAAATCAAAATGGTTTTACCATTTTCCCAAACTGCTAACGGTCGTCCAGAGGCCTTATGTCGCTTAATAACGTTGCGGATTGCTTTCTTCATGGCTACTTCTGCCTTGTCCTGAATAGAACGGTTATTTTCGTCCATTGACTACTCCTTTTTTGTAAATTTTTTGGAATATTTTCTGGTCAATGATTTCAATTTGATTTGAGCTTCTTTTTGCAATCAATTGAG
>CAYHOI010000109.1:0-5773 GCA_964358175.1 uncultured Candidatus Marinamargulisbacteria bacterium | reverse complement strand
CCTCTCCGCAAGCGTGAGAGGGGGGTAGGGGGTGAGGCGAAATTAACACAATTTTTAGATGCGCTCGCCCTGGTGCTCGTGCGGGGTATCAATATCATGAATCATCGCCAGCACATGATCCAGCTGTGGCACAATTTCATCTAAGTATTCTTGGACAGCCTTCACGCTCCCAGGCAAACAGAAAATAAGCGACCTGCCACGCGTCCCGCAGATACTGCGGCTAAGCAAGGCGCGGGGGTTCGTTTGACCATATTTAAGCCGAATGAACTCTGGAATTCCTGATAACTCCTTGTGCAAGAAGGGACGAACCGTTTCGATAGTAATGTCCCGCAAGCCTATTCCCGTCCCGCCGGTCGTGAAAATCATATCGGCTGAAGGCATTGTCAGTTCGGCATTTAAAGTTTTCCTGAGTAAAGTGGCAGAGTCGGGCAGTATTTGTTTTGTAATGTCGCAAAGTCTGCCCCGATCCATAAAATAATTTTGAATCTGCTCGCGAATAGCCTCTCCGCTGTGATCCGCGTAGACCCCTTTCGACGCACGATCACTGAGCGTCATAATACTGACACGAAACGTTTTGGGAATGAGTGTGGCCGGATCTCCCCGACTCACCCTGCCCCCCCGGATCACCCGCGCGAAGAACCCCTTCTTGGGCATAATACAATCGCCATTCTCATCGTAAATATGGCAACGCTCATGACAGGTTTTTCCTTTGCGAGTCACTTCGAGAACAACCCGACCTTTAATAATAATCCGATCAAGCCACTGTATACGATCCGTATCGATACATCGCAGAGTCAGGTTCTCACCAAAGGATCCATTGGGAAGGCTTGAGTTAAACTGGTCTATCTCCTCGCGGGAAAGAAAGCTCACTTCTTGATTCTTAATCCCCTGATGGGCATCCCCAGCCAGCCCAAGCCCCTCCCGAATGATGACTGATTTGACGCTATGTTTTTTCTCGCGCTTTTTGGCTGAAATATTAATCGACTCAATCTGAAAGGTCATGCTTTTCCTTATTCAGCAATCGGATTTCACCCATTACCATCTGCTTATCAACGGCTTTACACATATCGTAGATTGTTAAAAGCGCGACGCTCACAGCCGTCAATGCCTCCATTTCAACACCTGTCACGTCAATGGCTTTTACCGTCGATGTCGCGATAACTCCCGTCTGCGAAAACGAAAATTCAACCCCAATAAATTCAAGATTAATGGGGTGACAAAGAGGGATCAGTTCGGATGTTTTCTTGGCCGCCATGATCCCGGCAATCTTCGCGGTGGTCAGGACATTGCCTTTGATAATTTTCTGCTCCCGAATACGCTCAATGGTTTCGGCGGTCATTCGGATATGCCCTTGCGCGACCGCGATACGAAGCTGCTTAGCCTTATGGCTGACATCCACCATGGTCACATCATTTTCGCGATTTAAATGGGTGAATGCCTTCGTCATAGCTTGATCATGTCTGGCGTTAACGGGCTAACGTGATTTTGAGGAAACTGACAAGCCGTGTTTCGTGATATCATGATTGATGACACGTTGGGCATCCCCCCGTTTTATTCTCAGAACCGGGGTTAAAACATTCTCCGCAAACAAGATGCAATTTCTCATCACAGACAAAGACCGTGCCCCCTGTCTTGTAACACGATGAACATGTCAGCGGATCATAATGTCTGAGAATGGGGTTGTACACAAGCGGGTAACGTCTGGTGGCCATTCGTCTTTTTATGGTTAACCAATGGACAACTGATTTCGTTTCAATCACGATAATATTCAATAACATTGTTTCCACGTTCAAGGCATATTTAGCTCGCATATCCGTTATCTTCCAAGTTTGTTCTACGTCAATCGCTTTCAGTCGCGCCTGTCCTTGTTCCACCCCCCCAGTATCGGCGTTTATTTTATTCTTCACTTCCTGACTCAGCATGGTGTAGTATTCACAAATACGCGCGATATCCCGATTCAGACGACGCTGGGCACTCGCGATAAACGAACACAGGTCTTCTTTAATCATAGGCTGTACAGCTTGGATAGCTATGGGAATGGCATCGCGCCCACTCTTTGTTAAATGGTCATAACCATTCACATCGCTGACATCACTTAGCTGGCCACAGAGTGTCAGCTGGTCCTTGCTTATTCGGGTTACCGACCCATTCAGAGAATTAACAAGCACCGTGATAATCCCCTCAATTTTGTCATCAGAAAAAGCGGTGTAGTTAAAACTGACCACGGCATAATGGACGGTCTCTATTCGGATTTCGTCGTCTTTGAACGTGGCGTTGCTGAACCGAATAGATGAGGGCAACGCCTTTGACAGTTTGCCCATGTTTGGCTCATAAGCGGGATAGGTCGCAATGCATAATCTGCCTTGGTCCACGAACAACGTTTCAAAAGCTCTGAAGTATTCTGATTCCAGCGTCAAGGGAATGGCCCCATTTTCCCCATCGACTGAGCTAAAGGTGAACACGCCGGTTTCAGGTAATTTCAGTGCCATCGCCATTTCGGATGGCAGAACGAAATCGAAACAACCGCTATCGCGTTCTCCGGTAAGCCCGCCCTGCGTCTCAATTACATCCCCGATGACATCGGACACGGTTCTGTAAAACATTATGTTTCGTAATCCTCTCCAAAAATTTCTGTATCCAGAGCCTTCGTTTCTAGGTATGTCTTCTTCGCGTGAATCATCTCTTCCCCCAATCGGGTAAAGTTCCCGGCCAGCTCCGCAGAATTGGATGATTTGTTCCAGAGATCTAGGATAATATCCTCAAAATTGCTTTCTTCGCTAATATTGCCAATGATCGGTTCAATCTCACCAATAACCATTTCAAAGAGGTTGATTTTTTTGTCCAAGATATCCAGAATATAGTCCTCAAGCGTCTCCTTTATGGATAAATTAAAAATAAATACATCCCTTTGCTGACCGATTCGGTGCAGTCGGCCGATTCTCTGCTCGATTCGCATGGGATTCCAAGGCAAATCAAAGTTGATGATTGTTCGACAGAACTGAAGATTCCTTCCCTCCCCGCCGGATTCCGTGGAAATAAGAATAGGGGTGCTGTCTTTGAATTTCGCGACAGACGCGTTTTTTTCTGTTGCCGACAACTGACCGCTGAATGTTACAAATTCCAGATGGTGAGCGGTCAACAGCTCACTAATATAGTCAAGACTTTTTACGTGCTGGGTAAAAACAATTTTTTTCTCTAGGGGATTCTTCCTGAGCAAATCCAACAGTGCCTTCCCCTTGACCGTTTCTTTGATATTGGAGACCAGCGCGATAAGCTCCGATAACTCTGCGTTTTCGGCATAAGCAGGGTCAGACTGCAGATGAATGAGGCTTTTCTGCAACGCGAAAGGACAGCTTCCCGCCAGACGCAACAAAAGATGCAGGGTATTTTTGCTCAGAGGATACATTTTCAAAAACGCGTTTAACCGCTGATACACGATGACTTCCGCTGGTGATGGATCCAGCCGGAGTGTGGACGCGAAACGTTTGGGGAGCTTGATATCAATCGCGCTTCTGGTATTCCGAATCATGACTTCACGAAGCAACCGGCGCAGTTTGTCTTTATTGGCGGGGGTTCGCGGGCTTCCGGATGTCAGATGTTCCTGTTTAAACATTTTTTCCGTCTGAAACAGACCCGGATTGAGGAGTGTAATCAAGTTATAGAGCTCGATCAGATGGTTGTGTATGGGAGTAGCGGTAAGCATCAGGATATACTTTTTCTGTATCTGGTTAATCAGTTTCCAGCCAAGTGTCGCACGGTTTCTTAAATGATGAGCCTCGTCCACCACCACCAGATCGTAGTACTCGCTGGTAACATGACTAAAATTTTGTTTGCTTTTGGCCGTGTGCAGTGACGCGATGATGAAAGGGTTTTTCCAGAATTGAGCCGGATCGGTGGCGTAGATCGAATCCTCCGTCGTGACACAGTTCACTCCGAATTTAACGGACATTTCCTCTTGCCACTGATTGACCAGCGAAGAGGGGGTAAGGATCAGCAAGCGTCTGACCATGCCCCGCACAAGATATTCCTTAACAATCAAACCTGCTTCGATTGTTTTTCCAAGGCCAACCTCATCACACAAAAGAACCCGACCATGGAAGGTCTTCAAAACCCGTTTGGCGGTTTCGATCTGATACCAGAATTTGTCGATAGTATGGAGCTGATCCAAGCAAATCAACTCATCAAAACTGCTTTGTATTTTCAAGTACATGTACTCCAAGACTAGCGTAGTGGACCGTACTGTCGAAATAGGCAGTCGATTCACCTCAGGGATATTTCCCGCTTCCGTAAATATCACCTTCAATGATTCCTTTTGCATGGCCGTAGCAGGGGATGAAGGGTCTTTTTGGATAAGCGTGGGTGAACGTTGTTTTCTGGTAACCTTTATGGGGCTGACAATAACCGTTTGGGTTTTGATGGAGAGGCTTCTCTCGATTTCGTTTTTAATCCGGCCAAGCATGGCATCCGCTGACCGTTTTTGCGAGTTACCCAGCGTCTTGGGTTTTATACCGATGGCTTGGCGATAATATTTTCTAGCCAAAAACGGATTCTTTTCATAAAACATTTCAATATGGGCGAGCCAGAGGTAGGCTAACCAGAGTTTTTCAATCGCGACAAATTCAACAAGCCACGGCTTGGCCTTCAGCGGTTTTTCCCAGACATTAATACACAAATTGATCATCTCATTCAGCAAGGCTTTGTTTCGGGGCTTTGACAATCGAATACATTGTTCAAGACAATCATACGCCCTGCTGTACTTTTTGCTTTTTACAAAGACCTCATACTGATCATACAGCTCATCCGCCTCTCTATCAGTGGCTGTACCCAGCAACGCATCAAGTAATAGATCCTGTTCAAGATAATGGGTAGCATTTGTCAGCATTCCCAGATTATATCGTACTTTAGTTGGGGAAGAAACAGCCAAGGAGGGAATTCGAAGGGCGAGCGCATCTAAAATTGTGTTAATTTCGCCTCACCCAGCCCTTCCCTTCGACAGTGCTCAGGAGCCACGGGTAGCCCTCTCCACTTGTGGAGAAGGCACCAATGCTGAATTTTCCTTTCTGCCAATCAATAGCCCGCCAAAAACAGGGGACGTTTGATGCCTTGCGTATCATCGCCATGACTCAGAATGATGGATTTTGTAAGCTCTATACCTTTAAATTGCTCGCGACCTTTTCCCTTGCCACCGATTTCAATGACATAGTCATGAGACCCTTCTTTTACAAGGTAATCGGGCGTTTTTTTTCCTGTGGTGGATTTTAAATAAAAAACAGGCCAACCTTTGATCGCCATCATTTCTACAAAATAATCTTCACGTAGCCCACCCACCGCATCTTCATAGGACTTAAAAAGGAGTCTGTATGGCAGGAACAAGAGTATTTTTGGTTCTTTCAAGACGTTAGTTCCCTTCGGCATAACACGTTGCAGGATAAACGCCTTTTCTAGCAGGTCAACATATTGCGCAGCCTTGTATTTGGTAATCTTCAGGTTGTGAGATAGCGATGAATAACTGATGCCATCCACAGATGCACTTCCGACAAAGCGAGTCATCTGGCTTAGCAACTCCAGCTCATGAATACGCAGGTTGGCGATCAGGGGAACATCCCGCCGGATAATTTTGTTCAAAATGTTTTCACAGCTTTTTAACGGTTCGGGATCCTCCATCGAAAAGGGAAGCAATCCCCCGCGAATGAACGATTCAAACAGATGACCATTGCGAAGATGCTCAGGGAGCCACTTCTTCTCAAGGATGTCCTGAATCGTTAGTGTAGGC
>CAYHOI010000108.1:0-5886 GCA_964358175.1 uncultured Candidatus Marinamargulisbacteria bacterium | reverse complement strand
AATTCCGATAATACGGAATCACGCCTCAGCGTTTTAAAATTGCCAAGCATTATTTGGTGATTATGCACCCTGGCCCTATGAACCGCGGAGTAGAAATCAGCACCGACGTCGCAGACGGGCCTTATAATGTTATTCTCGAACAAGTCTCGAATGGCGTAGCGATTCGAATGGCCGTCCTGCACATGCTCATGGGCAAGAAGGAGGGAATCTAATGAAGCTGCTTCTCAAAAATACTATCTTGGTAAATGCCGATGGACAAACCAATTGCAACATCCTCATCGAAAATGACAAAATCTCTCAGATTGGATCCCAGTTGAAGTTGGATCAGGCTGAGGGGGAAACTCGTGATCTAAAGGGATGTCTCGTGTTCCCCGGCTTCATTGACATGCATGTTCATCTTCGCGAACCTGGACAGGAAGCCAAAGAAACCCTGCTCACCGGGCTAACGGCTGCAGTGCACGGCGGGATCACCGCCGTTTGTAGCATGCCCAATACCACGCCGGTCATTGATAATGAAGTTTTTGTAAAATTCCTGATTGATAAGGCTTGGGAAATCGGCAAAGCTCGCCTCTACCCCATCGGAAGCATCACCAAGGGTTCAAACGGCCTGGAGCTGAGCGAGATGGTCTCCATGATCCGAGCAGGAGCCGTATCCTTCTCCGACGATGGGCATCCCGTAGAAGACATGCAAGTCCTCCGAAGAGCACTTCAATATATCCAACCTTACAACAAACCCCTGATTCTGCATTGTGAAAACCATGCCCTTAGCAACGGAGGAGTCATGAACGAAGGGCGTCTATCCACTGTACTTGGGCTTGCAGGAATCCATCGATCCTCAGAAGAAACAAGCATCGCTCAAAGCATTGAGGTAGCAAGATACTTCGGGCGCATCCATATTGCCCACGTTAGCACCAAGGGTTCTGTAGAGTTAATTCGTTTAGCTAAACAGCGAGCCATCCCCGTTACCGCAGAGACCGCTCCTCATTATTTTTCTCTTACTGAAGAGAGTATCGGCTCCTATAACACCAACGCCAAAATGAACCCACCCCTTCGCACAGAGGAAGATCGACGAGCCCTTATTGAGGGCCTGCGTGATGGAACCATCGACGCCATCGCAACCGATCATGCCCCCCATACCGTAGATGATAAAAATCGGGAATTCGACCTTGCGGCGTTTGGAATCATCGGCTTAGAAACAGCCGTCATGCTGACTTTTCAGAAGCTGTTTCATGAGGAAGGTTTCCCCTTGGAGCGAATCACTCGCCTCTGGAGCACCGAACCCTCCGCTATCTTGGGGTTGAACTCGGGGCATATTGCACCCGGTACCACAGCAGATTTAACGATTGTTTCCCCTGATAAGCTTTGGACCATTGAACATGGACAATTCCTCTCCAAAAGCAAGAACTCTCCCTTCGTCGGACTATCCGGCAAAGGAAGGGCTGTCATGACCCTTGTTCGCGGAGAAATCGTCTGGGAAGAAAAGCAGGGAAGTTCGCAATGAGCCGAGCTATTCTCTTTCTTGAAGATGGGCGAAAATTTGTTGGAGAAAATTTTGGCGCAATCGGTGAAACACTGGGCGAGGTTGTTTTTAATACCTCCATGTCCGGCTACCAGGAAATCCTCACCGACCCTTCCTATAAACATCAGATCGTAACCATGACATACCCCATGATAGGAAACTATGGAATCACGGAAGACGACGTAGAGTCTACAGCCATTCAGGTGAGTGGCTTCGTTGTAAAAGAATACAGTAAAACCTACTCCAACTACCGAGCAACCAAATCTCTTGGCACTTATTTAAAACAACAAGGCATCGTGGGAATCGAAGGCATCGATACACGAGCCCTCACTCAGCATATTCGTGATCAAGGAGCCATGAGAAGCATTCTGTCTACAACAGATCTTTCGCCAGAAAGCCTTCGAAAAAAGGTTCTCGCTTCACCCAAAATGGCTGGACTGGATTTAGCTCAAACAGTGACCACTTCTTCAGCCTACACCTTCCTGGAGGGAACAAATCGATCTCTGCTTGCATACGATGATGTCGCGAGCAAGGGAGCATTCCATGTTGTGGTGTATGACTATGGGGTTAAACTTAATATTCTTCGCAAGCTAGTGGATCGAGGCTGCAAACTCACCGTAGTCCCTGCCACCATGGATTATCAAAGTGTGCTTAAACAATATAAGCCCGATGGCATATTTCTATCCAATGGTCCTGGGGATCCGTCTGCGGTGATCTATGGCATCAAAAATGTTCAAGGTCTATTAGCTCAAAACATACCTATATTCGGAATATGCCTTGGCCATCAAATTCTCGGACTCGCATTGAAAGCTAAGACTTATAAGCTTGTATTCGGACACAGGGGAGCCAACCAACCTGTAAAAAATCTTCGAACCGGTCGAGTGGAGATCACCTCTCAGAACCATGGATTTTGCGTAGACTCCTCATTGCCAGACGAACTCGAGGTAACACACGTCAACCTGAATGATCAAACCATTGAAGGATTTCGTCACAAGAGCAAGCCAGCCTTCTCGGTTCAGCACCATCCAGAAGCCGCGCCTGGGCCTCATGACAGCAACTATCTGTTTGATGAATTCATCAACATGATGAGGGTTCATGTTCGAGGCTAAAGTTTATTCCGTTACCGAGGTTACCAAACACATCAAATCCAGATTTGAGGAAGATGAACTTCTTCAGACGCTATGGATTAAGGGCGAAGTTTCAAATCTTCGTGAATACCAATTCGGAAGTCAGCTGTATTTCACCTTAAAGGATGCCACCTCCCAGATCAACTGCGTCATCTTTTCTGCGAATCGACTAGCCTTCCAACTCAAGGATCAGATGAGTATTATGGCTCATGGCAAGATAACCATCTTCGAAAAACGCGGCACCTATACCTTTCAAATATCCTACGCTGAACCAGCTGGAATTGGGGCACTTGCTCTTGCTTTTGAGCAACTTAAACAAAAGCTCCAAGAGGAGGGGCTCTTCGATCAAGATTTCAAGAAGTCCATCCCCCTGTATTGCAGCAAAGTCGGGCTAATTACATCTCCCTCTGGAGCTGTTCTGCATGATGTTATTGCCACCATCAAGCTTCGCAATCCATCAGTACGAATCTACCTCCTTCCATGTGTGGTCCAAGGAAACACTGCCGCAGCAAGCATTTCCTCAAACATTGCCCTGGCGAACACCTTCGCAAAGTTGGATGTCATCATTTTAGCGCGCGGCGGCGGAAGCATTGAGGAGCTCTGGGGGTTTAATGAAGAGCAGGTTGCTCGTGCTATCTTCGACTCCAAGATCCCAGTCATCAGTGCCATCGGGCATGAAACGGATTTCACCATTGCAGATTTTGTCGCTGACAGTCGAGCCGCAACCCCAACTGCCGCTGCAATGCAGGTATCCCTCTCGAAGGATGAGACAATCCGATACATCCTAGGCATCAAGGATAAACTCAAGCAACTCCTGATGGGCAAGCTTCATGAGAGAAAGATGCATTTATCAGATCTCGGTAATGGGTTAAATCAGGCTTGCCGATCTCTTCTTCAACAAAAAAAACAACAACTTCTGTTACTGCAAGCCCAGCTAGCAGCCCTCAGCCCCCACCGAATTATTGAAAAAGGCTTTGTGCTGGTGCGTCGATCAGGGGCCCTTATCCGGAGTGCCCACACGCTCCAACCTCATGATGAAATAACCCTTTCGTTCCATGACGGCACTATCAACGCTGTGATTTTGCCTTAAGGAATCTTATTGAGCCTGTCCAAAGCTTAAGTTCCCCAACAGGGTTAATTCTTCCAATTTTGTCAAAAATCAGCCCAAAAGCAATGGATTCTAAAAAAGCGATGGATTCGCTTTTCATCAATAACCACAAGCCCTTCAGTCAAATGTAGCCACATTGGATTTGATGATTCCCTATATTCGATGAAATTTTTGAAATTTCGGTACGATAAATTAAATAAGAGCTCAAACAATTGTCGGTTGCAATGTGCAGTCTTGAAGACTAAAATAAGCACAATAGAAAGAGGAGGATGAAGCGATGAAAAAAGTTCTAGTAGGCGTGGTGAGTGTGTTCCTGTTTCTGTCTATGAGTTTTGGGTCAGTAATCAGCAACGTACATACGTCAAATGTAAGCGATGTAGGATTCAGTGTTTCTTGGTGGAGTACATCCTCTGAGATTGGAGCCATAAAATACGGAACGACTACTGCATTAGGTAGCACTGCGACCGATACACGTACGACTCAGAACCAGTTTATTCACTCTATAAAAGCAGAGGGATTGTCTCCCAACACCTTGTACTACTTTGACCTCATCTCGGGAACAACCACGGACAATAATGGTGGAATCCACTACAGCCTTAAAACCGGGTCATCCATACCCATCATGAATAACGACCCTCGTTATGGTCAGACGTTTACTGCAAGCTGGAATCAAATTGATAATGTGTATTATGAAATGTGGCTTGAAGATCATGATGGATCAGGTTCATTGGGGAAGTCTCAACTACGTTCGGGACTATCCAATGTTTCTTATGTGAATGGTGATAGTGAGAATGGTTGGTTTGTTAACCTCGAGACCTTCCGCTCACCGGATCTGCAAAGTGCCTTTTCTTACAGCAATTCAGATCAACTAGTGTTGAACTTTTACTATGAGAATGGCAATAAAACCCAGCTTCGCATGCCCCTCAGCATCACCACACAGAGTGTCTCCCTCATCAACAGTCCCTTTCCTGTGATTGATGATTTTGAAGTAGCTTCGTTAAATGGCTGGCAGGCGGACGGCTCCTCTGGCTTATCTGTTGCTCTCACCAACAATGCTTATGGCAACTACGCCTTATCCATCAAATCTGCTACCGCAACCAACTACTACGCGGGCTTTGCCTCGAAATACATCACCGACGGTCAGAATCTGGATTGGGGACAATACGCCTATCTGAAGATCACCCTCAAGAATACAGGGCCGATTGGCTCAAAAGCAGGCATTAAACTCTATCAAAATACCGCTCCTACCTACTCTGCAGACCTAGCCGAGATCTATAACGTCACCATGAATTTCACCAAAGCAAACGTCCTTAAAACCCTATTTATCCCCATCAACGATGTCATCGTCCGAAAAGACTCTGGTCCCGGAACAGGCGTTTTCGCACCCTATCAGATCCTCTCTGGCGGCACGCTTTATCCAGGAGAATTGATGTTGGGACTGTCCCTGGTATCAACCACTCCCACGGGTGCGGTCTCGGTAATCCTCGATGACGTCGCTCTCGTACAAACCATGTGGACTGGCGCAGTGGATACCGACGCGGATGGGATCCATGATTCCACCGAATCACCCTACGGTATAAATTCAACCAACATTCTTGTGGATTTGGATCTAGATGGTGTCAACAACTATGCGGAACTTGTACAAGGCACCAGCCCGCTCGTCGCAAACACTTTCCCGCTGATTGATGGATTTGAAGGGCATGGACATTCCTGGACTGCAGCGGATAATGTAGCCTCCTCTATCGTAGCTACCTCAGACAGCAAGGTCACTTCAAACGGTTCTCAATCCCTCCTAGTGAGTGGGGTGGCAGCTGGCTCTTACTACGCCGGATTTGTGAGCGCATGGGTCAGTGAGGGCTCTCTGGATTTCTCGCCGACATACAAGTCGCTAAAATTTGTTGTGCGAAATGAAGGTGTTGTCGGAGATCGATTCAAAGTTCAGCTCAAAGAGCATGATGGCGATGTCTGGGAGTTTACCCAGGTGATAAATGATACGAATCAGTGGCATTATCATGCAACAGTTCTTGCCAGCTATAATCTGACAACGGCAGGCGGCGATGGTCTGATGAACTTTTCGCCCAGCGGAGATGTCGGCGGACTCGATTTAGTGGGCTTTGCCGTCAACAGCCGTA
>CAYHOI010000107.1:0-5895 GCA_964358175.1 uncultured Candidatus Marinamargulisbacteria bacterium | reverse complement strand
AGGGGCTCCACTGAGTTGCATTCGGGAGCTCGAGGGCATAGTCCTCGACTACTTGTAATATAAACGGTCTGCGAAGAGATTTTCCTGAAGCTCGAAATCGAGACAAGAAAATACTTCAGCTAGACCAAAACCAAGGAGGTTACGAGATGAAAAAGAAAATACTTGCGCTACAAAATCAGTCTCAGGTCATATTTGGAACACCGACAATGGATAAACTGCCAAGCAATGCCTTTGCTGATGGAATTACTGCTCTACGCGTGGCCCTTAATGTAAAAGTCAAAAATGGAAAAGTGACAGATCCGGCCAGGCTAGACAATGCAGTTCGCGATATCGTCGAGATTATTACAAAGGAAGGAACGCCATTCGTCTGGGGACATATCGGACGAATTGGCGCATCTGATTTTATTGACCTCGATAGTGATGATGGAACAGTTATTATCGATTGCTTGAAAGAAAAACTGAAAAAACGTGGGATTGAGTTGATGTATCTTTCTGGCGTTATTGACAAAGACGGAATTCACCCTATAGAGGATGGTCCTTCCCTTGAAAAGGGGAAGGCTTATCTTGTAAACAATATTCGGGTTTGTCCTAATTATGATAAAGATGGGTTCGCAACGAGTTTTGGAGAGTTAATGGGCAAGATCGACGCTAAAATCTACATTTGCGGTGCCTTTGCAGATCTGGCTTCAGAAGGCCCCGAACGTCGTGACGAGTTCCTTAGAGCATTTAAACATTTGGCGTGGGCACCAAGCATTGTTGATGAAATTCAACGTATGGAAGACATTAAAAAGAATAGTAATAGTATTAAGGTCATTCAATTTGCAGGCTCAAAGCTTGATAAGACGGATATCCTAAAAAATCTTAAAAATGTGCTTGTCCCAGGTGGCGTTATTTATGTGGGTAGTGCCATTGCTGCCTTTTTGCTTAAAACTGATGCAGGTAAAGAAATGCTAAGCGAATTAAAAAAATCATTTCATATTCTTCGATCAGGCGACACTCCTGATTGCAACGCTTACAATCTTGCAATTCCAGAAGTCGTGAATACTCCCGATGGTGTTTACGTAAAAGGGAAACATCTTCCGAACATTTATTACCCTGATATTACAGTGAACTCTACTGAATGGATTATAGCTGAGATCCTTTCTACTCTTGGTCCTAATGATAAAATGCTGCTCAATGGCACTCCTGGTTTCTTGGAGGCTTCTACATCAGAGGGTAAGGGATTTGAAGAAAATACAAAAAAACTTATTGAGGCCATCATGGATAGACTAAAAGAACATTCGGATGCGAGCCTAACGACGGTGGGTGGAGATGGACCTGCAAGTGTTAAACGTTATGGCAACAATACATTTACGAATATTGTCTATTTTACTGGCGGGAAGGTTCCTCTTTCATATGTAACTGAAGGTGAAAGTGGGTTGCCTATGGTTGAAGCTTTACGGAAGGCAAATGAAAAATAAGCTAACAACCAAATCAAGCAGGTGACTAGCGACACGCATGCATGAATAATGCAAGACAATCCATCACTTTTGTAGTTTACTAACCTTATGAATGTCTATTACATTGCTTTCTGGGAGAAAAGTGAGCTCAGCATAGAAGCCTTTAACAACAAGGACGAACTTAATCTATTCGTGAACACGTTACTCTCAAAAGGAATTACAAAATCAAAAGTGGTTAACCTACAGAACAATGCCAGCATCAAAGAATTCATTAATCTACTGGCAGACAACAAGCTGAGCAACGCTTATCATCGGATGATGAAACGAAATAAGCTAAAGGGCTAGTTTTTTCAATGGGTTCATTATCACTTACGCTTCGGCTTGCCACCGATTTCTCCGAGAAGCACTTGGTCGAGGCCATTAGCAAAAAATGTCATACATCGGATTTTACCTATCGAATCGATTCTCAAAGTTTAGATGCACGAAAAAAACATGATATTCACTGGGTTTTAAATATTCTGGTCTCTTCCAGTGCCCTAAAAGGGCCTGATCCCATTCCGATCCCAGAGTTAACGATTCCCTGGAAAAAAAGAAATAAAAAAATCGTCGTGGTTGGAAGTGGTCCAGCTGGGTTTTTCAGCGCATTTGTTCTCCAAAAAGCAGGCTATTCGGTCACACTGATTGAGCGCGGTTTTGACATTGAGAAACGAGCGAAATCGCTATTACATTTTGAGCGCACAGCTGAATTTGATCCTCACGGAAATTATGCTTTCGGAGAGGGTGGCGCGGGAACTTTCTCAGACGGCAAGCTCACCAGCCGAAGCAAACGAATCTCCTTAGAAAAACGCTTCATTCTTTCGAGTTATATAGCGGCAGGTGCCCCTGAAGACATTGCTTGGATGGCACATCCACACTTGGGCAGTGATCATTTGCGTAAAATAGTTCCAAAGTTGCGAGAAATGTATCTCTCGTTGGGTGGGACAATTCAATTTGATGCTCAGCTCATGGGGTTAACGTCCCAAAAGGGTTGTATCTTGGAAGCGCAGACGAAAACGGAATCCTTAAAGGCAGACTATTATGTTGTCGCAACGGGACACTCAGCCTATGAAACGTACAGGATGCTTATTCAAACGGGGATCGAGTTTCGCACGAAGAACTTTGCCATTGGCTCGCGCATCGAACATCCTCAGTCTCTCATCAACCAGTTACAGTGGGGATGCGAGGCATTGCCTGGTGTAAATTCCGCAGAATATCGGCTAACCGCCAACCCGCAAGATTTGTTGCCCGTGTACACGTTTTGCATGTGTCCCGGGGGGGGTGTGGTGCCTTCAATGGCCTACCCTGAAATGAATTGCGTCAATGGCATGAGTTTGTATCAGCGTAACAGTCTGTACGCGAATGCAGCATGTGTGGCGGCGGTAAATCTAAATTCTTTATTGGGTAGGACAGTCGAACCCCTCGAGGCCTTGGATTGGGTGGAGAACTTGGAACGCCAGTTTTATTCTTTCTCAAAGAGTTACCAGGCTCCCGCTTGTTCTATCCAGGATTTTATCAATGGTGCGCTCGAAGAGCCCTTACCAAAGTCGAGCTACTGCTTTGGGTTGGTTCGGGCTCCCCTCTGGGAACTGCTGCCTGCTGAGATCAGCTCGAGCCTTCGGGCAGGGCTCATCGACTTTAGTCGCAAAATGAGGGGGTTTGAGGAAGGTGTGATCATGGGGCTTGAAAGCAAAACCTCAGCCCCCATACAGGCTGTACGTGATGAACATCGACGGTGCGCTGGATTTACAAATCTCTATATGGTGGGTGAAGGCAGTGGCTATAGTGGCGGAATTATTTCGAGTGCGGCAGATGGCGTTCAGGCCGCCCTGCAGATTATTTCAGAGTCGACTTAGCCGCGCTCAGTCCTGCCAAAAAGCCTGTACTCCAACACACTTGTAAATTATAACCACCGGTCGGACCATCCAAATCGATCACTTCACCAGCAAAAAAAAGATATGGAACTATCTTCGACTGCATGGTTTGTGGATCAATTTCTTTGAGAGAAACACCACCTGACGTGATAATTGCTTTCTCATATCCGGCCAAACACTTTATACGAAGAGGAAAAGCTTTCAGTACATCAAGAAGTCTTTTGCGTTCCACTTTCGTAATGGCATCACTTCGTTTTGAAGAATCAAGCTCTGCCAGATCTGCAACAATGGATATTATTCGTGTTGGAAGTAGCTCTTTTAAAAGTTGTTTGACTTGTCGACGTTGAAACTGTTCCATATCGTGTAACAATCGTGCATTCAGTTGCTCATGGCTAAGAGAAGGAGCAAAGTCGATCTCGAGGTGAGCAACACCTTTTTGGAGACATAATCCAATCTGCCTGCTCATATCGATAATGATTGGTCCGCTGAGCCCCTCTTGGGTGAAAATAGCATCTCCCAAGCGCTCATCCTGCTTTTTCGAGTTTTGAATTAAACGTATCCGAACATGGGTTAACTCCATCCCCGTCACCTCATTCAACCAATCTTCATTCAAGAGGATACCCACCAGCGAGGGTGAAGTCGGAACAATGGTGTGCCCGAGATTGCGCGCCCAGGTATACCCATCGCCAGAGCTACCCAGTGAAGGATAAGACAATCCTCCCGTGCTAATGATCACGGATGAACACAGAAATGTTTCCTCCTGAGTCATTAGCTTAAATCCCGATTCTGTTTGAATAATCTCTCGAACGGTTGAGCAGAATATAGATGACACATTATGCTTTTCGACATAATGTAATAGCGAACGACACACATCTTGAGCCTTATCGCTTACGGGGAAAACTTTGGCTCCTTTCTCAACTTTGGTGGGGATACCCAGATCATTAAAAAACCGGATGGCGTCCGATGTTCCGAAATGAGCTAAAGCAGAAAGCAAAAATTTCCCTTTTTTCCCGAAGGCTTCTGCGAATTTCAGCATATTCTCTTCACCGCTGGTCAGATTACATCTCTCTTTACCCGTGAGTAATAGTTTTTTCCCAGCACGATCGTTCTTTTCAAGGAGGACTACTGTTGCGCCACTACTTGCCGCTTTCCCGGCCGCAATCAATCCAGCTGGCCCAGCGCCAATAACCGCAACATCATATACTCTTGCGAAAATAGTTTTCGGGGTTGTCATTCGTCACTCATTTACGCACAGTAAACGTCGTTCTTCATTCCTATCCGAAAAACCATTTTGGTTAGTATTCTTATTCGTTGAAGTGCGCATTTATTAAAAAGATCCTTGGGAGGCTAATTGTCTACAATCGTACGGCTGAGGATCTTGAATCCATAGTCAAAACAACCCTTTCGTTCAGGATTTGATTTTGCCCAGAGGCATATAATTTTGAGGTGAATAACATGATCTTGCGCAGAGGGTTCAGGGTGAATAATTTTGATATTCAGCACATCTCCTATGGCATATTTGGCAGCCAAAGACTCATCTTGAAGACGAAGCCCTCTGGCACTCATGTCTACTAACTTTCCGCATTCTGAAAGATCTTTCAGATTTAGAACGCTATAGTTCTGAACTTTACTCTTATCGAGAACTATTCGGTTCACTTGTCTTTTATTATCTTTAATAAAGAATAAGCCCATTTCAAAAACAATCCTTTTCGAACATCCTTCTTCTGGAACAATACCTCTCTTATTTCACCGGAAGGTGACTGCGCGTAGTATTGTATTCTATTCAGCATGGTTCGACCAGCTCACCACAAGTGAGCAGAAATTCGTTTCCGGCACTTCGGCAAGTATTACGCTGAGCCCGTCGAAGTACTCAGTGACCTCCGTAAACCTTTGGTCTTGGTATACTCGTCACGAATTGGTTTGCGGTGAAGCGACGACGAGCGACGCTTACGGTGCGTAAGCAAGCGAGGAGTTGCAAAATCGCCATCGTAAGATCTAGCGAAGCGTCAAAACCAATTTTAGTAGAGTATACAATACCTACAAACTTATCTCAAATAGATTGTTAGAGTTTCAACGGATTTTACCCCCATTGATAGCGATCAAAATTCAGTGACCAGAAGGAATTGATGCCAACAATGGACGTCACGGGTGTGGCTACAGGGCGACACTTTCAGCAGGTGAGGGAAAATCATACAACCCTCTTGCAGCTGTTGATTGAAATCGTGACTGATTTAACTCACATTTCGCACACGAGAACTAAAAAGTTGAATATTTCTCAAGATGCATAAAAAAAGAGTCCGTAGTCTTCCGAATCTATTGGGTTCCCCTCAATAAAGCTTGAGCTAACTGCTCAACAAAGTTTATCTGGGTATTTCCGGTGACTTCGGGGATGAATGGGGCGCAATCAGGCACACTTCGCCCTCAAAAAGAGATCTTCGGACAAGCGAAGCAGCTTCAGGTATTCTTTCTGAACATCATTTAAAGGCCGCGCTTCTTCAATGCTGCCGCACCCCAGCCAACGCATGCAACCCAGTCATTATTCAAAA
>CAYHOI010000106.1:0-6027 GCA_964358175.1 uncultured Candidatus Marinamargulisbacteria bacterium | reverse complement strand
TCTCAGGGGGGCAGAAACAGCGTATTGCGATTGCTCGTGCGATTTTAAAGAATCCCAAAATCTTAATCTTGGATGAGGCAACCTCCGCTTTGGATAATGAGTCTGAGAAGTTGGTCCAAGATGCATTGGATCGATTAATGAAGGGTCGAACGACTTTGGTTATTGCTCATCGGCTCTCGACCGTGATCAATGCGGATAAAATACTCGTTTTTGAAGGCGGGTCTATTATTGACCAGGGAACGCATGGAGAGCTTGTTAGCCGCTGTGATTTATATAAAAAGTTGTATGAGATGAATTTTAGGACGAAGACTGAAGTATGAAAAATATCGGACTGATGATGACCTACAATGAGGAGGACATGATTGAGGAAGTGATGGAGTCCTGCCACAAGCATTTTGATGCCATCTTCGTTCTGGATGGCTCAAGTGATCGAACGGAAGAAATTATTCGCAGTTATGACAATGTGCAGTACTTTATTCGGGATCAGGATTTGTTCCCAAGGCGAAAGATCTATGACGGAGCACGTCAGTTCCTTCTGGAAAAAGCGCAGGAGATGTACGGTTATGAGGGGTGGTTTACCCTTTTGCATGGTGATGAGATTTTGGTCGATGATCCCAATGAAGTGGTGAAAAGAGCTGAACATGTTGGCGCAGAGCGGGTGAATTGGCATGCACTTAATTTCTTTCTGCATACAAGCCAGTCGGCTCATTATGATCCTTCAAAACGTATTCAGGATCAGGTTGTTTTCTATTCGCCTGGCGGTCTGGAGATCCGTCAATTTAAGAATAAAAAAGGGATTCACTATAATCTCAATCAGATTTCGAATGTTCTCCCTTGTGGCGTTGGGTGGAAAATGCTGTTGGATTTTCCTATATTTAAACACTATGTCATTCGGTCTCTTCGACAGAAAATGAAGAAACCCGTTGGCGGGTTTGGAATTGTTCGCGAGGAGTCTACGCAGCGACTTGGGGGAAATGTTGTTTTTGATCCTTCGGAATTGTTTGTAGATAAACTGGATGAAACCTATAAACAAGTGCGCGAGTATAAAGGAAGTTTTGAGGAATTCGAGCCGGCGAATCGTCCCCCCTTTCTTCAACAGTGGCTAAATTGGCGCAAATACCGCGAAGTAAATTGGGGGGTGCTGGAACCGTTGAGACAAAAGTGGAAGAATCGCTAAAAAAGTCCGCCCGTTTTCTGAAATTGCTCGTAGTACCGCTGAATCCCTGCCTCAAGGCTAACGCTGGATTTGGTGTAGCCTGAGTCTCGCAAGCTGGTTAAATTAGCTTCGGTGAAGGTTTGATATTTCTTGAGAAGCGCAGAGGGGAAGGGGATCGTTTCAATAAGTGCAGAGGGATTGATCGCACGCAGAATATTGGCAACGTCCAAGAAACTACGAGATTTTCCTGTGCCACAATTGTAGATTCCGCTAAGTTTCTTCTCGAAAAAGAATAAGTTTATATCAACAACATCATCGACAAAGACAAAGTCACGTTTAAATGACTCGGATCCTTCAAATAGCTTGAGCGGCTCATTGTGATTGAGTTGGTTCATCAAGTGGAAAGCTACTGAGGCCATAGTTCCTTTATGGTTTTCCTGGTAGCCATAGACGTTGAAATAGCGTAGTCCCAATATTTGACTGCTAGGAGACTTGTTTGTTCGCAGGATCTCACGAACGTACTGATCAAAGAGAAACTTAGAGTAAGCATAGATGTTGAGGGGGTACTCACAGTCGATGCTTTCCCGAAAACCACTTGTGCCATCTCCGTACACAGAGGCACTGGATGCATAAAGGAAGTCGATTTGGTTTTTTAAGGCAAACTGTAAAAGCTCTTTGGAGAAAGTGAAATTGTTTCTCATCATAAAGGCTCCATCTGTCTCCATGGTATTAGAGCAGGCTCCTTGATGGAAAATTGTTTGGACATTCTTAAAATGATCTAGTTGATTAAGAAGGTCATTTTTGTCGATGTAGTCCGCGATCTTGAGACGGTTAAGGTTGAGATGTTTCTTGCCATCTGATAAGTCGTCTACCACGATGATCTGTGTGATTCCCTGAGAGTTTAGTCCTTTGATCAGATTGCTACCAATAAATCCGGCACCGCCGGTCACAATGATCATATCTGCTATTGTAAAGGAACGGAGCTTTCTTGGCAATTTGCCACTTGGATTTCCTTGGCTTAGATGGGATAATGATGCCCTATGGATAAGGTCGCAATACTTGTTGACGGAAGCTATTACAAAAAATGCTACAATGCACAATATAAGTCCAATCCTAAGCCGGATAGTATTATTACCCATTGCAATAAATTGCTGAGCCGCCCCGAGTTTAACAACAAAGAATTACTTCGGATTTTCTATTATGACTGTCTGCCATATGACGGGAAAGAAGTTAATCCCATGACGGGTCATGAGGTGGATTATTCTCAAACTGAGCCTTTTAAGCAAAGTATGGCCTTCTTTAATGATTTGATGACGCGCGATAATATTGCCTTTCGGAAAGGGCACCTTCAGCTGAATGGCTGGAAGATTGAGAACACCAAGCTCAAAGGACTCATTCGTAAGGATCAGAAAATCGGAATTCGGGACATTAAAGAAGACTTTAAGCAAAAAGGAGTAGATATGAAGATCGGTCTTGATATCGCTTGGCTTGCGACCAAAAAGATTGTGGATTGTATTATCCTGATCACGGGCGATACCGACTTCGTTCCCGCGATGAAATTCGCTCGTCGGGAAGGTGTTCGTGTTATTTTGAACGCTTTGATGACGCATCCCTCTCCGAGTCTGAGGGAACACGCTGATTTGACGATGGAATTGTCTCCGCATGTGTAAATGAAATGTAAACTTTTTTTACTAACTTGTATTTTGACTGCAAGTGTTTCATTCGCTCAATTAAATATTCTGACTTCTTTTTACCCGGTCTATATCATGGCTCTTAATGTAGCCGGAGGTGTTCCTGGTGTGAAGGTTGAGTCCTTAACTCTGCCATCGACTGGCTGTTTGCATGATTACTCGTTAACGCCGATGGATATGGTTAAAATCGAGAGATCGTCCGTATTTATTATCAATGGACTAGGCATGGAGCAGTTTCTGGACAGGGTGATTCGCCGATATCCTCGTACCCCGGTATTAACCCTTTCAGAAAAAACAGATCCTATCATAAAAAATGGAAGAGTGAATCCACATATCTGGCTTAGCATTCCACTGGCGAAGATAGAGGTTCGGAATTTGGCAGATGGATTGAGCCACCTGGATCCTTCCCATGCGAGCCTTTATCGGCGTAATGCGAATCAATACATTCATAAACTGGATGTATTGGAGGAAGAAATGGCGCGAGAACTTGCTTTTCTTAAAGGAGAATCCATTATGACCTTTCACGAGGCATTTTCATATTTTGCCAAGGCCTTTAGCTTGCGGGAGGCAGGTGTTATTCTTCGAGAACATGGAGCCATTCCTACGCCAAAGGATTTGGCTGTTCTAGTGGCGATGGTGCGACGCGAGAAGGTGCGCGCGTTGTTTGTTGAGCCTCAGTATCCTCAAGGTGCAGCTGAGCTCATTACAAGGCAAACGGGTGTAGGTGTTGCAGTTTTGGATCCTGCCGTAACAGGCTCTCTAAGTAAGGATGCCTATATCGATATTATGAGACAAAATATGATGACGATTAAAAGAGTGTTGGGTTCCAATCGATGAGGCATAGTTGTCCCCATGTTTCTACGCATTTAACCGATATATCTGTTCGGATGGGGTCTCAGGTTGTTCTAGAGAGGGTTAACCTGGAGATCCATTGTGGGGAGCTTTTGGCGGTTATAGGCCCGAATGGGGCAGGAAAGACCACTCTCCTCAGAGTACTTCTGGGTGATGTAGGTTATGAAGGACAGGTTCGATTTGTGATGGAGGGTTCTCAGAGAGTAAAGCCACGTTTTGGCTATGTGCCACAAAGATGGAATGTCGATGAGCTGTCACCCATAACAGTATTAGATTTTATGTCCATGACGGCTAGTCGCTTCCCTATATTTTTTGGGGTAAGGCCAACGATAAAAGTGATTGTGCAAGAAGTTCTTAACCGTGTTTCTGCAAGTCATCTGATTTACAAAAGATTAGGTAACCTTTCAGGAGGTGAAATGCAGCGTGTGTTACTTGCGGCTGCGCTGACTCCGCTACCGGACATTCTTCTTCTTGATGAGCCGGTTTCAGGGGTTGATCCAGATGGATTGGTTTTGTTCTACGAGATTGTGAACAGCCTTCGCAAGCAGAAACATGTTTCGATTATTCTTGTGACGCATGATCTGGTGGGGATTGCTCCACATGCAGATCGGGTGCTTCTCATCAAGCAACATGTGATCGCACAGGGAGAACCCGAAAGTGTGCTATCAAATGAGCCATTAATACGCGCATTCGGTCCAAATCTATGGAATGTCGCAGGTCTTGTAGACTTTGGTGCAATCCGCAAGAAGAAGGCAAGAAAATGAGCTGGCTCTCCTACGAGTTTATGAGGAATGCGTTGTTAGCGATATTGCTGATTTCGCCAGTGTTTGCCTTGTTCGGAACAGTTGTTATTCGCGATAAATTGTCATTTTTTTCTGACATTCTTGGGCATTCTGCACTCACTGGGGTAGCTGTTTCAATCTTTCTGGGACTGGGTTCACCGATGTGGTTGATGGTTATGTTAGCTGTTATGATTTCAGTCTTTATTAGTATTCTTCGTTGGACAAATCGTGGGGCGATAGATAGCATCTTGGGTGTGATGTTTTCCTTTGTGACATCCTTGGGGGTCGTTCTCTTAAGTCGTGGTGGGGGATTCAGTAAGTTCACGAGTTATCTCGTTGGGGATATTGTGATTGTTTCTCGCGATCAAATTATAGTTCTGGCCTTACTGTTTTGCGTAGCTCTTCTGTATTGGGTATTCAGCAATAATTGGCTTGTTCTCATCAGCGTGAATCCTTTGCTTGCTCGAAGTCGAGGAGTGTATGTTTTCTTCTCTGAGACGCTTTTTGCTGTACTGCTGGCAGTGATTGTAACGTTGGCTATTCCTCTTGTGGGTGTATTGGTTGTAAATTCGCTACTCATCCTTCCGGCTGCCAGTGCCAGGAATATCACCAGAACGGTCAGAGGGTACACGATCGTTTCTATTGTCATTAGTATTTTTTCTGGAATAATGGGTTTGTTGATCTCTTTTTATTGGAGCTCAGCAACAGGTGCAACAATAGCGTTGGTCGGATGTGGGGTGTATCTGCTTTCCATGGTTTTATCCGTATTCACTTACAGGTTAAGGTGAGGTGTACTTCGACTAGATAGGTTTGTGGTACAGCCCAATGAATTCAGTATCACTATGACCAGTAATTTCTTTCAGGAAAATGGCAGACCAATTTGGTCTTAGTATATATAAGGAACTAGTCGTATTTTAACAACGATATAATATTTTCACACTTAAGGTTTTTACGCCCATTGAGGAAGCATAATTCAATAAGGAAAGCGATTGCGTAGACTTTTGCCCCGCAAAGGTGGATAAGCTTCTCCACAGCCCCGACTGTTCCTCCTGTGGCAAGCAAATCATCTATGAGCAGGACATTGTCCTTGGGGTGAAGGGCATCCTTGTGAATTTCGAGGATATCTGTCCCATACTCCAAGTCGTACTCAAGAGAATGAACCTCCGCTGGAAGTTTGTTGCGCTTTCGCACCAGGACGAGACGCTTTCCCATGGCATAGGCGAGGGCAGAGCCGAAGATGAATCCTCTGGATTCCACCGCAACGATGGCAGAAAAAGAGAGGGAAGATAGATGGCTTGAAAAAGTTTCGATGCAGAGCTTGAACGCTTCGGCGTCATTTAGGAGCGGGGTGATATCTTTAAACTGGATTCCCTTTTGAGGAAAATCGGGGATTGTTCGGATGAACGAATCGAGGAGAATCGTTGAGGCGCACATGTGAAAACTATATCATGCTCTTTGCTTTTTGAAAATTTAAATCGGGTTCACCCTCAAGGCGAGCGCATCTAAATTCCGCCTCTCTCCGGCCTGTTGGCCACCTCTCTCCGCT
>CAYHOI010000105.1:0-6119 GCA_964358175.1 uncultured Candidatus Marinamargulisbacteria bacterium | reverse complement strand
CCAAATTCACCGTAAACCGTAAACCGCCACCCCCCAGAAACTCATCGGTTACCTTTCTGGCGCAGGGTACATTGACTCCCTTTCTAGTGAATGCTAGAATGCCTTGCCTGCTTGACTCTAGAACGTACGTGGTTTTGTGGGCGCCATAGATCGCGGGATGGAGCAGTTGGTAGCTCGTCGGGCTCATAACCCGAAGGTCGTAGGTTCAAGTCCTACTCCCGCAACCAAAGCAGTATCAAGGCCTCGGAGAAATCCGGGGTCTTTTCAAAATGACCGTTTTTTGTGCATAATTAAGGAGTTACTAGAAAGCGGGTACCCCTATGAAATCAGTTGCTGTATTTTCGGAATTTAATCAACTCCCCTTAAGGGCGCAAGAAGAAGCCGCCGACTTCATTCGCTTTTTAAAACAAAAATATTCTTCCAAACCTGTTTCAAAATCAGCAAAGCTTGATTTCTCATGGGAAGGTGGATTGTCTGAACTGAATAAGTCTTTTACTTCCGTCGAACTGCAACACAAAGCTTCTGAGTGGCGTTAATGGTTTTACTCGACACCAATATCTTGCTGGAAATTCTTCTTAAGCAAGAAAAATCATCCGTTTGCAAAAAGTTTGTCGAAAAAAACCTAAAGAACATCCATCTTTCCGATTTTTCATTGCATTCCATTGGCGTGATTCTGTTGAGGCACAAGAAGATCGACCTGTATCAAACCTTTTTGGCCTCGTTCATTAACAAAATTCAGATCGTCTCGCTTTCTTTAGAAGACTACGCTACTCTGTTGGCTAATATTAAGACCTATGCCCTAGGCTTTGATGATGTCTATCAACTTACGGTCGCTCAAAATCTTGATTTGGAGCTGATAACCTTGGATACTAATTTTAAGAAAGTTCAAGGCGCGAAGATTGGGTTTTTGTAAACTACACCACATTCAATACATTCACGGCCTGACGCAAATGATTGTTCTGCAAGTGCGAATAAATCTGCGTCGTCTGTACTGAGGCATGACCCAGCAACTCTTTGACTTCATAAATGCTTACGCCTCGTTGTACCAGCCGGCTCGCAAAGGTGTGACGTAACGCATGCACATAGCCACTCATCCCCAAGCGTTTCAGTTCTCGCTTGAGGACATGGTAGAAATCGCTATACGGCTGGCCGGTTGCCCGGCCTTCAAGCACATAATCTTGATTGGGTTTTGACGCATGGCGCAGGTCGGATAGGTGCTCAAAGAGCGCATCATTGATGGGGATCACGCGGAATCGATGCGACTTCGAGACTTCGATCATAATCTTGCGGTTCACCAGGTCGATCGCTTGCCACTTCAGCGCTCGCAACTCGCCGGCCCGCAGTCCCGTATGCACCAGCACCAGCACCAGCACAAAGTCCTTCACAAACGGGCGCACCGACTCCAACATATAGCGAAGCTGTTCATCCGTGAACCATTTCGGGGGCTTGCGATCCAGTCGCAACTTCGGGTTTTTCTGATTGCAACAAATCAAAATTTGATCGTGATTTTATGCTTAACAATGCTCAACTGTTGCGGAACCTGTCCGCAAATGCGAGTATTGGTGGCTTTGATATCTAGGTTATCGTAGCAGACTCAAACCAGTTTTCCTGCCCATAGCTCCTCCAAAAACTGCTTCCAGGGCAGGATAAGGAGGTTGTCCTCAGTACGTCGTGATCGCTGATCCGTTGAAACAACGATACGCTTGATTTCAGGATGATCGTCATGAATAGCGCGCAGACCCTTTAGATGATGCGATTGTATCGTTGTCGTTGATTTTACTTCCAGCGCCACTTGATCATTTAATATAAAATCAACCTCAAATCCTGAGGCGGTTCGCCAATAAGTAATCTCAATATTTGCATTATGATAATCTGAGTACGCAACTATTTCCTGATATATAAAATGCTCAAAGGCCTTTCCGTAGAGCTCGCTCCCTGGTTCAATCCCTTTTCTTTTTGTTAATGAATTTACGACCCCGACATCAAAAAAATAAAATTTCGGTGCCTCAATGATTCGTCGTTTAGCGCGTTTTCTAAATGCAGGAATAAACCTTCCCATAAGTGTATCGTTAAGGATCTGATAATATTCTTTTACTGTTGGAGCACTGACACTACATTCCCTAGCAATATTCGAGAAATTGATAATTTCCCCATTGCTCATTCCTGCAATATCCAAGAAATTGCTAAAAGCTTGAATATTTCGAGTTAGCGCCTCAGCCATTATTTCTTCTTTTAAGTAGTCTCCAATATAAGCCGAAAGCCGTCTTTGATATGAATCACTTGAATAATGACGGGGTAACAATCCTCGATTTAATGCTTTTTGAAGATCAAAATCAGGGATTTCGGAAAACGACAGTGGATGCAACTCACAATGTAGAGCACGCCCACCCAGCAAATTTCCATGGCCATGCTTTAGTTTTCTTGCACTCGAACCGCAGAGAACAAATCGGATGTCTTTGTTTACGATCAACCATTGAACGACATCCAATAGGGCGGGGACTTTCTGAACCTCATCTAAAATGATGGGTTGCTGCTTAGACAGCTTTTCTTTGGGTAGTGCCATCAACTCTTCTTTGAGTATGTCGGGATGCTTAGCTAATCGGTTGAACTCCGATGATAAGAGCAAGTCGTACTTGATCGAATCAGGAAATAGTTGTGCTAATAACGTCGACTTTCCGGTTTGTCGTGGGCCCCACAAAAAGATAGACTCTGTCTTCGCTTCTTTTAAATCTATGTTTCGTTTATACATGATAGTTAAAATATATACTTTTAATTGTCATGAGTCAAGATTGTTAGCTGAAATACAAAATCTTCCGGGAAATTGACGGCAAACTATTTCGTGCGGTCGTCCTACACTCAGACGCATTAAACCAACTTAAGCAAGAATGGATCAACCCAGAAAGATATCCCACACCGAATATTCATTGAATGGGACTCTTTCTGAGAACCTTTCCATTATTGATGTTGTTCGCAAGGAAGCGGGTTGTTTTGTCTTGATTACCAATATCTCTACTGAAAAGAAATCGGCTATTGGCCTTCGATTGGCTCAAACCTGGATCCCCGCATCCGCGAGGATGACAATACCTGCAAAGATGTCAATTTAGTATGCAATTGCCCTGAGATGTCCACCCTAGGCGGACAGGAGAGAGGCGGTATTTGAATGGAAAGCAAGCCGTAAATTTCATAATTAGAATTGCTACATACGACCTATCGTTGGCTAATAGCTTCGAAGTACCATGCCGATATCCCTTCCAGGGTTCTCCCGCGACACACTCTCTTCCAAGAATTGAGTTAGTTTCTGAGTGTCTATCAAGGCCTCTTGCCGTCCCAGAAACGTTGATATCATGAATCCCAGCTCGATTATTATTGTTTTTTGTTTTGCCAGAAGAAAGCTGATATCACCCTCTTCCCCGCGAATAACTAAATAATTATCTGTCTTTGTGGTTGCCTCCATGGTCGCCTCCTTTAATTATTTGTTCCCACTAAACTGTACTATCGCAAAACAGCTTGATACTATTGTATCAAAAAATTTGAATGCTCATGGTTCTTGTTCCCACGGATCCACCGTATTAAACATGGGATTTTTTCAATATGTCGACTGAATGAACACCACCACGCATAAAATTATCAGACTTTGACCTTTCGTCATTCGCCCTTATACTATAGAGAGACATGAATATTGCTATATTTACAGACACCTATCTTCCTCAGATCAACGGGGTGGTCACCTCCATTGAACTCTTCCGCGCAGCATTGGTTCAAAAGGGGCATAAAGTCTACATCTTTGCTCCCTATGTGGGTCGTCGGCCAAAAGACGAACGAAATGTTTTTCGATTCAGATCAGCTAAGTTTCTTTTCCAGCCGGAGTACCGCATCTCCTTCCCCTTTTCATCCAAGGCTGTTTCACATTTCCCCAAGCTGGACATCGATATCGTTCATTCCCAGACGCCTTTTTCGATGGGACTCCTTGCCGTATATCTCGCAAAGAAATTCAATAAACCGCTTGTCCATACCTACCACACCCTTTTTTCGGAGTATGTACACTATCTTCCGATCCCAAACGACTATGCCAAAAACTTCGCCATATGGGCAAGCAAGTCTTACTGCAATACCAATCAGCTGGTCATCGCGCCCACCGACCAAATCAAAGATGAGCTTCTGCGCTACAATGTTACCACCCCTATCGCCGTAATCCCCACAGGGATTAACCTGGTCGATGTACATAAGATTCAATCCCAAGAAGCCGAAGCCAAATATCAGCTAGACACCAAATCTTATACTTATTTATCTACAATTTCCCGCTTAGGCAAAGAAAAAAATATCCCCTTCCTTTTGAAAACGTTCAAGAGGATTCATGATGCCCACCCAGAGACTAAACTCATCCTGATGGGGGACGGGCCAGAGAAAAAGCGTTTGGAGAAACTGGCTGCTTCGCTAGGGATTCTCGACGCACTGGTCTTTACCGGCTATATCGATCGCAAGGATATTTTTCAGCTTTTACGTCTTTCCAAGCTCTTTATTTTCGCCTCGCTTACCGAGACTCAGGGTCTTGTGCTTCTGGAAGCCATGTCTATGAAACGTCCTGTCGTTGCCATTGATGCCATGGGGGTCAGCAATGTTTTGGATGATGGACTGGGGGGATTTTTATGCCCTGAAAATGAGCTCATTTTTTCACAGCGGGTTCTCTCTCTGCTTGAAGAAAGCTTGCTCTACGAACAGAAATCCGAAGAGGCCTATCGGAAGGCAATGTCTCTTTCTATTAACAAAATGGCTCGAAAACTCCTTCAGTGTTACCAATCCCTGCTTTAAAGGAGTTGGAACGAAATAACCGACAATGACTAAGCATCACGTAAATTTCTTTGCGCTTTCAGGAAAATGTTTTTGGAGCTGTCTGGAATGTCATTTGCCTACACCCCTTGATCAAAAGAGCATTTTGCGGACAATCACACTCTCTGGTCGGCACGCCTTAAACATCTTCAGTCACACCACACTTGAGTTAGCGACGTTAACGCCTATTCGACAGGCCATCAAACAACACCGCCAACGTCTTGCCTTCTTTTATCAAGGAAAAGTACTCAGCCAACTCTTGGCACAAAACCCTGACCTGCTCCTCTTTCCCTTCTTTTCTCTGGAGGCGAAGCAACACGATTCCTTCTGCGGAAGCACCAGCTTTTACCAACAAATCAGCGACATGAATCATCTGCCGAAAACAATAAAAAGACGGGTGGTCTTCTTTTTAGGCAAAGATAACTTTTCAGAGGGTACGGATCTCGACACTTTCGCCTATTCGAACAATACCCTTGTATGGATTATCCCTTACAGCCTCTTCAGCCCTCATGATTTTGACATTGAGGATTACCTGTACCTCAAGCGACTCACACGTTACAAAACGCTCTTTATCCATCCGCTCCATCTTGAATTCATCAAAAAAGAGATTGAGCACAAGAATTGCTGTTACCTACTCCGAGCCGATTTGACGCCGGCATCATTGCTTCAGTCTATAGAAACACATTGGTTTTATTACAGATTATTCGGATGATTTTCCGGTCGGACGCACATAAACCGACTTACCTACCCGATCAATGTGACTCTTCAACCCCTCATGCTTCAGAGAGGAGTAAGCAACCACATCAAAGGTATAGGGTGTAGACAGGTCGTCTAGTTCACCCAGAATACGCGAAACTTCGCCAGAAGAAATATCACCCATCAAAGCAAGGTCGACATCTGAGCCCTTCTGATGCGTTCCCTTAGCTCTTGAACCAAAAACGAGAACTTTCTCAACTGAGGGATGTCGCCTGAACAGTTGAGAAAAAACAGACAGATCCGAAGACAGCAGTCCAAATAGATTATTGCAACTCATCGGTTAGTCTCTGAACGAGTTTCAGGATCACAGGGTAATATTGGGTCTGAACATCTGCGAATACCTCTCTAAAAGTATTCTCATCATACAAATGTGACATTTTGTTGCGATCATCCAGCATCTTTATCCACACATGGCCATCTTCGATCAGTCCGTAATGAAATGCTTTTTTGATAACTTCCTTGGGGAAGCTACTGGTCACGCCATTTTCAGACAGGAAATCTTTCATAGTCTTCCAAGCCAGCTCAAACGTGTACTC
>CAYHOI010000104.1:0-6192 GCA_964358175.1 uncultured Candidatus Marinamargulisbacteria bacterium | reverse complement strand
TTATGAGGAGACTCCGATCTACACTGGAATAGTTTCGATCTTCGGGGGGCTAAAGTCACTCTCTATTCCCAAAAAGGCAAAGCCCGCATTGTTGCAATCTGTTCAGCATTTGTCAGGGTTAATTCCGGTTCAGTCTGCAATTGGAGGCGTTGACCAGAGCATTCGAGCTGTTCCATCTGACAGCCGAATATATATGCTTCTTTCCCCCTTGTTTCGAGGATTTCGGCTGGAAGCATTTGTTAAACCATTTACAACCTGCGGGAGTTATTTTTTCCCGGGGGAGGGTGCCCAGATTGTGATGACGGAAACAAATGGCGAACGCATTCAAACCAGGCGAGATCTTGATTTGGAAAAGAAGTCCTACTCAGCGGTTCTTCAGTCCTCCGATGTTTTGGCTCACCATCAGGACATTCCATACTGTTGGGAACTTAACGAGATCGAAGATACCTTGTCTGTTTTGGTTTCCCTGGAGTCTCTTAAAAAAAAGGTAGTCATTGAGTGGCCGAAGGGCAAGCCCCTGTCAGTGACTTCTGATGTGTCCTCAGATCAGTTCTCTATCAAGATACATCGCGAGACGGATTGGTTTAGCATGGAGGGTTTCTTGAAAGTAGACAAATCATTGGTACTCAGTATGCTGGATCTATTTGAGCTGGTCGACAAACACGCCGGACGTTTTGTTCCTCTTAGTGACGGAAAATATTTGGCGTTGACGGATCATTTGCGAAAGCAACTCGATGAATTGAATTCCTACACCGAAAAAAGTAAATCAGGGGTTAAATTTCACCCGATGATGTCTTTTGCAGTACAGTCACTTACAGAAGATATGAAGCAACTGAAGGCTGATGAAAGTTGGAAACGGCAAGTCGAAATCATCAAAGCATCCCAAATGTTTAACCCTGTTTTACCCAGGGCATTCGTCGCTGACTTGCGGGATTATCAGGTTGAGGGCTTTTCATGGATGGCGCGACTTGCACAGTGGGGCGTTGGCGCGTGTCTGGCCGACGACATGGGGCTTGGGAAAACGATTCAAGCTTTGGCGGTGATCGTTGATCGTGCGAAAGATGGCCCTACGCTCGTCGTCGCACCTGCATCTGTTGGGATGAACTGGATATTCGAGGCGGGACGTTTCGCCCCTTCACTTAAACTTTCTACCACGGATGTTAAGGATCGTTCGGGACTCATTCAACAACTCGGATCCATGGATATGCTCGTCTGTAGTTACGGGGTTATGCAGCAAGAAATAGATTCGCTTTCGAGAATTCATTGGAAAACGATTGTTTTGGATGAAGCTCAGGCGATAAAAAACGCTGAGACGAAAAGAGCAAAGGCCATTTTTACGCTAAAAGGTGATTTCAAGCTTATTACGACAGGTACGCCCATCGAAAATCATTTGGACGAACTCTGGAGCTTGTTCCATTTCATTAATCCGGGGTTGCTGGGCAGTCAGAAACAGTTCAGTGAAAACTATGGGAATCCCATCCAAAAATATCAGGACGCGAAAGCCAAAAAGTATCTCAAAACGTTAATTCAGCCCTTCATACTCCGTCGCAGAAAACAGCAGGTTCTTGAGTCTCTTCCAGCTAAAACGGAGATCCTTAAGTACGTTGATCTCTCTGGGGAAGAAGAAGCTTTATACGAGGCGTTACGTATCAAAGCCATTGAGAATATCGAGAAAACACAAGGACCGCCAGCCCAGAAACATATTAAAATACTTTCAGAGATCATGAAGCTTCGCCGAGTTTGTTGCCACCCCTCGCTGGTCTTTCCAGAAAGCACTCTTTCGGGTTCAAAGCTTGATGCTTTTCTTGAATTGATCGAGGAGTTAAGAGAGAATAATCACAAGGCTCTGGTTTTTAGTCAATTTGTGGGTCATCTCGATATTATTAAGAAAAATTTAGATAAGAGGGGAATCGTCTATCAATATTTAGATGGAAGTACGCCCATTAAAGACCGAAAAACACGCGTGGACGCTTTTCAGTCTGGGCAGGGAGATCTTTTCTTAATTAGCTTAAAGGCGGGTGGCGTAGGACTAAATTTAACAGCGGCTGATTTTGTGATTCATATGGATCCCTGGTGGAATCCTGCAGTTGAGGATCAGGCATCGGACAGGGCACATCGAATCGGGCAATTGCGTCCCGTCACCATTTACCGGCTGATCACGCGAAACTCCATTGAAGAAAAGATATTAAAGCTACACCATGACAAGCGAAGCCTGTCAGATGACCTCCTTGAAGGAAGTGATCTCAGCGGAAAAATTTCAGCCAAAGAACTCATCTCACTTATTACCCGAAATTAGGAGCCTATAGATCGGCCATCCCCTCCGCAAACACCGATCCTCGAAATAAGAGGCAACCCCCGTCGCATTCAGCGTATGAACATTTGCATGTTCCTCAAGAATCCAGTAGGGGCTCGAATGGATGATTTTGCGGGTGTCCTGATAGAGTGTTTCAACATCCGTTTGGAACAAGAGGGTAGAACCGTTTTTTAACTTCGGCTGAAGTTCGTCAAGAAATCGCGGAGTAATGATTCGTCTTTTGTGATGTTTTGTCTTGAACCATGGATCAGGAAAAAAGATGTAGACGTGATCAATGGACTTATCCGGGATAATGGACAAATTCACGTTGCTGCTCGCATAAATGGCTACCAGATTGGTTCGTTTCTGAGTGAGGATTTCCCGTTGAAGTTTCTCTACAAGAGGCTCGCGCACCTCCATGCCGATGAAGTTGATTTCCAGATGTTTCTTTGCCATTTCAAGAATAAATTCCCCGTAAGCAAACCCGATTTCCAGATGCAAAGGTTGTTCAGGACGGCTGAAAATATTTTCCAGTTGCAACACCGGCAAATCTTTGCGAAAATTGAACGGATTAGCGTGTTTTCGGACTCGCATGACGAAGAACCCTTCCTCCCCTTTGGGGCACCTTCCCTTGGAAAGGGAAGGAATGTTTGGCATACAGAATGGTAAGAATATACAACAGAACAGATCAAAAGGAAAAGCGAAGATTATTACGTCAAAATATGACGATTGAGAAACAGGGCAACTATCCTTCCCTTGATAAGGGAAGGTGTCAGCGAAGCTGACGGAAGGGTGCATTTGATAAGCAAAGCTGACGGAAGGGTATATTAGTGAGCAAAAAAGAAGTTATTATCCGTACCCCATCTGAAATTGAAAAAATCGCAGCCTCTGGCAAAGTCGTTGCTGATTTTTTTGAATATATCCGCCCCTTCATCAAGTCAGGGATTGCCACTATTGAGATAGACCTCCTGGCAGATCAGTTTGCGAGCCAAAGGGGTGGGGTGGCTGTTTTTAAGGAAGTTCCGAACTATCGCCATGCGACGTGTATTTCCTTTAATGAACAGATCGTACACGGGATACCAGGTAGTCGCTTGATCAAAGAGGGCGACTTGGTGAAGATTGATTATGGTTTCAAGAAAGATGGATATATTGGAGACTCTTGTCAGACCTTTGTGGTAGGTAAGATCCCAAAAAGAACCCAGGAACTTGTGGATGTTACGAGAAAAGCCCTAGACCTAGGAATCGAACAAGCTCTTCACGGCAATCGAATTGGCGACATCGGGCATGCTATTCAGCGTTATGTCGAGCGTCATGGGTTTAGTGTAGTCCGCGAGTACGTTGGGCATGGCGTTGGAACAGAACTGCATGAGGCGCCCAGTGTTCCACATTTCGGGCAAAAAGGCACGGGCACATTGCTCAAGGCAGGAATGGTGATCGCGATTGAACCGATGATCAATATGGGTACTTGGAAATCAAGGGTCTTGGCGGATGGCTGGACAGTCGTTACAATGGATGGCAAGTGCTCTGCCCAGTTTGAGCATACCATTGCTATTCTTTCTGATGGGCCAAGAATTTTAACAAAATAAGCAGGAGAAGAATAAAATGGATTTTAAGAAGATTGAGGAAATCGTTCGCCTCTTTGAGAAGTCCAGTATTCGCAAGTTGACGGTCGCCGATAAGTCTCTTTCAGTGATGCTTTATAAAGGTGATGTGGCTCCAAATCCGAAACCAATTGAACCTGTTGTATCTGAAAAAGTGGTTGTCCCTCTGGTCGAATCACAAGAAACGGACAGTCTCATTCGCTCAGGCAGTGTTGGTTTTTTTCGCCATAAGGTAAGTGTTGATGACGTTCGAGCTCAAGCTATTCTTAAAAAGGGAAACCCTCTCTTTAGTATTACCTCGATGAATCTTGACCATGCACAGACTGCAGATGACGATTGTGTTGTGCTGGAGTACCTCGTCGCAGATGGCGTACCGGTTGAGTATGGTCAGCCGGTTGTCCGTATCAGTCCCGCATGAAGGCCAAAGCATTTCTGAATTCCCTTGTAATTAAATCGCTGCTCATTACCCTTTTTTTCCTGCTTCTAAACGCCTTGCCCATTGTCGACATGATGAACATGTCCTCCTACAATCAGAAGTTTCGCTTTCGAGGAGTGCTCAAGCCCACCACGCAAATTGTTATTCTAACCATTGATGCCGAGTCGATCGATTGGATGAGCAAATGGCCTTGGCCTAGAAAATATTATGCTGTTATCGTTGATGCCCTAAAAAAAGCTGGTGCCAAGCTGATTGTGTTTGATGTTTTCTTTGATTCTCCCACGCAATTTGATCCTCACGATGATGTGCAGTTTGCTGAATCAGTTCGAAAAGCCGGAAACGTGATTTTAGCTGCCAGCTTTCAGAATATTCAACAGTCAAATGAGTTTAAGGTGGTTAAACTCCCCTTTAAAAAACCGATTCCTTTACTAGAAAAAGCGGCTCTTGCCATCGGAGTTGTCCATCCGCATCTTGACCGAGATCATGTAGTGCGTCGATTTCAGCTTGTTGACAAATCTGGCGAGGATTATTTCCCGTCGTTAGCCCTTCAGGTGATTCAGCATCTTCAGGGTGTTCCTACATTTCACATTCACAGTGACAAGAAGCTATCCGTTGGCGACAAGATTATCCCGATGTTGGATGCCAAGCTCCTCATCAACTACTATGGTTCAGGTTCGACATTTCAATCTATTCCATTTGTGCGAGTGTTTGACGGTACTTTTCTGGCTGATTCTCCTCATTTCTTTGAAAATAAAGTCGTGTTGATTGGTTCCTCCGCCTATGATCTGCATGATGTTTTCCCGACGCCTTTTGATAGGAATCTTCCCGGAGTCGAAATTCATGCCAATGTAATTCAGACGATATTAGACTCTTCCTACATTTCTGTATTGTCTCCATTCCTTCTTTTTGCAATTCTATGGTTTTTGGTGTGGCTTAATATAAGGGTGAGTAAGAATTTGAAAATTAAAACATTTTTCCTGATAACATTTACGCAGATTCTTATTCTTTACGCCTTTGTCTTTTTTGCCTTTAAGTATGGTCGATTAGAAATCCCAACCTATACCGTAATCCTTGCGGTAATGCTGATTTTCATTATTCAGACCGTCGTGAAGTTTATTAAGGAGGAAAAGGATAAAAAGAAAGTGCGAGACATCTTTTCACAGTACGTCGCCCCAACCGTGGTGAACGAATTGCTGGCCAATCCGGAAATGGTGGAGCTGGGAGGGACGATGAAGGAAGTCACCATATTTTTTAGTGATATTCGCAGTTTTACCACCTTCAGTGAGGCGCATACCCCCAAGGAAGTGGTAGAGCTTCTCAATGAATACCTTGATGCGATGACTCAAGTTATTTTTGAGTATGGGGGTACTCTCGACAAATATGTAGGAGACGAAATTATGGCGGTTTTTGGGGCACCGTTGCCGCTTGAGGATCATGCAATAGTGGCCACCCGTTGTTGTATCGCACAACTACGAAAGCTCCGTGAACTTCAAGAGAAGTGGCGAAGTGAGGGGAAAGCAGTGCTGGATATCGGGATGGGACTCAATACCGGCAACGTCGTTGTCGGCAACATCGGCTCCGAAATGCATAAAGACTATACCGTCATCGGGGACGCGGTTAATCTCGCCGCGAGAATTGAAGCCTTGACCCGAAAGTATGATACGCCAGAACATTTGGTGCACTTGCTGATTTCAGAATTTACGTACGAAAAACTTAAAGATCAATTCAAATGTCGCTTTGTTGATGAGATAGCTGTCAAGGGAAAGACGACAAAAACGAAGATCTATGAAGTCTTAATTGTGGAAGATGGTAACCGATGAGTTTCTGGGGGGTGGCGGTTTACGGTTTACGGTGAATTTGGC
>CAYHOI010000103.1:0-6207 GCA_964358175.1 uncultured Candidatus Marinamargulisbacteria bacterium | reverse complement strand
GATTGGCGGTTTTGTCGCAACAACGAGAGAATTTGCTTCGTATGTTCGCACAAAATCGCGTCCGTACTTGTTTCAGGCCACTATTCCACCTGCGTCAGTAGCCACGATTCTTGAAGCAATCAATATTATTAATACAGAACCCCAGCATGTGAAGAAGTTATGGGAAAATACAGTTTTTATGAGGACTGAACTAATTAAAGCTGGATTTGATTTAGGTTCTGGGAAGAGCCCCATTCTTACATTGTTTGTCTCTGATAATGATGTCTTGGCTCAACTGTCAAATGATCTCTATCATCACAATATATTTACAAACTGGGTTTCATATCCGATGGTTCCCATAAATAAAGGCCGTCTAAGGCTGATTGTAACGAGCATGCATTCAGAAGAAGATATTATTAATACGATTGAAATCCTTTCTAACCTTGGACGAAAACATAAACTCATATGAGTTTGTTCCATCTTATATCCAGTATTTCCCCGATATTCTCCACTTTTTTTAATTCAGTATTAGGAGCAGTCGTTCTTATTAGCAATCCAAAACGAAGTGAAAATCGCTGGTTTTTCTTTTTTACAGTTTTTATTTCATTGTGGGCATTTGGTTGTTTTATACAGAGTACCTTTATGGCAATTTCTATTAATGTCCAAGCCGATCGCTTAATATACTTTGCTGCGATTTTAACGTCAGCTCGTTATGTCACGATACCAAATAGCGGATGGTATTTGTTCGTTGTTGCATTTTCGATTTTGTCACTTCAAAGTATTTATCTGTTATGGAAGAGCTATAAATCTGCGGGCAAGACAACGACCTTATATATTTTATTGGCGTACTGTTTTCTTGCTATTGCAGGTGCAGCCTATTTTGGATTATCGCTTGGTCTCACACAAAGCCCGTTAATTGCCAATATGTTAAATCTCATATCAAGTATTATGTCTACTTTATACGGTTTTATGATGGCCTACGCCATTCTCAAACACGACCTTATGGACATCCGCCTCGTCATTACCAAATCTGTAGCGATTATCATTACGTTACTGCTTATCATCAGCACGATGCTCGTTCCTCAAATAGTCAACTTACCCTTATTCCTTTCCGCTTCGATCACCGTGGGTATCGCCATATTCTGGGCCTTCCTTGGCAAATCAACCATTCGAGCCATCCAGACCCCGTTAGAAAAGAAATGGATCAAGGATCAGTATGATTCTAGCGATGCCCTCAACAAGCTCACCCGCAACTTGTCGCCCGTCAATACGCGAGAAGATGCTTTTGAGTGTGTCGCCAATCTGATACAAGACACCATCGAAATCAAGAAAATCGATGTCGTTATCTTCCTTGACAAAGAATTTCGTCAACAGGTTCGGTATCAGTTTAACTTTGGTAAAGACAAGGAACAGCTTGAAATTCGACGCTTTGGCGTCGGGGGCTTTCGGCTCGGTTGTTTAACTTTGGTAAAGACAAGGAACAGCTTGAAATAGGGGAAGAAAATTGTCAGGAATTATCACTAATCAGTTCTGATATTTGTCCCGTTGAACGTCTGCATACTAAAGAACGCGAGCTGATTCGTAGTTTTGGCTATGACGAACGCGCACTGTTGCTTCCGGTGCGCTCATCCGCGTCATTTGAGGGTTACCTTCTCATCGGAAGTAAGCTTTCAGAGGGTCGGTATGTCCCAAAAGACCTTCAATTCTTCGAAACCATACAAAACCAGATGCGAATTGTCCTTGACCGCATCCGCCCCTATGAGCAAATCAAGGCCGAGTACGAGCGGTTTCAAAAGCACAACGAACTCCTGACCCGACAGCAGGCGGCCTCGTTGATGTCGATGGGGATTGCTCATGAGATCAAAAATCCCCTCGGCATGATAGTGTCGAAAATCTCTCGGCTCAGAGAAAATCCCGCGGATGCCTCGTTGACTCTGAAGACCGTTGACACGGTCGGCCGTATGGTTGACCGCTTAAATACGGTTCTCAATAATATGCTCAATATCACGTCTGAAAAGAGAGAGAGATTCAATCTCGCGAACCTTTGTGAAGAGGTGACGCAAGCGATTCAAGCGACCTGCGATGACAAGAAAATCATCCTGAACACGACGGTTCCCGCCTCACATCTGGAGGGAGACACCACCCAGCTGTATCAAGTGCTGATCAACCTTACGAAGAACAGCATTGAAGCCATGCCGGATGGGGGAACGCTCAGCATCACCGCGGAACCTTCCATGTATAGAAACAAAGACCAACAACTTGTCTCAGGGATTAGACTTGTTGTGGCGGATACCGGAACAGGTATTCCTCCCGACATCCAGTCCAAAATCTTTGATGCCTATTTTTCTCACGGAAAATATCAATCAACAGGGTTGGGCTTATCTATCGTTCTTCAGATTATTGATCAGCATGGGGGGATGATTGACTTCACAAGCGTTCCCCATCAGGGCTCATCGTTTTTTGTCTATCTGCCACTGCCTGAGCCGTAAAGTTTGAAATGTTGCATTCTTTCGAGATGACTTAGTGTGTCTGGAGGATGTACGAACAGCGATTGTATGGCTTCCTGCAACGTTGCCTCGTCGGTCATGGGTTCAAAGTTAGGCATATTCGGACTAAGATCCGGCATTATCTCAGGAAAGAAATAAGCCAGATCCCAAGCGTCCATCAACGCGTTTTGAGCCTTACGCAACCGATTTAACCGTAAGAACGAAGCGAACCGTTTCGCGTACCCCATACGCTGTTTATAAAATAAGTCCGCAAGAAATGTAACATTCGCCTTGCAATGCTTGTGATAAAGTGCCTTGCCAATCTTATCCAGAAGCTGTTCCTTGGTTGCCGGTTTATTCACGTAGTCATAAGCCCCTTCACGAAATAATTGCATGGAAATTTCCGGCTCAGCGTAGGCGGTCACTACCACCACCTCAACCGTTGCGTTAACAGCACGCAAACGACGATATAAATCGGTGCCCTTGATATCGGGCAAATATATATCCAGCAAAATGACATCGATTTCAGGGTGCGCGACAAGCAGGTCACAGGCAATTTGACCATTCTCAGCGCATAAAACATGGTGTCTGGGTTTAATGAGTTCGGTATAGTCTTCCAGAAAATCAGGCTCATCCTCAACGATCAGGACATTCGCCTCAGGATTAAACGCAACCGCGTGTCCCGTTTCCGCTTCAAGCGACTCCAGCAGGGCTTCCACCGTAACGTAATTCATGTTCTCAGGAATGGGCAGTAATTCTCTTGTAAGGTGTAGCAGTTCTCCTTGTTTCCCTTCAAAGTGGAGAGGATTGCTTGCTGTACTGCTCGAATGAAGTCGTTTGGCGATCAAACTTTCTTGGTACAAGGTTAGTAGCCGGCTTTGTTCACCAAACATGACAGCTTTCCAGTTCTCCATAACACTTCTTTTGCGAAGAGGCGTAAAAAGCTGATGGAGTTCATCAACCTTTTGTTTCAGTTCATGCGCGGTTGAGTTTCGTGTTACAAAACCATAGGCACCCAGTCGGCCAAACTGGACAGCCTTATCAATGGTCATGGTCTCTACGGCCATTAACACCTCCAAAAAAGGTCTTTTGGTGTGAATCGTTTTTAAGGCGTCAAGCCCTGAAAGCTCGCCAATGGTCAGATCAATGATCACAAGGGAGGTGCTCTGATCAGGATGCATGACCAGCCTGAGGAGGTTCTCCATATCGGTTGTAGCCACAAATTTATAACGGCCAAACGGCAATTCAGAAGAAATAGGCTCGCTGAGTGATTCGAGTTTAGCGTGAATGTTGGGTTCGGCTTCAAGGATGATCACTTCGTGTGTGGATGAGTGCATAAATCATAGCATACACAAAAATTAGAAAAAATGAAGCGTTTACTTGAAAAAATTAATGTATACTAAGACTTAATTGATTTTCGGATCAATTTTAGTCTTAGTTATACTGAGCGGTCACTGAGCTTGTCGAAGTGCTATTGGTTTTCAGGTTTTGGAAAAACCGCCATCGCAAGATCTAGCGAAGCGTCAAAACCAATTCGGTCGAAGTATAAATCTGATCCCAAGTTAATTTTTCAAATTTTATAAATGCATCGATAAAAGTACCCCTCTCTGTAGGGGGAATCACAGAAGCTCCAGTTTCCTCATCAATTCTTGAGAAATCGATCTTCCCTCCAGAAAACTTTGCCTTCAGATACGAATCGAATGAACCTTGTCCCCTAGACATAAGGAAATCTGAAAGTTTTCCTGAACAAGTCAAATTCAGTAGAGACACTGTTTTTCCATTTCGGATGATTTCCAAAGGATCTGAGGACGTGGCTGATGAAATGAAGGAAATCACTACATTGTCTCTCTCACAGGCCTCGGCTAGGGAGCTACCATAAATATTAGTTTCATGGAGCAAATAGGTTGAGCAGGAATCCTGCTTGCTATCGGAATCCCAAAAGGGTTCTTTGGTAAGATTCGAGATGGCTAACTTAAATCGACGGACTTCGTCAAATTGTCGTAATACGGAAACGACCGAAGACCTTTTCGCAAAAAATCATCTACGTCGGTGAACTGCCCTGTTAATGAAAATTCATTTAACCGTGTACCACCGCGATTAACTCGGTCAAATAAGTCAAATATGACGCGATCCTGAGTTGTGGGTTTGATGACGTGTAGCGTGAGCTGACAATCTTCAATTTTACTCTGCTGAGCCTGATCCAGATATTTTTCATGCTTCACTTCGTCCTCTGCGATTTCACTAAAATATGCACCATTCAAATCGCTCAAAACACTGAGTTTCTCCAGAGGAAACTTATGGCTCATAAATTCAAAAAGAGTCGTCAAGCGTTGGCGTCCATCAACAATGATATACACACCTTTATCATCCTCCTTCACATAAATTAGAGGAAGGGGGATTCCCATCAGGATTGACTCTATTAGTTCACTTTTCTGTTTTGGCATCCAAACCTCATGTCTTTGGAAATCAGGATCCAGCTTGATAAGCGGTGGCACTTTGTCATGTTTTCGTTTAAGTTGAAAGACCGAGGAACTTTCAGTGCCAATATTGACATTTGCATCAGGATAAGGATTGAAATCATCCTGCGAAGATTGTGATAATTCACATTTCAACTCTGGGTCAAGTGTGTCCTCTCCCTCGAATTCGGGAGTGGCGGGTGGAAGGTGTTGGTCTGTTTCTATCGACATATTTTCATGCTACCACAATTATGGTGAGTTTTCAAAAAACAGAAACACGAGTTATCGAGTTATTTTGCCACTCTACACAATCCGAAAAAAATTACATATAATGGGTTTACAGAAATATCTGTATATCGAAGGGAGTAAAAAAAATGACGAAAGAACGAAATACCAAGAAGGAAACCAAAAAGAAACCACTTAAGAGCGCAAAAGAGAAACGACAAGAAAAACGTTCACCAAAGACTTCTTAACGTGACAAACTCTCTTAATTTTTGCCTTAAGCCAGACGGGACGCCATTTACTTTTTATTGCATCGATGACTCGGTTTTTATTCTGAAAGCCTTGAAGGAAATGATTACCTCCTTTGGAGGAAATGTGGTTGGGGCTTCTGCTCGGGCGTTTGATGCTTACATGCAAATCCATAAACTGGAAGTACCACCAGATGTCATCACAACGGATTTGAGTATGCCCCAAATCGATGGACTGGAGCTTCTGCCAAAACTTAAGGCATTGTGTCCTCAAACCAAAGTGGTGGTTGTTAGCGCAGTCGGCAAAAAGGAGACCATCAAGCAAAGTGTTCTGCTTGGCGCGGATCAGTACATTTTGAAGCCCCTTGATCCCGAGAAGGTTTTTAAAATACTCGATTTCATTTGTCACCGGGACGCCAAAACCAATTTTGGGCAGGATCGTGTCTATGGCAACAAGAATAAACCTCTGAATGTGCTTGTTTTGCAAAGATCGTCTGAGACCGCTCAGGTCATGCATACTGTTCTGGAATGGTTCGGATGCAAGGTGCAGGGCGTAACCCACGAGATTGATAAAACCCTTTTGGATAAGATCACCAGTCTTCACGCGATTCTCGATGTTATTTTCATTGATATTAAGATTAACTATGATCTAGTTGCCTTGATTCGCACAATCATTTCTATGAATCAAAATACTTTTATCGTCATCATGAATCCAGAGGACGACGTACATCTTCTTCGGCAAGTCTACAGCTTAGATGTTTACCATAGGATTCTCGGTTCCACCGAAAACACGCTGTTTGAAACGATGAAAAAGCT
>CAYHOI010000102.1:0-6473 GCA_964358175.1 uncultured Candidatus Marinamargulisbacteria bacterium | reverse complement strand
TCAACTTAAACTTATCAGAATTCGGGACTAATCCCCCAGAAACTCATCGGTTACGAATAATCCGAAATATCATTTTATAGAAACGCCTAAAGATAATATAATACCCACCAAGTGCCCTCGTAGCTCCCGCCTGAGGCGGACAAGGCGTAATAGACTATCAGTATTTGATAGGCTATGATGATTCGGGTTGGTGAACATTTCTTTAGCCCTCGTAGCTCAGTAGGATAGAGCAAAGGTTTCCTAAACCTTAGGCCGCACGTTCGATTCGTGTCGGGGGCACCATACTTGCAAGGGAAAGGGAATCTCGATGCCTTCCTTCGCATATCGAGAATAAAGATTTTTTACAAACTCATGTTTAATCAGGGGCAAATCAGGGTATTTCTGAGCGCGCATTACCACAGAAAAGATGATACTAAACTCAGAAAAAGTATGAAAACGGATCAAGGGATCAAACTTCGGCACGCCACCGACAGCCGTATTCATTACCTCTTTGGCTACCTCGATGGTCACAGCCTCAACCTTTGCCAGGTCACTGCTGTAACTCACACCCACATCAATAAGAACAACCACTTCCTTGTCTCCCAATGAATAATTGGTGATGATAGCTGAGGCCAGCTTGGAATTCGGAATCACCATTATATTATTCTGAGGTGCCAGAATAGTCGTATTTCTCCACGTGATGTCCGTCACACAACCCGTATCTCCAGTATCCAGTTTGATATAGTCCCCAGGATTAACCTTCTTAGAAATGATAATCTGAATCCCTGAAAAGAGATTCGACAAAGTATCCTGAAGTGCCAAAGCAACCGCCAAGCCACCAACCCCTAATGCCGTTAATAGCGGAGCGATGGATATCCCCATAGTTTGCAATATAATCAAAAGCCCCATCAAAACAACTAGGATATTGACCACATTAGTAATAATGGAGGATGTGGGCAAAAGTGTGTTGTTCTCCTGATTAAGAACTCTCACCATTCGACTAATGATGCGAGCAATGAGTAGCGTTAAGAAGAAAACCATCAATACGATAAAAACTTTACGGATAATTGCTTCGAGAGGTTCATCCAGCCCAACGGTAAGAAGCGCCACATAGAGTCCGGTCAAAACAAAGAAGGGCATACTCCTGCCCTCCAACTCTTCAACAAGAATATCATCTCCAGCGAACTTGGTCTTCCGGGCAATATTCGCTAAACGTCTCAGGATAAGTTTATCAAAGACAACTCCCAGTGAAAAAGAACAGATCAGACCAATCGAAACTGCAATGATAACTTCAGAATAGGTTGCAAAAAGCGTACTCATTATTACGCTATATCCTATGCCAGGGATGAAATGATTTCAAGGTCTTATCTGAAAACACTGATGAATCTTGCGATTGCGGAAATCTTCAGGGATTGTCTTTTGGGTCAGATTCTCGATCATTGCCCTTGAAGGAAGCTTCGTCGGATCTAACGAAAACCCACGCGAGTTCGTACTAAAAAAAAGAATTCCATCTGGACGAAGATGTTTCAGGCAGTCCCCAATAAGCTGAGGATAATCTCGATCCACATCGAAGGAGCTCACTTTCATTCGGGCAGAGTTGCTGAAAGTGGGTGGATCACAGACAATCACATCGAACATCTCCTTGGACTGTTGAAGGTAGCTCAGACAGTCTTCTTGCACTAACTGATGCCCCTGCCCTATTGAGAACCCATTCAGGGCAAGATTGCGTTGTGCCCAATCGAGATAAGTTGCGCTCAAATCTACCGATGTAGTCCGCAAAGCTCCCCCAGCAGCCGCATAGACGGTGAAGGAGGCTGTATAACAAAAAAGATTGAGAACATCCTTGCCTTGAGACAATGCCTGAACCATCGAACGAGTATTTCGGTGATCCAGAAATAATCCAGTGTCCAAGTAGTCCGAAAGATTAACCTCAAACTTCAAGTCCTTTTCGGAAACAATCTTGGTTCTATTTTTCTGAGAAAGCCGTTGATATTGCTTGCCCTCGATTTGTCGGCCCCGTTCTTTGAGGAAAATCTGTGATTGATTCACCCCTAGCCCCGAAGACACCTGTTCAAGACACTCTTCACGAAACTGGTTCTGCTGCTCCGGCGTCTCGTCCTTCTGACGTGGATACAGCCATAGCAGAACATCTCCATCAACCCAATCCACAATCGCAGGAATCTCGGGAATATCACGCTCATAAAGCCGGTAGCAGGTGAGTTGCTGTCGTTTAGCCCATTTTCGTAAATGTTGATATTGCTTGCGAAGCCGATTCCCTAGCACAAAACCTAGCCCAGCTGGTTAGCTGAGGTTTCCCCACGTTTTCCGCTGTTCCAACCATCTAATTCTTCCTTATAGTGACGGCCAAACTGATCCCATATACTCAGGAAAAGCGAGGCCAAGGATCTGTTCATTTTTAGCTTGGTACATGAAAAATGAAGGACCCCGTGAAACAACTGTGTAAAAATAATTGCCAGAAAAATATCCAGGATAAAATAAGAAATTAAACGAAGGAAGACAAGCGACAGAAACGCCAATAATGCAAAAAACAACCAATCTGGAGTGGAGAATCTTTTCATCGTCTATTCATACTAACATGCACCCCGTCGGCTGTCAGTTGGTCACGGAAGATTCTCATGTATTTTTCACTTTCCAATTCCTGAGATGATCCGGAATGGTAGGATTTAAGGACTCTTTGACCTCTCTGAGAGCTGATTCTATAGCCTCGTAGGCATGCCGATCCTTTGTGGCACGACACAAAGCAATCACGCCATGGCTCAAATTGATCCTCGCCTCTGGCATACCAAGCACCTCTATCGCGTGGTGTACCGCAAGAGCAAGCGTCAACGCAGAGGAATCCGACAGACCAATATCCTCGGAGGCAAAAACAACCATTCGCCTCGCGATAAACAATGGGTCTTCACCCGCGCTTATCATTCGTGCCAGATAATGTACAGCCTGCTTTTCATCCCCCTCTCGCATAGACTTTATAAAAGCAGAGATCGTATCGTAATGCTCATTTTCATCATATATCAGCACCTTGTACGCAGATACTTCACGAATCGTCTCCTCAGTCAGAGTCACAGTCCCCTCACGATCTGGCGTTGTCGATTTTACCGCAAGTTCCAAATTGTTCAGAACCTGTCGTACGTCTCCATCCGCTCGGTTGGCCAACATTTCCAAGAGGTCATCGCCCACAGATACCTTGACCTCGCCAAGCCCCTGCTTTTCCGAAAGGGCGCGGCGGCATACCATCAACATTTCAGAAACCGATAGAGCCTTAAATTCAAAGAGACGACTTCGTGACACCAAGGCTGCATTCAGCGAATAAATCGGATTGGCGGTCGTAGCTCCGATCAGCCGAATGGTGCCATCCTCAATGTCCTTTAGCAACACATCCTGCTGGGTCTTGTTAAAACGATGGATCTCATCTACAAACACAATCGTTCGGCGATGATGATAATTCCACTGTTGATTCGCCTCCTCGATCACACTTCGCAAATCGGCAGTCTTGGCCTCAATGGCGTTCAACCGCACAAAGTGGGCATGGGTCAGATGGGCAATAATATGTGCCAAAGTTGTTTTACCGGTTCCTGGAGGACCGAAGAAAATCAGCGACTCAATCTGATCAGTCTCCACAAGGCGGCGCAGAAGCTTGCCTTTCCCTAATATATGGGTCTGACCCACAAAATCCTCTAAAGTTGTAGGCCTCAAGCGATACGCAAGAGGTGCTGCCTCGCTTCGTTTTGTCTTGGAGGCTTCAAAAAACAGATTTCCAGTTTGCATGTTCATGGTGAATTATACCCTAATTCATCCCCTCATTCCCTACATATAAATGAGGTTTCTTTCGTAATTCAGCTAGAATGGGTTGAAAGTCTGGATCCGTCAAATTCTCGGCAACCTCAGTCGCCATCTTCTTCGCCTCTAAGAGCAGCTTTTCATCTTTGAGCAAATTGGCCACATACATCGTTGGGATTCCGCTCTGTTTGGAGCCAAAATAATCCCCGGGACCACGCAATGAAAGATCAACTTCCGCCAACTCAAACCCATTCGTACTTTTGACGAGTGCACTCAGCCTCTTTCGTGTCGTATCTGTTTTACTCGTGCTCAGCAAAAAACAGACAGACGGCTTATCACTCCGACCAATACGACCGCGAAGCTGGTGCAACTGTGACAGTCCGAATCGTTCCGCATGCTCGATCACCATCACCGTCGCATTCGGCACATCCACACCGACTTCGATCACCGTAGTAGACACCAGAATATCCAGCTCTTTTGCTCGAAACTGACGCATCACTTCATCCTTATCTTTTTGTTTCATTTTTCCATGGAGTAGCCCAACCCTTCGGTCAGGAAAAATCGAAGCCTGAATGAAAGCTCGACCTTCCGTGGCAGCTTTGAGATCAATTTTCTCGGATTCCTCAACCAATGGAAATACCCAATAGGCCTGATTTCCCTTCGCTAGCTCGTTTTTTAGAGTATTGAGCGCATCCCGATCCAGTTTCCGAAGCCACACCGTTTTAATGGGAGTACGTCCAGGTGGCATCTCATCCAGAATAGATTTGTCGAGATCTCCATACAAAGTCAAAGTCAACGACCTCGGAATAGGCGTCGCAGTAATCACCAGCAAATCAATCACCTCACCGCTCTTTTTCATCAACGCGGAGCGTTGAAGTACCCCAAATCGGTGTTGCTCATCGATAATCGCAAGTCCCAGCCGGTCAAAATGAACCTTTTGCTGAATAATCGCATGCGTTCCAATCACCACTTGGGATGAACCACTGGATACCAGATCATGTCGACGAGCCTTCACTCTATCGGACAAGCTGCCCACCAATAACTCTATACGAACATTCAATGGCACCAGGAATTTGCACATTTTTTGATAATGCTGATAGGCCAGTATCTCCGTCGGGGCCATCATGGCCACCTGGTAGCCATTCTCTACCGCAAGCAGAATTGCAGACATAGCCACCTCCGTTTTGCCGGCTCCAACATCCCCCTGAACCAAACGGTTCATCGGTCGATCACTAAACATGTCTTCACGCACCTCGGCCATCACACGAATCTGAGCCTTCGTCAGCCGATAAGGCAACTGATCGAAATAACGCTGGGTGAGGGATTGAAGATTTTGAAACGAAATCCCCTTCTCCTCTACACGAACTCGACTGCGTGTAATCGCGAGTGCCAACTGCAAATAAAAAAAATCCTCAATAACCAAGCGTTTTTTGGCTTGCAAATAGGTCTGCCCATCCTTTGGATAATGAAAATAATAGATTGCTCGAGCAAGGGGAATCAATTGATACTTCTCGCGAAAAGCTTCTAAAAAAGGGTCTTCGAGTGTTTTTAGCTCCGGCAAAAGCCCTCTCTTTATGATCCCGCGTAGCTGTTTTTGGTAAACACCCTTGGTTAATGGGTATTGGGGAATGATGCGCCCCACATTTTCTTCATCTACCCATTCGTAATCATTGACCTTCAAAATTTTCCTTCGAGAAACAAAATCAAACTCAACCTTTCCACTCAGAAAGAGTTCTGTATCGACCTTGATTATTTTCTTGAGGTAGGGTTGATTGAACCAAATACAAGCGAGCTGTCCTGTTTCGTCGCAGACAACCACTTGAGTCACTTGATAGGATCCTTTTTGGGTCTCAGACACTGACACAACCCGCCCCTGTACCAGTTGATTTTCATCCGGTTTTAGATTTTTTATTTTGGGTAACTTTCGTCGATCCTGGTAACTGGTCGGGAAAAAAGTAAGCAAATCAGATGTCTCTCTAATATTGAGCCGCTCAAGTTTCTTGGCAAGTGCCGAGCCAACCCCCTTAACATATTGGATATCCATGATTTCCTGAGTGTTGCCTACCCCTGATTCCCAAGTCCTAATGTATCTTCAAGGATGATTCCAATTTCGCCTGCAATGACGTCTGGGACTTTTTGTGTAAAAAACTTCTCCGCTTCAGCAACGGTTTCTTTATTGAGCCAATCGGTCTTCTGATACATATATTTAAAAGCACTTCGATGAATTTTCTTGGTCGCATCCTTTGCACGTCCCAATATGGATGCATGCATCTCCTTGAGGATCTCTTCATCGTTTTCCTCTGAAACTTCTTCCTCAATCTTTTCGTCCTCTTCCTTTTTTTTCATCTGCACCTGCTCAGAAACCACCTGACTTACAGCAACCGTTTCAGCCATAGAGCCCTGAATTGGAACGGGACGGTTAGCTCCTTGTGTCGTAATATTATCAATCGGAGGTCGTCCAACGGTACCCAGTGGGGGAATCGCAGTCTGAGGAAGGGGTTCCTTGGGAGAAGCGGCCGCCAGCTCTCCTGGTTTGTCGACTGGCTTTGCCAAGGGGATAGGTGACGGCTGAGTACTAATCGGAATTGTGGAAGACATGTTCTTATTATCACGATTTATCAGTGTTTTTCAAGGGTGTATAGCCCCCCCCCCTATAATTGGACCGTCGAAAGAGATATATACTCTACTGAAATTGG
>CAYHOI010000101.1:0-6506 GCA_964358175.1 uncultured Candidatus Marinamargulisbacteria bacterium | reverse complement strand
GAGGGGGGTAGGGGGTGAGGCGAAATTAACACAATTTTAGATGCGCTCGCCCTGATCACTCCTTCAGTTGGCCTTCCGCAAACAACAAAAAATAGAATATAATCAGAACTCTGATGAGAAAAACAATTCAAAAAGTAGCGGTTCTCTGCGGAGGTATTTCCAATGAACGAGACGTCTCCCTTCGTTCTGGGGCAAATGTTGCGAAAGCGTTAAAGGAACTGGGTTATGAAACGACTCTCGTAGACCCCGCTAACGAAACAATTCCGCGCGACATAGACTTTGCTTTTATTGCCTTGCATGGCAAAGGTGGCGAGGACGGCTCTATTCAAGGGCTTTTGGAATGGTTAAATATTCCATACTCTGGTTCCGGCATTTGTGCATCAGCTATCGCGTGCAACAAAATCATCACCAAAGAACTCCTCATTTATCATCACCTACCTACTGCACCCTTTATCAAGTTGAATACTTTTGACGATTTGAAGCAAGTTACATCCTTTCCCCAGGTCATTAAACCCGCACATGAAGGATCCAGCATTGGGGTAGCTATTGTCGATTCCTATAACCAGTTGGAAGAACAGTTTTCTTCGCTTTCAACCCAGCATATGGATTTGTTTGTAGAAAACTACATCCCCGGTCGGGAACTTACGGTGAGCTTGCTGGATCAGGATTGTTATCCCATTTTGGAACTCCTTCCCAAAAATCGTTTTTACGATTATGAGGCAAAATATACCCAAGGAATGACCGACTTTATTCTTCCAGCCCCCCTTGAGAGTCACACCCAAAAGTACATCCAAGAAGTTGCACAAGCAGCCTATCGTGTTGTTGGATGTCGAGGTGCAGTCAGAGTGGATATGATCCTTAGCTCTTCCGGCGAGCCACACATACTGGAACTCAACACGGTTCCCGGAATGACCGACACCAGCGATCTTCCGGCTCAGGCCCTCGCTAGAGGCATCACCTTCCCCAAACTGGTTCAAAGGATCATTGATGCTTCGCTTACGCACTAGAACAAAATTCATCCTTTTATTAATCCTCCTCCCTGTTACCTATTCAATGGTTGCAATTCATCCATTTTTTAAAATTCGACGAATTGAGGTGGTTAGCAACAAATTTGTAAGCAAGGAGTGCGTTTTGAAGGTTTTGAGTGATCATCGCTCTTCGAATCTGGTCTTCTTCTCACGCCGCCGAATGAGAAACCGGCTAAAAGAACAAATCCCTCAACTATCCACCGTTCACTTTCATAAGACGTTGTTGTCGCATACCTTGGTTGTTCAACTCGTCGAACATGTCCCATTTGCGACCATCGTAGCCTATCCCTATACCTACATCATCAATGGAGAAGGCGTTGTTCTGAATGTGGATGAAAAGGGTCGAGTAAATGACTTTCCTGAATTCGGAGTGTTACCTATCATCACTGGACTTGATCCGCAAAAAGCTTTCTCTCAAGGTCGGCTGAGCCGAAGGTACATTCATTTGGTTAAAGGCTCGATTCGGAGTCTCATCAAAATGTTCGGAAACGAAGGGGTTAAGTTTAATTTATCTGACTTAAAAGATATTCGAGTTTTGTCAAAGGATCTCATCGAAATTAGACTCGGTTCTACAATGGATTTTGAGAAAAAGCTCTACGTGCTTCGTGCAATCATGGAGTTTAATGCATCCAGCAAGGAAAAAATGAATGAAGTCGATGTAAGATATCCGGATTATCCAACTGTTAGATATCATGACTAACCTTTCAAAACTTAAAATCGTACCAGGTGCTTTCTTGCTTCTGGATCGCGATGGCGTCATCAACCGCAACCTGCCTAATGACTACGTGAAAACGTGGGATGAATTCGAGTTTTTGCCGCGAGTCCCTGAAGCGATCGCCAGACTTAGAAAAATCTTCAAGCGCATTCTCGTTTTCTCCAATCAACAGGGTGTTGGGAAAGGACTCATGCGTTCTGCTGATGTTGTCCGTATTCATGAGCGGATGACTCGTGAGCTTGCAACGCATGGAGCAATCATTGATCACATCTATTTTTGTCCTCATTTGGAGAGCGAACAATGTGAGTGTCGAAAGCCTCGACAAGGCATGATTAAACTTGCTCAAGCAAACTTTCCAGACTTTCGCGCTGAACATGCAGTAATGGTTGGAGATAAGCAGATCGATATGCAATTTGGTCAAATTGCGGGTGCTCAAACGGTAATGATTGGAAACGTCACTCTTCACGCAAAAACAACCTTCAGAGTGGTACCAAGTTTAATAGATTTATGTGATATAATCGACCTGTCATGATGAAATCGGTGCTCAGTTCCATTCAAAACTCCTTTCGAAAAAAGAGCCGATTATCCACCGAGAATCTCATTTATACGATAGATATGGGGACAACCTCGCTTAAAGTGATTCTTTTAGAATTACGTGAGAACAGGCAGTTTTCCATCATTGATCAGTCTATTATCCCTTATGGGGGTTCATTAACTCCCAAAAGCTTCAACAGAGATCAACTTCGCGATCTTCTTCACAAGACATTTCGAATGATAGAACGGCATTACGGATTAGATCTTTCGGAACGAAAAGCTCTTCTCACGTTACCCATGAGCGAGTACACCACCGAAATCATCACGGTACAAAGTGTTGCCTCGGAGTCTGTCATCACTGCCGGACAGAAGATTGAACTGATTAACAAAGCCAAAGAGCTTTGCGAGGGGACAATGGTTCTGCATACGATTCCCCTTAAATTTTATGTGGATCAAAAGATCACACGCGATCCTGTCGGACAACCGGGGAATGAGCTTGCGATGGAGATTATGCTTATCGGGTACAATGAATATTTGTATGAACAAATCCGTTCACTCATGAAAGAATTGGGCGTCAGTGTAGGCAAATATGTTGCCCCTCCTCTAGCCTTTATCAATTATTATCTGAACATGCCTCACCCCAAAGAGGATGATCCTCTCATTCTTGATTTCGGAGGAGAGTCCATCTACTGTTATGGAACCAAAGACGATATGCTCGTTAATTTCATCAATTTACCCCATGGAAGCGAACTCATTACTCGCGACATTGCTAAAGTTATGAAGGTCGATCCAGTCACGGCGAAGCGACTAAAGGAGGATTATGTCGATTTTTATACTCGAAAAAGTCCTGATGCCGCACTTGAAATTGACCAGAATCTTCTGCATGATGTCGTTCAAGCACGTTACGAAGAATTTCTCGATTGGATAGAAGCGCACCCCTCTTTCGAAACCATGAAGGCTTTGGCAAAAAAAGTGATCCTTCTTGGAAATGGTCACCCCCAAAAATCAGAAATCCTCCTTCAAAAACGGTGGGGATTACCTGTTATTGCTCTGGAAGCCACCTTTCCAGATAAGGGATACTTAAGTTCGATTGGGCTTATCCATTACGCGATAAACAATGACATCTATAATCCCACTGTTTCCAGAAAGCAAGAAGGTTTCAAAAACAAACTGGCTCAAGTGGTTGAAGATTTATTTTAATATTGATATACTGACTTCAAATTTGCTCTCGGTTTTGTTTCGCCTTGCTCATTTACGAGAAAGTAAACTTCGCTTGGCTCATCTTCACCGAAAACAAATTTGGGTTTGGTCTATACTCGTCACGAATTGGTTTACGGTGAAGCGACGACGAGCGACGCTTACTGTGCGTAAGCAAGCGAGGAGTTGCAAAACCGAAAACCAATTTTAGTAGAGTATATACAAGTATAGACTGAGGTGACGGATGCGCCATCTTGTATAGTTAAAAAAATCGAATCAGGACAAAGATTTCCATTTTGAAGAAAGTTAGAAGGAGCACTAGGTGATGAAAACAGAAGTTAATCAGTATACGAATATCAAAGTCATCGGTATCGGTGGAGGCGGAAATAATGCAGTCAATCGCATGGTCGCTGCCGGATTGGATGGGGTAGAGTTCTGGTCGGTCAACACTGACTCTCAAGCACTACATAGCTCCCTTGCAGAAAACATTATGCAAATTGGACTCGAGAACACCAAAGGTCTTGGCGCTGGATCCAATCCTGAGGTGGGAGCCAAGTCTGCAGAAGAAAGCTCTGAGGCTCTCGAAAAGGCCATTTCAGGGGCTGACATGATATTTATTACCGCAGGCATGGGTGGCGGTACCGGTACCGGTGCTTCTGCGGTCATTGCCAAGCTGTCAAAGCAATCTGGGGCTCTCACGGTTGGCGTCGTCACAAAACCCTTTCGATTCGAGGGGCCGGTGCGAATGCGACAAGCTGAAGAAGGGATTAGAAGGCTTCGAGAGGAAGTAGACGCCCTTATTGTGATTCCCAACGATAAACTTCTTCAAGTTGTAGAACAAACGACATCGCTTAAAGATGCATTTCTCATAGCAGATGATGTTCTTTTGCAAGGCGTTCAGGGAATTTCTAATTTGATTACCAAAGTTGGACTGATTAACGTTGATTTTGCGGATGTAAAAACAATCATGAAAGATGCCGGATCTGCCATGATGGGCATTGGAAGAAGTTCCGGTAGCCATCGTGCAATAGAAGCTGCCGAGGCTGCTATCAGTAGCCCCCTTTTAGAGGAATCCATTACCGGTGCCACTGGCGTCATTCTCAACATCGCTGGGGGGGACACCTTATCGATGCATGAAGTAAACGAAGCTGCACAGTTAATCTATGAGGCTATCGACCCTAACGCACATATTATCTGGGGAACGGTGATCGATGAGTCGCTTAAGGACGATGTCGTGGTGACCGTCATTGCCACGGGGTTTAAACCCCGCCCAAACATTGAAAACACAAGACCACCCGTTATCGCAAGCAAAACGATAAAGAATGACTCCGTTGATCCTGACTTCCGTCAGCTGGAAGGCTCATCTTCTGTGGTTCAATCTTTTTTTCATGAAGAGGAAAAACCTGTCACCACCACTAGATCCTCATCCTCACGCCCAGAACTGGCCGCAGACCCCTCTGATGATGATTTGTCCGACAGGGAGGACGACATTAACATCCCAGCTTTTTTGCGAAAACGACGGCCATGAGTGTTCGGGGTCTTCTCTTACTGCTGGTCGGAGGAGTCCTTAGCTTCTCAGCGGGAGGCTTTTCGGATATTCCAGATTCCCATTGGGCAACGCCGTCCATCAAGGAGTTAGTAGACATTGGTGTATTGAGCAATGCATTCGACAAATTCGACGGGAATAGTCCTATCAGACGTTATGACTTGGTTGTTTTAATGGCAAAATATCATCGGTATATCAATGCGCATTTTGGTAAGCCAACACTAGTCCAATCAAAATCTACACCACATTCCAACGAGCTTGCTCAACAAGTCAATGAATTGGCGTCCAGTGTTGCCATTATTGATGACCTGCGAGATCAATTTGATACTTTGAGAAACGATGTAACCTATTTGTCGACCAAAGAATCTGCATCCAATAGGTTAAACCCAGAACTGACTTATCGGGGTCAGGCTGTTTTGAGCAACGTGAACTCTGATGCGTTGATTCATACTGCCAAACTCTCCTTCCTTGAAGAAAATTCTGTCTACAGCCTTGGACTCGAATTGGGAACCTTCAGCAGTACGAACAACTCCTCTCTGCTCGTTGCATTATCAGCCTCAACTGGATACGTTTTTCCGCTTATTGGCACTGTGGGTTTGTCTTTCGAAAAGGGGCCAGGACAGCAAATCGATTCCCTAGGCCAAGTTCTCGACTTCAAAAAGGATAAAATATCAATCACTGCTGCCCAAGGCGTTCTACATAGCAGCATTGATCTGATCAGCTCGAATCGATCCGTCCTGTCTGTAGGGGCACACCAGCGATTTGCTGTGAACGAAAATTACTATCTCGATATGGGTTGGGATAAGCGATATGCTTATTCCGGTCGACTTACAGGCATTCTCTCCGCAGGCGCAATACTGGATCAGAAAGATATTTTTACCCTGAAGATTACTCTTGGAAACTATGCTCTTTCTAGTCGAATGTCCTTTGGTGGTGATGAGCATTACAGCTTGTTTAACGAAGCAACAGGCTCGTCATTCTTTGGCTCGGTTATCACGGCTCGTTTGCTCACTATTGCCCCCAAAGGAGTTCAATCTCAAATGGCTGACACGTATCGTGAAATCGGAGCTGTCGATATCTTTGGCCTACCCATTGAAAATGACAGCACCTACATGGCACTTCGAGGGGATCACATTTTCGAATCTCTCTTCGGGGCTTTCGATCGAAGGGTAACGCCTTCGGGGGTCTCTTATAAGGCTCTTGCGGGGATTTCACTTCCGATTCAGAAAGGCTTAGCCTCCCAGATAGAATTTCGTGTAGCAAGCCCCCTCACATCTACCGTATTTTCAGCGGTATGGACGATGTCTCTATCGATTTAGACCCCTTTCAATTAGGCTCTGCTACGGGTAGGGGGTACCCCCTACCACTGAATGTTGCACTTCGTTATTGAACCGGGTAAATGGAGTGAAGCGTAGCGTAACGGAATTTATCTGAAACCTTCAACGCCCCAAACTTCGTTAAGCTGAATTTGCAGAAACAATGGTAC
>CAYHOI010000100.1:2367-6577 GCA_964358175.1 uncultured Candidatus Marinamargulisbacteria bacterium | reverse complement strand
ATGAAAAAGCTCTTCCCCTCAAGATAACTCACCTGATACCAAGTTGATATTACACAGCGACTTAAATTCCCTTCAAATACAGCTCCTCATCAAGTTTTCGCGGGAATAAAACCTCCTGATAGAGACCTTCTCCACGGGAGGAGAAGTCTCTGTCCGAAGGACTTGGAACGGCGTGTGTGGGTACGAAGTAGAAGTAACCGTGGCTACTTATTCATGGATAGATATCTAGAAACCCCCTCAGGCGTGGCACTCATTGCCTCCTGGCCTTTTATCCAGTTTGCTGGGCATACTTCTCCATGGGCTTCAACGTGTTGAACTGCATCCAAAATGCGAAGAGCTTCACTCACATTTCTCCCAAGCGGAAGATTATTGACGGTGTAGCTCTGCAGAATTCCCTCTCGGTCAATAATAAAAAGGCCTCTTGCAGAAATTCCCGGATCCAGTAAAACATTGTAGGCCAAACTAATTTCCTTGGTTAAATCCGCAACAAGAGGATACTGGATGGCACCAATCCCGCCTTTTTCAATCGGCATCTGTTTCCACGCCCAATGTGCATTGACTGAATCCACAGAAATACCAATAAGTTCAGCATTTCTGCTGTTAAACTCCGGAAGGCTTCGATTAAATGCCAGAATCTCTGTAGGACATACAAAGGTGAAATCGAGTGGGTAAAAAAACAAAACCACATATTTCCCAAGGTAATCACTCAAAGAAATCTCTTTAATCTCATCATTTCCCAAAACAGCTTTTGCTTTGAAATCAGGAACACTCTGCCCAACCTGAACACAACTACATCCGCAATCTTCTTCATCGTACATTTTATGAACCCTCCTTAAATTTAATGAGCTACTTGTTCATTTTGGCAAAAATTATAAGATTTGCAAGCATTATTTTTTGCACTCATGAAAGTTTAAGAAAAATGAAATCAAAAAAAACGATACATTTACTTATCCACAAATTACGATTAAATAAGGTAGGGGATGAGGGGGTATACCCATTTATACTCTACTGAAATTGGTTTTCGGTTTTGCGACTCCTCGCTTGCTTACGCACAGTAAGCGTCGCTCGTCGTCGCTTCACCGTAAACCAATTCGTGACGAGTATATAATGGCACTTGTTGAAGTCAAAACCAGAACATCTTGCTGCAACTGATAACGGAATATGGTCATTGCCAGTTTATGAGAGATCCATGGAGTTTCCAAGATGATTGACATTAAAATTTGGAGTGTGCTACGTTGAGGACACCAATGGAATTTGCCGACAACGCAAGCCTATTACAATTCAACCTTTCCAAGGGGAGCAATTTGTTTTCCCAAAATCAGGGAGGACTACTGAGCTCACCCAACCTCAATGATCCTGCGCAGACCAGCCTGTACTTTCAAGCTCAGTTTTCGAAGATTTTTTCCAGCTTTTTGTCAGCATCGTCAAGCAGCGAGGGCGATTTATCCAACAATAATGCTGATTCTGATTTGTTTGGTGGAAGCACAAGTGATCCTTTTTCTGCAAATACAAACTTTCAACTAGCTCAGATGAGTCAGTTACAAGGGAATTTCTTTTCTGCATCAAATCTTGATTTACTTAATCGATCTGCTGCTCTGATTGGTAAAGAAGCTGATTATATCTTGGACGGGAGAAAGAGGACGGGAAAAATCGACAGCGTCGTTAATGAAAATGGGGTTATTGCTTTTAAGATCGATGATCAGTTGGTCTCCATGGAGTTTCTGCGCGAAATAAGAGAAGGAGTCACCCATGCTTGATATTATGAAGAATGGCGAAAATGCCATGCGCGCCTTCGAGACTGCCCTTCGGATTCAAACCGCAAATATGGGCAATATGAGTACGGTTGGGTATAAATCTCTCAAGTATTCTTTCAAGACCATTTTTAATAAGGTTTTGAATGCAGGGTCTGCAGGAGGTAGCAATTTCGGGGGAACAAACCCCAATCAAGAGGGATCCAGTGTGGCTATGGCCAATATAACAGTAGATTTTTCTCAAGGAGAGCTTGGTTCTGGTGGACAAATGGACTTGGCTCTGAAGGGAAGCGGAATGTTTGTGGTTACACCTGATGAGGGAAAGACTTTTCTTTACACTCGGGCTGGAAACTTCAAAATGTCCTCGGACGGATACGTCTTGGATAACTCTGGCCGCAAGGTATATGGATTTAAATCGCTCGGTAATGGTCAATTTGATACAGGCACAATGGAGCTCATTAAAGTTGACGTGAACAAAGCCTCAAACGCGGGTTGGCAGTCCAAGGGGAACCAGGGAATCCTGGTTGAAAACTTTTCCCAATCGCAATCCGATTCTTCAAAAGATAAGAGCCTTTTCAAAATTGCTTTAACCGATTTTCCAAATAAGGGCGCATTAATTCAGCACGATGGAACAACGTACAAAGCGACCCCAGCAGCAGGAATACCTCATAAACCGTTGCCTCCTGCCGAAGATGGAATGGGTGAGGCTGTTTCTCAGGCAATTGAAAAGTCAAATGTGTTTTTTATAGGGGAGACAGTGGATGCAATGGAGGTTCAACGAGCAATGTCTGCCAGCCTAACAGCGGTCAAAATTGCAAGTCAACAAATCCAGAATATCATCCAGCAATTAGGATCATAAAGCTATGGTTGAGCAGAACAGAATTAAGTACCCTGTCGCCCTAAAAGATTGGCATATGTACGTTCCACAGCATGTGCCTTACCAGACTGCAACAGCCGGATCTATTCCCAAGCAAAAGCTTGTTTGTTGGCAGAATCAACTTTATAAACTCATGCTGATGTGGGAAGAGCAGATCAAGACCCAGTATACTTGTTCATTTACTATAAAAGAGTTCCAATTTCAGCGCATGCAGTTTCATGACTTCCCCAGGACTGAGGCGCCAAGCATTATTATTAAGCTAAGCACTCCCTCCTTCTCTTTTGAGGTCTACCTAGATGAACGATTGGCTGCACTACTTCTTGGAAATGCCTTCGGCACAACAAACTCTTCCGGAACCACTCGTCTCATGCATTCGGAGCTTGAGAGCATCTTCTTCCTCCAAATGTTTACTGAAACGCTTTCCCCCATTCTGAACCAGATGAACATTGATCTCACGTCCATGGAAAAAACGATCGAGTACGCAGACAAAGAGTCTAATAATCTTATCTCGGAACCAGATGATTATAGAATTTTTACATTCTATACGCTCGTACCCTCAATTAAAGAACCTTGCAAGATATCATTTGCTTTTACATCAGCTAACCAAGACTATTTCTTCGAGCATCTTTCTTTGCCGAGGGGTATGTTTCCAAAGATTGTGGTTCCTGCTGAAGCTCAAAAAAACATAATGACTGGAGTTTCCGCCCGTATCGGAGATGTGATGCTTACCTTTTCTGATTTGCGAACGTTACAGTCTGGGGATGTGCTTCTTCTCCAAAAAAAGGTGGGAGACGCAGTCGAAGTAACGATTGGAGAAGAGCTGAAGTTTACAGCCACGTTTGGAATCCATGGCACAAAGCTTTCGGTTCAGCTCCTTAAGCATCTTTCTTGCGATGAACACACTGTTGAATCGTCTACCATAGAAGAAAGCAGCAATGATTTATTCTCTGATAGGGACTCTTCAGATGCTGAAGAGAAGGAATTGACCTCGATTCTTGCGGACAATCAAGAGGAAAAGGATGATACAGATGACGAATTTGATTGGGAGAAACTTTAATGGCAGTCAATAAAGATGAGTTAAGAGAACTCTTGGAAAGCGATTTATTTGGTGGCGGTGACTTTTCCTTGGATGATCTCGAAGGGATCAAGTCAACAGATGCTGAGTCAGATGACAAGAAAGACTCACCCACCGAACCTGATCTTAACCGAGTCCTTGACATCGAGGAAATCAGTGATGATGAACTTAGCGAACAGCTGGAAATCCTCAATCAATCTTCATCCTCAAAATCACTTATGATGGACTCTGAAGAGGACTCTGTTTTTGATGAGTTTTTAGATGAAACCGCCCCAGTTGCGGCTCAGGATAGTAAACCTGAGGAGAATCTCGACAAGTTGATTCAATTAGAAGAGCAGGAGATGACCGAATTCTTGGACAACACCGAGGCCTCCCTTGGAGTCACAGAAGAGTTTGAGAAAACCCATGATGAAAAACTCGGCGAACAGCTGGAAATCCCGGATCAATCTTCCTCCTCAAAATCACTTATGATGGACTCTGAAGAGGACTCTGTTTTTGATGAGTTTT
>CAYHOI010000100.1:0-2267 GCA_964358175.1 uncultured Candidatus Marinamargulisbacteria bacterium | reverse complement strand
TAGATGAAACCGCCCAGATTCCGGCTCAGGATAGTAAACCTGAGGAGAATCTCGACAAGTTGATTCAGATAGAAGAGCAGGAGATGACTGAATTCTTGGATACCGACCCCTTACTCGAATTATCTGAGGACATTGAAGACCCTTTGGTTGAAAATGACAAAACCTCAAATACTTCTCCGGAACCAGAGGTAAGGGAAACCCGAGACGAAACGCCCCCCCCCTCACCACAATCCCCAGAACCTATAAAGGAAGAACTTTTTCAGGCGGAACGAATTGTGTTTCCAGAGCTTGAAGAGCGGGTTTCAGGACAAAGCTTTGATCTTGATTTTTTTGCCAATATCCCCGTGAAGGTGGATATATTCCTGGGACAAACTACGATTTCTCTCAAGGAAATCTACGATTTAAGTGAGGGATCCATCATTGATTTGGATAAACAGTTTGGCGAACCTCTGGAGTTAAAGATAAACGGCCAGATCATTGCCTACGGCGACGTAGTTTCTATTGATAAAAATTATGGTATTATGATCAGAGACATCGTGAGAAATAAAAAATGAATCTCGGGTTATCGTATTTTGTACAAATATTTGTTGTCCTCGCACTTATTTTAGGACTCTTTTACGCGGGAAATTTTGTTTTGAATTTTGTGCCGGGTCGTGCGCAGAAGAATCGAAGACTCAGTCTCATCGAATATTTACCTCTTCAGCAAAATACAGGGGTATACCTGTTGTCCATTGATGGTGATGAGTATCTCGCAACCGTTAGCAATCGAACAATTCAACATTTTATGCCCAAGACAAAGAAAAGCTTTGCAGGAGAACTAAAGAAACAACATGCTACTCGCCGCGCCGATTAATCTGGATCTCGGGAATATCCTGACGGGACAGCCGATTCAATTCAGCAACTCCATTTCGTTGATTCTGATGCTATCCCTCATCTCGTTGATCCCATTTTTCTTGGTCTCAGTGACCTCGTTCATGCGGATTACCATCGTCTTCGGAATGCTTCGAAGTGCCTTGGGTACGCAACAGTCCCCGCCCAATATCGTGATTATCTCCTTGGCACTCTTTATGACGATTTTTGTCATGGCTCCTGTGTGGAAACAGGTGCAGACTGACGCGCTGGAACCTTACAATCGCGGCAAGATCTCTCAGACTATAGCCCTTCAAAAAGCCATGGCACCTCTGCGCACGTTTATGTTTAGGCAAGCTGGCGAAAAAGACTTGTCTTTGTTTGCCCAATTTGCGCAGATAGATCTGAAGAAGGTAAAAAGCAGAAATGATATTCCTACTTATGTGCTGATCCCAGCGTTTATGATCAGTGAACTCAAGAAAGCGTTCATGATTTCGTTTATTATATTTCTTCCCTTTGTTTTGATCGATCTTCTGGTTTCAAACATTTTGCTCTCCCTCGGAATGATGATGCTCTCACCCGTCATGATTTCACTACCATTTAAAATCCTCTTTTTCGTCCTAGTCGATGGATTTAACCTTATTGTCAAGGGGCTTATGGAGAGCTATTTGCATTAGGGGGGGCTTCTTCTTCGGGGGAAATTTATCATTTTTCGCACAAAAGCATTTGTAATAATCTTGCCGTTTTTACACAGACGCCGGTTGGGTTCTTTTAAAACCCTTCCGGCCACATTCGTGCCTGATGAATAATGCTGAGAATTTCAAGGTTTGAATCCAAAACTCGGTAAGCAATGATATACGGAATGCTTGGTATTACTAGCTCTCGTGTTCTTTTGACTCGGCCAGGACGCCCTACGCCAGGGCTATCTTGCAATAACAATGCAGTTTTTGAAATTTTAAAAGCTACATTCCTTGCATTATCTATACTGCTTTCTTTTGCTATGAAGCTTTTTATTAGTAATAGGTCTTCCCTCGCCGCTTTAAGCCATATAATTTTCATCATTAAGCCAAAGCTTCTCGTTCTATTTCTTCTTGTGTGTACCTTTGAGTATTTGGATTATCTGCCTCTGCCAAAGCTTTCTTTATGTGATCAACTTGCCATGAGTTAACCGCAATGTAATTTTTTAGGGCATCCTCCATTATAAACGACTTTGACCGCTCCATTGATTCTGCCAAATTTTCAAGTTGGCTATAATTAGTTTCATTAATCCGAACAGTGATACTATGATTTTTCATATTAATACACCTCCATTTAATTAAGATTATACCACGATGTAAGGCAGAGTAAACATTGTAATTATTTAATTTATACTTCGACCGAATTGGTTTTGACGCTTCGCTAGATCTTGCGATGGCGGT
>CAYHOI010000099.1:0-6604 GCA_964358175.1 uncultured Candidatus Marinamargulisbacteria bacterium | reverse complement strand
TCCGCGGACACTTCGATCACCCGGGAGAACTCTTTATGCTGAATATAGCCTACCCCACTTTGGAACTCCACTGTGGCAAATACTCGAAGTGGAATATTCTTTCCTTGAGAAGACGTTGCAAAGATATTTTCAATATCCTCAATATTCTGGCGACTTTCTTGGGGATATCGAATCGTAATATCGTACTCTTCATTCATATGTTTATCCCTGAAAACAGAAACTTTCGAACCATAGACCGCCATACGGATGGCTGAGGCCACTGAGGCCGTATTCAGACCCAATAGTGCCATTTTTCCACGATCCAGTTGAATGCTGATCTCTGGAAGACCTTCTTCATAATCATCCTTGATATTGATAAGCCCCTTGACTTGATGTAGCTGATTTTGAATTTGGTTCGAAGCCGCGATGAGTTGATCAAAGCTCTCCCCTGATACCCGAAGGGCGATCGGGGCACCTCTGGGAGGCCCAGCCTGTGGTAGGGTTACTTCAATTTTGGCTCCGGGGATGGACTTCACCCATTCTCTAATCTTTTGCATGGTTGCACGCGGATCAAAATTCTTCCCAATTTTATCTTCACCCTGGCGTTTAAAATCCATGACCAGCTGAGCCTTGTTTGGATTAGTTTTTCCTCCCGTGAAGCCCCCCACTTGGCCTCCGATATTGGCGCTATAATCCTTGATATCCTCGAACTGGTGAAAAGTGGACTCTACGACCTTAGCCATTTTATCGGTTTCACTAAGAATTGCGCTTCCAGGAAGCTGAAGGGTCACATATCCCTGTACTGGTGTAATATCTGGAAAAAAAATAACCCCTTTCCCCATTTTTCCGTAGGCTATGAAAGTAAAAATAAGGAGCAAAAAAACAATGAAAAGAGATAACTTGCTGTATGCAAGACAAAATCGCAAAGTTCGTTCATAGAAGACCATCAGAGGGGACATCCCAGAGGCCTTATTCTTTTGTTTTTCGGAGACCTTCATCATTTTTGAACCGATCACAGGGTTTACAAAGAAAGCAACCAGCAAAGAGCAGGTCAACGAGACAATAACCGTTATGGGTAGATATCCCATAAATTTCCCAAGCATTCCCGGCCAAAAGACCAGAGGAATAAATGCGGCAAGAGTGGTAAGTGTAGAGGTAATCACGGGGATGGCTACTTCCTTGGTCGCACGGTAACAAGCCTTTTTTAAAGGACTGCCATTTTCCAAGTATCGATAAATATTTTCAACGACGACAATCGCATCATCGGCCAAAAGACCCAGGACAAGAACCAGGGAGAAGAGCACCACCATGTTCAGCGTAAAGCCCAAGGCTTGGAGAATAACGAATGTTGAGAGAAAAGAAAATGGAATGGCAAGAGAAACCAACAAAGCATTTCTGAATCCTAGGAACATAAAAAGAACCAGGACCACCAGCAAAAACCCGGTGATCACGTGGTTTTCAAGCTCTAGAACCATATTGCGAATATTGATAGACTGATCTCCAACAAAAGCGACACTCAGCCCGTTGATGTTTTCCGTCATAATAAATTTCTTGCTCAACTGTTTGACTTGTTCAGAAATCTTAAGGAGATTGGCTCCGCTTCGCTTTTTGAGTGCTAAAGAAATACAGGGCTGGCCATTAAAGCGAGAGAAGGTTTCCTGATCTTTGAAGGAGTCCCTCACCTCAGCAATATCTTTTAGGTAAATCGTCCGACCTTTCACCACTTTTACAATAATATTCTGAATTTGATCCATGGACGTAAACTCACCTGGCACTCGGATAGAATACTTTGCCAACCCAATATCAAGACTTCCACCAGGGATATTGATATTTTCCCCCTGAATTGCTTTCGAAATATCGGTATATGCGAGTCCTTTCTCTTGAAGCCTTTGAGGAGAGACAATGATCTGTATTTCTCGCTCTTGCCCCCCGATCACAGAAGCTTCGAGGACACCCGAAATCTTTTCAACCTCATCTTTGAGTCGATCTGCAATCGTTCTCAGCCTCACCAAATCCATCGGGCCGTAAAGGTTCACGTATATAAAAGGAAAGTTCTCCACGCTAAACTCACTCACAACGGGTGCCTTCACATCTTTTGGTAAATCAGGAAGGGTCAGATCCACTCGATCTTTCACTCTTTGCAAGGAGGACTCAATATCCATATCCGGGCTAAATTCTAGAAAAATAGAAGAAACACTCTCCCGAGAAATGCTACTTATTTTTTCAAGCCCTTTAATGTTTTTTAACTTTCGCTCGATCGGATCCGTCACCAAGGATTCGATGTCCTTCGGAGAAACCCCCAGATAAAAAGTATTCACAAATACATACGGAACTTTGATGTCAGGAAAGGTCTCTCGAGGCATTGAAAGATAGGCTTTGCCTCCAAAGAAGACAAGGATAGCCATGACTACGAATACCGTTAAATAGTTCTGAATCGCCAGCTTAATGAGCTTCATGACCTATTGAACCACATGTACCGCTGTTTGATCAGCTACATACTTGTTTCCTTCGACAATGAGATGATCTCCCACTTGAAGTCCTTGTATCACATGAACCTGATCTCCCTGCAAGTCATGAAGGATTACCGACCGTCTGACAGCATAACCTTTTTGCTCGATGTAGACATAATTCCCCTCCTGGCTCTGCGAAACGAGAGAAAAGGGAACCACAATTGCATTTTGAATGGCATCCAATACGAGGGTCACGTCTGTGATCATTCCTCCCTTGATGAGCCCCTCCTTATTGTCTAATTCGACAATCACGGGAAAGGTTTTTGTGTCTTGATTGGACTGCATCCCAACGTGGGTGACAGCTCCCTCAAATACCCGATTCGGATAGGCTGTCCATCGAATAAGAGCTTTGTTCCCTTTTTGCAGACGTGCAACATGATGATCGTTGACCCCCACCTCTATCTCTAATCGATCCAAATTCACCACACGAACAACTGGACGACCGACCGAAACCATATCATGCACCGAGACATTTTTCTCAGCAATCACACCATTAATCGGACTTACGATACGAGAGTAATTTAAGTTCACTTTAGCCAAAGTTAACGAGGCACTTGCCAGTTTAAATTGAGTTTCCGCTGTCTCAAGCTGTTGGGCAGAAACCAGTCCCTGCGCGGCAAGGTTCTTCTGACGTGAAAAGGCACTGGAGGCTAAAGAATAGTTGGCCGCAGCCTGCTTAAAACTTGCCTCAACCATTTCTGGATCAATTTTGGCAATAAGCTGCCCCTTCTTCACTTTCAAGCCGATATCGGCGTTCAGATAATTGATTTCCCCGTTCAGCTTTGCACTGAGCACGTAATCTTGTTTGGCCTTACCCGTTCCAACAGCGTTCACTTTCACCGAGAAATTCTGGGTGACAAGAACCATTATTTTAACTGGAACAACGTCTCCCTCACGATCGGAAATTTCAGCGTGTTTAAGAATCGACACTCGACCAGAACCGCCGGGAGCCCCTCGTCCTACCAATTTGATCCCCAATACCCCAATCAACAACACAGCAGCAATCATGAGTATCCATTTTTTCACTTTGAAACTCCCTTTTTGAAATAAGACAGCAACTGTCCGGTCGCTCTCAGATAACGTAGGATCTGATTCGCGCAGTCAATCTTTGCCTCTACCAAATTCTTCCGAGCATTCAGAAGCTGATTATGAGCATCCAATAGCTCAAGGTTCGTCACGTCTCCAAGATTATAGCGCGAATTCATCAGTTTAAAAGCATCTTCATTTACGGTTACTTCTTCAGTAATCGCGTCTATTTTCTCTTTGGAGGCATGGATATTCAATAAAATAGACTTAAAGTCATTTTCCATTGCCTTGATACTTTGCTCGATTTGATGATGGATGTTATTCGCATTGGCCTTTGCTTCATCAACTTTTGCCTGGGTGGCCCCAAAATCGAATAAATTCCAGCTTCCATTGACTCCTAGTGTCCAATCACGATTGGAGTCGCTGAAATTAAATCCGGAACTCCCTGTATAACCATAAGCTCCTGACAACATAAGCGTTGGCCAATAATTACCGGCCTGAATATCAACCGAAGAGTCCATGAGCTGAGAGGTGTTCAACAGCTGCTGATAGTCATTGCGTTGCAAAAGAAGCGTTTGACGATCCAAAGAGGGAATAACGTCAAGCAGGTTAAGCTGGTCGACAACGGCTGCATCCACTTTCCCATAAACAGGTTGATTTAGAGTCAATTCAAGCGTCTGGTAGAGATTTGCAATGGTATTATTGAGCTGAATAATTGCAACATTGAGACCAGACAAACTGGATTTGGTGCGAAGAACATCAATCGGTGTTCCCAGCCCATTCTTCTCTAACTGTGTTACTTTGGTCAGGAGGAGTTGAATTTGTTTTCGAGACTCCTGCAACACCTCTAAGTTTTTCTGTGTTTGAATCAGAGAAAAAGCTAACGTCAGGACTGTCGAGTATACTTCTTCTCGAGTTGCATTCAGTCCTGCACTTGCGCCTTTAAGGGCGTAATCACTTGCCACAAGCGCGGGAAACACGCTTCCACTAAAAAGCATTTGCGAAATAGAAACTTTTGCCGAATAATAATCAGCCATCGAACCAAGTCCTGTTAAAGAATTAAGGGGAGTTAAGTTTGCAGAAGGTACATCGGCTAAAACTTTTGAAAATAAAGAAAACCCAGCCATCGAAGCTCGACTTTGATAGCTATCGACTCTATTAACACCTGCAGAGGCACTTATTTTGGGATACAAGAGGGACCAGGCCTGCTGCGTTTGCGCGAGGGCGACTTGATATTTTCCCGTTGAAATCTGGATCTGAAGATTATTTTCGTCAGCAATGCGAAGCAAATCCTGAACCTGCAAAAGCGTAGTCGTACCAAACCCTAGTGAAACCAACATGCCCATAAAAACCACTAAAACGTATCTTACCTGTTTCATCGCGAACTCATTCTACTGCCACTTTTTTTCACTGGCAATTTGTTTTTGTTCATAGCCCTATGACAATGACTTAAGCACAAGGCATTTCTCGCGAAGATGATCTACCAATAGCAATAGATTGGCTGAAAATGGAGATGAATTATCTTGTAATTCGTTGGCTGAAAAATCAAGTTCCAACTGAATCTCGTCTGCAACGCGGCTAAAAATACCATCCTCAATCATCTTTCGATGCGTATGCATCAAATAATCTGAAAACATGAGCTGTTGTTTGAATTGTGTAAAGGAGGACACGTCATGAATTTTCAATATTTCATCTGCATAAATTAGATAAGGCAAAGTCAATATACCCTGGGAAGCATCGAAATTTCGAGGCGTGTTTGACTCTGTTATCTGATCTGTTATTTCAAGCGAATCGTCAAGCAACTGGAAAGCAAGTCCAAAATGTTCTCCAAAAATCTGCAGATGCTCACGGTTTGACGGTGACAATTGAGGACTGAGATGACTGCCAATCCAGCATGCTTGGCCAAACAACAAAGCCGTTTTACGAAAATTGACCTCTTGATAAGCTTGCCTATATTCTGGGAGTGCCATAATGGACTCCCTCATCTGAAGTTGAATAAATTCTCCAACACACATTTGCGAGACCACCGAAAGCAAAGATTTGCTTCCCCTTTCATAAACCGATTCAGGAAGTCCCATGAGAGACTGTGCCATGATGTAGTCCCCCAAAAGAACAGCTTTTCGCAAGCTAAGCTGCTGGTAAACGGGCTCTGCACCACGACGTTCTTTCTCTTGATCCAGAATATCGTCGTGCACCAATGATGCGAAATGCAGTAATTCAACGGCCAAAGCAACTTTTCGAGCATCTGGAGAAGAATCACCGCTCTCTTCAGAGGCCAACCCCGCACAAAAGAGGACAAGTGCAGCTCGGATTTTTTTCCCTTTATTTATTTTAAAGTGCTTTGAATCAGAAACTGAAAAAGTGGCCTGTTTAAGCGAAGACTCAAATTCGGAGAGGTCGGACTCAATCTGATCTAGGACAGATTGTATCGGTCGGTAGATTTCACTCAACATCCTCGGATTATACTTCAATTCCTGAGACGGTAGAACCCACTCGATTATAATATTAATAGAAAAGAGTAACTTTTATTATTGGCACTGACTTGGATCTCGCACAATGAGGGGTTCCGAACTTGAGTCTTAAAGCCGGAGATGAGTACAGGGTCTGTGGTCAGATATCGATACGCCTCCTTGCGAACATAAATGGCATCCTTTCGGCAGGCCACCTCTACGACATCCGTGCTGGTTGCAATGTTCAGGCCGGACTGCGTTACCGTGACGCTCACGGCCAAATCGCACAAGGATTGCAAATATCTTTGAGTAAAATCAAGTTGACGATTTACTTCTAGATCCACAGATTTCTTCTGATTATCACGGACTTCTAGGAGAACCCATCCGAAAAAAGTTGGCACCAACAGAACCAGCACCATCAAGGCCATCAGTGTTTCGAAGAGGATATAGGCTCTTTTGGACACCCTATCCATTGTAAGTTCTTGGGCTTTACAGAACAAGGCTTCTTTTCTTGCCCGAAGCAACTCCTCTAAAATCAGAACCCAAGAGGCGCTCACCCGTGCTTCATGCGCAGGGCGAGCGCCTCTAAAATTGTGTTAATTTCGCCTCACCCCCTACCCCCCTCTCACGCTTGCGGAG
>CAYHOI010000098.1:0-6654 GCA_964358175.1 uncultured Candidatus Marinamargulisbacteria bacterium | reverse complement strand
GGAGAGAGGTGGCCAACAGGCCGGAGAGAGGCGGAATTTAGATGCGCTCGCCCTGCACGCACCCGGAGATTGTCTTCTCAAATCGCCTCAAAACCTGTAGTATGTACAAGTGAAATCTAAGAGAGGCTGTTGACTAGAAATTCTAGGAGGGCAAAACGTGGCAAATCTGTCGGTAAAGGAACTTGATCAACTTAAGAGTATTTTTAATCAATCGCTGAAAAATGCCATTTCTCAATTTGGGGTGATGCTCCGGCACAAGGTAACCATTTCGTCACCAGCAATGCGCTTTATTAACCTCAATGAGATTGGCTACTTGTTTGGGGGGAGCAATAAAATCATTTCTGCAATATATATGGAGTATTCCGGAGAAATTAGTGAAAATGGAATAAGCCACCAGATGTCAGGGAGAATGCTTCTCTCCTTTAAAATAGAGTCTGCCTACGAAATCGCGACAATTTTGACAGAAGAATTAAAGGTTCCACTTGATCGACTCGACGAAATGACGGACTCCATATTTGGGGAATTAGGTAATGTCTTCGGAACGACTTTCTTGTCCACGATTTCACAACTTGGGGGGGCAAAACTTCTCCCCTCAGTTCCCAAGGTCATCAAATACAAAGCCACGGCTATCGCGGAATTTGTCCAGTCCAAAATGCCAAAGCCTGAACAACAAATCCTCTTGCTACAAACAGCTTTAGGTTCTGACGATAAAGTTGTCGAAGGGGCCTTCATGTTTATTCCCGATGATTACTTGGGGATCTCGCATATTCTCAGCAAGCAATCCTGAAAAGTTAGACTTCCAATGTCTGCGTTATGTGGTGAGCACGGCCAGCGATGGCAATATTGGACTGCATACTGAGCTTTCTGTTCAAGACGCTATTCGCAATCGACAAATCCTCCTTCAAAGATATGGCTTGAAACTTGAGCACCTTGTTGCCATGGAGCAGGTTCATGGGGCGAATATTGTACGTGTCGATGAAAGAGATATGGGGAAGGGTTCGACCTCAATGATCGACGCAATTGCGAAGACTGATGCGCTCATTACATCATCGAAAAACATCATCCTTCTGGCACAGGGAGCAGACTGCCCCCTCTGCTGGGTCTTTGATCCAGCTCATGAGGCTATAGGTGTTGCCCACAGTGGGTGGCGCGGAACAATTCGGGGGATTATTCCCAGAATGATTGAGCAAATGTCTCAAGAATATGGGACAAACCCGAGCTCAGTCTGGGCGCAAGTATCCCCATGCGCCGGAAGCTGTTGTTATGAGGTGGGCGACGACGTGGCTGAAAATTTTCGAGATACACGGTTCCTTGAAGCGTCTCGAAAGGGCGTTCGGAGCCTAAATATTAAAAAAGCCATTGAACAACAACTTTTAGATGCAGGGGTTCCTTGGGAGCAGACCGAGATGTCTGAGATTTGCACGATATGTGATGAACGTTATTTCTCTTACAGACGGGATCAGACGCAAGCGGGTCGTTTCGGATTATTTGCGTGGCTTCGCTCAGAGTCATTGGTCTGAGTCATCGTTGATGGAAGGTTTAAAACCCGGTATACTAAACTGGCATAACTGTGTCGGTATGTAGCGTAGCTCCGCTGCGTCTGCCCTAGCGGGTGATCCGAAGGGGGTTGGCTCGAAAACACGTGCCCGTCGTTGTGGGTACAGAGCATTATCGTCGGTGTGTAGCGCAGCCTGGTAGCGCACTACGTTCGGGACGTAGGGGTCGGAGGTTCGAATCCTCTCACACCGACCAAGTAAAAATCGCCATTGTTTGTTATCTCTAATTTCGATAAACTATATACATGAACAAAAAATTACGAGTTTATGTCGACACATCAGTTTTCGGAGGAGTCTTTGACCCTGAGTTCATTGAAGCATCGACAGAATTTTTTAAACAAATCAATGCGGGCTTATTTTCGCTATGCATTTCTGAAGTAGTTGCGCGTGAAATTGAAAATGCACCTAAAAATGTCAGAGACTTCTTCAATAACCTGTTGCCTCTAGCTGAGAATCTCTCAATCACGAAGGCTTGCATTGATCTCCGAGAGGAATATATACAAAAAGGAATAGTAACAAGAAAGTATCTTGATGACGCTTTGCACGTTGCAACTGCAACAATTTCATCATGCAACATTATCGTGAGCTGGAATTTTAAGCACATTGTTCACTTTGAGAAAATTTCTCTCTATAACGCCATTAATCGAATCAACGGATATCGCGAAATTTTCATTAACTCGCCTTCGGAGGTGATTAACTATGAAGACTAAGTCTTTTGATTGCGTAGAAATGAAACGAAAAGCAGCTGAAAAGATTTACAAAGACATCAAGCATCTCACTCCTGAGGAAGAATTGCGCTACTGGAGTAAAAAGAACAACAATTAATAGTTTGGCCTTTCGACTCTGGAACTCAGTATTATGGTTCTAACGTCGTCTACTACGCCCGACCAAGTAGACAAATTCAATAAAAACTAACAATTACAAGGCTTAGCTGGTTCGAACCTCGAGTATCAGCTATGTATAAAGCCGTCGACTTACCATTTTTTCCAACTCCATAATAACAAACAATAGGAATCCTACACCTAGACACAGCATCCAGTCTAATAGACTTATGGGCGCGGTTGAAAAAGCTACATTCATAATAGGTAGATGAGTGAACAATATCTGGAATAGAACCATCAACCCTGCACCAACAAAGACCCATTTATTTGAAAAGAACCCGATTTTAAACATCGAGTAACGTAAGGAGCGACAGTTAAAGAGAAAAAACATTTCGCCAAAAACAAAGACATTGACGGCAATCGTGCGTGCAGCCACAAGCGTCTGCCCAGATTGCAAAGCCCATTCAAAAAGGCCAAAAGCGGCTATCAATAACAACACGCCTACCAAACAAATACGAAGCAGTAAGGCCGGTGTCATAATTTGCTGATTCGAAGGTCGAGGGGGCAAACTCATAATTCCTGGTTCCTTGGGTTCAAACGTTAATGTAAGTCCAAGGAGAACAGCCGTCGTCATGTTTATCCAGAGAATTTGCACGGGTAGTATCGGCAGCGTCGTATTAGCAAGAATCGCCACAAGAATAACAAGTCCCTCCCCAATATTTGTCGGTAGCGTCCATGTTATAAACTTAATGATATTGTCGTAAATCCCTCGGCCTTCTTCAACGGCTACTTGAATGGTAGCAAAGTTGTCATCGGTTAACACCATGTCAGCTGCATCTTTGGCAACATCCGTGCCGGTAATGCCCATCGCTATGCCGATGTTGGCTTGACGCAAAGCAGGGGCATCATTGACCCCGTCACCCGTCATAGCAACAATGTCGCCATAACTCTGTAAGGCCTTAACAATGCGCAGTTTGTCCTCGGGTGCTACACGAGCAAAGACAACAACCTCTCTGACTACGTCGATTAACTCTTGATCCGAAAGTTGCGTAATATTCGCCCCATTTAAGACCTGGCTCTTAGCGGAAATTGCATCACCCTCAAAGAGACCTATTCTTTTTGCTATCGCAAGTGCCGTCAACTCATGGTCTCCCGTGATCATTTTTACCTGTATACCCGCTGTCTTACAGGTCGCAATCGCTGAAATGACTTCCTCTCGAGGCGGGTCTATCATGGCCTGAAGCCCTAAAAAAACAAATCCGTCTTCCACATCTTGATGTGAAATGGAGGCAACCTTGTTTTTATTAAACGCTTTGCTTGCAAAGGCCAATACACGCAACCCTTGACTCGCTAGTTTGTTGGCAATGCCCACAACGGATTCTTTTTCAATCTTGGTCAATTGACATCGAGCCAAAATACTTTCGAGGGAACCCTTTAAATACACGATATTATTATCTTTCTCCGTTCGATGATGCAGTGTGGCCATGTATTGATACTTTGATTCAAAGGGGATGGCATCAATACGCGGCAGGGTAGCAGTCAAGTCTTCCCGCGAAAGCCCTGCTTTTTGTGCCGCAACAATAAGAGAACCTTCCGTAGGGTCACCTTCTACCTTCCAACCTTCGGCAGTTTTAACCATATTCGAGTCATTACACATTAGGCCTGCTATAAGACATTCGATTAATGCTAGATTTGTATGAGGAATTATTGGAATATCATTTTTTGAAAATTCACCGCTAGGCTCATAGCCAGATCCAGAAACAGCGTACAGCCCACCTGCAACAAATATATTTTGAACCGTCATCTTGTTCTGCGTCAGCGTCCCCGTCTTGTCCGAGCAAATGACTGAGGTGCTCCCCAAGGTTTCAACTGCGGGTAATTTGCGAATAATGGCATGGCGTTTTGCCATCTTCGACACACCGATGGCCAACGATATTGTCAACGCAGCGGGCAGACCTTCAGGGATAGCACCAACCGCCAGCGCAACGGTAGCCATGAGCATAGAAACAAAGCTATTTCCCCGCCATATGCCCATGATAAAGGTCAGCACCGACAAGCCCAAGATGACATACAAAAGCCAGTTGCTAAATTTCGCGATCTTGATTGTTAAAGGGGTTTCAATAACAACGGCGGACGAGATAAGTTTGTTGATCTTCCCAATCTCCGTTTCATCGCTGATGGCCGTGACGATTCCCGTGCCTGTACCATATGTAGCTAAAGTTGAGGAATATGCCATATTGGTTCGGTCGGCCAGAATAATGTTTGAGGGAAGTTCGTCTGTTGTTTTCTCAACTGGCACCGATTCTCCCGTGAGGGAAGACTCATCGATTTGTAGTTCTCGGGTTTGAAGCAAACGCAGGTCAGCGAGAATCTTGTCGCCCGATTGCAGTACAACAATATCGCCCACCGTAAGTTCCTTGGCGTTGATACGCTGCCGTTTACCATCCCGAATGACCGTCGCTTCGCCTATCATTAATTTTGATAAAGCATCAATCGCTTTAATAGCTTTTATTTCCTGGAAGAATCCGATAATAGCGTTCACCATAACCACACCAAAGATAACGCTGGAATCAACCCATTCCCCAAGAAGTGCCGTAGCGATTCCGGCGGCAAGCAAGATGTAAATTAAGGGTTGGTTGATTTGTTCGAGGAAAATGACGACAAGGCTTTTACTTTTTTTCTGAGTAAGCGTATTGAGGCCTTGAGCTTGCTGGCGTTTGACCACATCGTCTGATTGAAGCCCATTGTGAAGTGAGCTAGCTAGCTTTTCCAAAACATCGAAAATGCGTAAATGGTGCCAGATATTGGTCATATGGAACATGATAATATCATTGATACAGTCTGTACACCTAGGCTTTACTCTAGTCATCCTGAATCAGTGAGGTCATTTATGAAAATAAAGCTAAAAAAGACGATTGAATCCATTCTTGAAACCTTTATTTTTTGATTCTCATGATATGAATGGTAACACCCACGCCAATTGCTACAAGAAAAATACGAATATGAGTATTTTGAATGAACAGAGTTGTAGTATACCAGATGAGCCCCGTATAATAGCCACATGAGCCGAAACTACAAACGCCCCCTATTTGGATATATTGTACTTCTGTTGCTTTTGCTTCTTTTTATCAAAACAGGGTTGCTTGGGTTTACTGTTGTGTTCTTGTTCCTATATCTTCTCACAGACCTCGTTCTTACATTCAAGCATCGATTTCTTCGATTTTTCCCTTCATCTCTGCTTCTATTATTTATTTATCTGGCTCTATTCACCGGAATATCGGTGTTCCTTGTCGATGTTATTCCCCGAATCATTCCTGACATCGTCGAATACTCCAAACTCCTAAGCAGCAAAGCCCAAGAGCTACTTTCAATATTAAGCCGTCGTTACAACCTGACGATCGACGTCAACGCTATACGAGAACATCTTTTGGGATCGGCAGACTATTCTCTCAAGAATCTTATGACCATGGGAAATCATTTCACCAAAGGCATCATCTACTTTGTCTTTGCGCTGGTCCTAAGTTTTCTCCTTATTCATGAACAAAAGCACATAGACGCGGTTTTTCTCCGTCGCAAAGAAAGCCTACTGTCCTATTTATATCTCTTTGTTCAGTCCTATTTTCGTCGTTTCTATAAATTTTTCAAACAAGTCATGCTGGGCCAAGTAGCTATTTCACTAATTAATACCGTTATTACGTCCGTTGTTATTTTTGCATTAGACCTACCCTACAAGGTGGCACTCGTGGTTGCTGTTTTTACGTTCGGACTCATTCCCGTCTTTGGCAATCTGATCTCTAATTCAATTATAGCCATTACAGCCCTCATGAACAACGGCCACATTGTTGCTTTATTCTGCCTCGGCTACCTAGTCATCATTCATAAACTCGAGTATTTTTTGAATAGCAAAATCATTGGGGTTATTATCAGATTCCCGATATTTTTAACCCTTATCACCTTAATTGTAGGCGAAGCTCTTTTTGGATTTGCCGGTTTTATCTTGGCGGTTCCAGCCTTGCTGACTATTCTTTATGAGCTTGAACAGTATCCACCAGCGAAAACAGAGGGAGTGATTCATGAAGAAATTATCTGAATTACATGATAAAGCAGATGCTGCTATGAAAAAAGCTATACAGAATGTAGTAAAACAACATAAAGCCACTGGCCGCCCATTAGCTATTTGGAAAAACGGAAAGACCGTACTTGTTTATCCCGACCAAGTTAGTTAGTCATTGTCATGAAACTACCTTTACATCTGACTTGTATTTTTGTTCGTCTTC
>CAYHOI010000097.1:0-6864 GCA_964358175.1 uncultured Candidatus Marinamargulisbacteria bacterium | reverse complement strand
TGCCAAATTCACCGTAAACCGTAAACCGCCACCCCCCAGAAACTCATCGGTTACAGCAGTTTTAGGGCGCCCGTTGACAGTTCCTGCTTCTTCCGTGATACTTGTTGGTGTGTAAGTTTGAAATGAAAGGATGTGTTTATTTTAATGGCGGAAACGGAAAAGAAGCCCAATGAGCCCTTTGATAAGATGCTTCGTCGCTTTAAGAAAAAAGTAAAGGATGAAGGTATTCTTTTAGAGGCCAAGAAAAAAGAGTTTTATGAAAAACCTTCTGAAGTCAAAAGTCGTGTGTCTCGTCAGGCGGTTAGGCGAAACAGGGCACAGCAAGTTGCGGATGAGTGGTAAGCGTTTTGGCTTATGCCAGGGAGATATGATTCTCATACAATAATCGACCTGGCATTTGCGTTTTTGGTTGCCGTAGCTGGTCTTGTGCTCGTCGGGCTGGCAGATTTAATATTCTCGTTACTTGATTATCTTGTTAACCGTGGCATTTCAATAGAGGTTGTTCTCAGGATTCTCCTCTTTAAGATTCCAGCTATTGCGGTTCTTTTTTTTCCTATAGCGACGTTGTTTGCGACGATGATGGTGACGTTTCGACTCGTCAAAGATAATGAGGCTCTTGTCTATTGGTCCTCGGGGATTCCCTATGAACGATTGATTAGACCGGTGATGATATTCGGCTGTGTCATTACATTTTTGTCATTTGCACTTAACGAGGTCGCTGTTCCCTGGATGAATTATCGTGCAAACACGTTGATACAAAAGGTTATCATCAAATCTGCGATTCCAGTGATTGAGGAGGATACTTTTTTCCGAGATGTGGGAAATAGGGTGTTCTATATCAACAAGCTAAACCGAACCACTCATGTGATGAGCGGAATTATGATATACGAGCTTGAGGGATCTCATCCCCGGATTCTTTTGGCTGATCAAGCTCGTTGGGATGATCAGTCTTGGACGTTAACCCATGGAAAGATTCACCGATTTACGCCTGATGGCTTCCTGGCGTACGAAGCACAGTTTGATGAGATGAAGATAAAAGTGAACTATCAGCTGGAAGGAGTCTATTCCAAACCCAAGAATACCCGGGAGATGAGCATCAAGGAGCTAAGTAAAGAGGTTAAACTTGTGGCTGCGGCCGGACTGAGTACCCATGTATTGCATACCGAACTGAACCTGAAGTGGTCCTTACCCTTTATTAATCTTGTTTTTGCATTGTTGGGAGCCTGTTTGATCCTTGTGTTTGTGAGGTCGAGCCGAGATGTCTGGGGTCTGATTGTTGCTGTCTTCATGACATTTGGGACGATTGCACTTTTTTTCTTTGTAACTGCATTTTTCAGGGCTTTGGGTTTTGGATCCAAACTCAGCCCGATGCTCGCTGCATGGATGCCGAATGGACTCTTCCTACTGGGAACCTTGTTCTTTTGGCTGAGGTTTCGGCTGAGGGGGTAGGGGGGAGCCCTTTTTTTCTTTTTCGTGAAGTTGATTTCCCCTATGAATGATGATATAGTTTCCGTGTTCATGGTATAGATTTGCCCGACCATGTGCGTGATGTTCACTGAGAGATGAGCCAACAAACTTTTAGTGGGAGTCAGTGTAGGATGTAGCTGCGGTTATGTTCTTATGATTTCTACCCGCTCCGGCGGGACCCATTCTGAATTATTCTGGTTCAGAGCATTAGTGAACAAACGGCATGGTGGGGCTTTTTTTATTATGAAGTATACTCGTCACGAATTGGTTTACGGTGAAGCTGAGACGAGCGAAGCTTAGTCCTGCGAAGTGAGTGTCCTTCGACATTGTGCCACACTGAGCTTGTCGAAGTGCTCATGAACCAAGGCGAAGCAAAACCGTAAACCAATTTTAGTAGAGTATATACTTTTATGGCCGAGGTGTTCGCGTGACAGTGAAGGTGTTGGTAGGTGCCCAGTGGGGAGATGAAGGCAAAGGCAAGATTACTGACATGCTCAGTAATTCTGCGGATGTCGTGGTTCGCTATCAGGGAGGCAACAACGCAGGGCATACCATTGTTGTTAACGGAGAGGTTTTTAAGCTCCATATTGTTCCTTCCGGTATTCTGTATGACCATGTAGAGTGCGTGATTGGGAATGGGGTTGTGATCTCTCCTTCGGTACTCCTTTCTGAGATCCAAAAGCTTGAAGAAAAAGGGTATCGGATTGAGAATATCAAGCTCAGCCACAACGCACATGTTATTCTGCCCTTTCATGAACTTCAAGATAAGCAACAAGAAAGTGGCCGGAGTGAGGCTGACAAAATCGGAACCACCTTTCGAGGGATTGGTCCCTGTTATACCGATAAGATTTCTCGCCATGGGTTACGTGCAATTGATCTGACGGATGAGAAGAAGCTTGCTAGTGTGATCTATGACCATGACTGGCCGTCTCGTGTGGACGTGACCCCCAAGGAAGTGGATGATATTATTCATAAGTATTCTGAGTACGGGAAGAAGTTAACTCCATTTCTTGCGGATACGGTAACGCTTTTGCATGACCGGTATCACCAGGGAAAACGACTTTTATTAGAAGGTGCGCAAGGGACACTTCTAGATATTGACTTCGGAACCTATCCGTTTGTAACAAGTTCAAGCCCGACAGCTGGAGGATCTTGTACGGGGACAGGCATCGGCCCGACGATGATTGATGAAGTATTGGGGGTAACAAAGGCGTATACTACGCGTGTTGGTGGAGGACCTTTCCCTACAGAACTCCTGGATGATATGGGAGATTTGTTGAGATCAAAGGGATCAGAATTCGGGACAACGACGGGTCGTCCACGTCGCTGTGGCTGGCTGGATGGCATTCTGCTTCGTTATGCTGTTCAAGTCAATGGGATGACGTCATTGGCGATGACAAAGCTGGATATTCTGTCTGGACTCAAGTCGATCAAAATTTGTACAGGGTATAAGCTAAAAGGCAGTACCATGAAAACCGTTCCTCCTAATCTGAGAGATCTCGATGAAGTAGAGCCAGTTTACGAAAGTTTTGCGGGTTGGAGCGAAGATATTTCAGATAGACGCGATTTTGATGAACTGCCAAAGGCAGCAAAAGACTATGTAGATACGGTTTCATCCATTGCGGGGGTTCCCATTAGTATCATTTCGGTTGGCAACTCCCGAGATAAGACCATCTTAAGATAATCCCATTCAGGAGGTAGCCGATGGTTAAGAAGATAGTATTAGCATATTCTGGTGGATTGGACACCTCGGTTATTGTTCCCTGGCTTAAAGAAAACTATGGCTGTGAGGTCATTTGTTTTGCTGCTGATTTGGGGCAGGAAGAGGAACTCGACGGGTTGGAGCAAAAGGCTTTGCGAACCGGTGCTTCTAAACTCTACATTGAGGATTTGCGGGAGGAATTTGCGAACGAATATATTTTGCCTGTTATTCAGGCTCGTGCGGTTTATGAGGGCAAATATCTTTTGGGAACCTCATTTGCAAGGCCACTTATCGCGAAAAAACAGGTGGAGATCGCCATAAAAGAGGGCGCAGACGCAGTTGCGCATGGAGCCACGGGTAAAGGGAATGACCAGGTTCGTTTTGAACTCACGTATTCCGCGCTGGCACCACAACTGAAGGTCATTGCCCCATGGAAAGAAGATACGTGGACAATACGGAGGCGGGAAGACGCCATTGACTATGCTCAGAAACATAATATTGAAATAGCAGTTACCAAAGCCAAAATCTATAGCCGAGATCGTAATGTGTGGCATATCAGCCATGAGGGTGGAGACTTGGAGGATCCCAGAAATGAGCCGAAACCAGAGCTATTCGTGATCAGTAATCCGATTGAGAAAGCTCCAGATCAAGCGGAATATTTCCAAATCGATTATGAGAAGGGCGTTCCGATAGCCCTGAACAAAGAGAAGATGTCCCTCGCCAAAATGATTTCAAAACTCAATGTTATTGGAGGAATTCATGCCATCGGACAGATCGATATGGTAGAGAACCGTTTCGTTGGAATGAAGTCTCGCGGGGTTTACGAGACGCCTGGTGGATCGATTCTCTATTTTGCGCAGCACGCTTTGGAGACCCTGGTGCTGGATCGAGAGACTTTCCATTACAAGGAACTAGTTGCTTTGAGATATGCTGAATTGGTTTATAATGGATTCTGGTTTTCCCCTTTGCGAGAGGCTTTGGCGGCATTTGTAGCTTCTACGCAGACCTATATGACCGGATCGGTTCGCATTAAATGTTATAAGGGAAACATCATCCTTGCTGGGGTGGAGTCGCCGTATTCCCTCTATAGTGAGAATCTCGCGACCTTCGGGGAGGATGCCAGTTATGATCAAAAAGATGCAAAGGGATTTATGAGGTTGCTCGGACTTCCCCTGAAAATGATTGGTAAAGTGAGGAGAAGTTAAGTCATGACGGAGAAGCTGTGGGCCGGACGTTTTGAGGAAAAGATGAATAAGGATGTCGAGGCATTTACCGCAGGACTCAAAGAAGATTATCGTCTGTTACAGGCGGATGTCTATGCCTCGATTGCACATCTCCATGAACTACGAAAGGCAAACTTCGTGACCTCCAAGGAGGAAAAGGCAATCACAGATGCGCTTAATGATCTTCTTGCGGAATACCGCCAGGGAACCTTCCAATTAAAGCCAGAGTTAGAAGATGTTCACATGAATATCGAGCAGTACTTGATTGAACGGCTTGGAGATGTTGGAAAGAAGATACATACCGGACGGAGCCGGAACGACCAGGTTGTGACAGCCTTTAAGCTCACGCTTCTTGCGAAGTCAGAACGAATTTCACAATTACTCATGGAGCTGGAGAGCACCCTCATTCAATTGGCGGAGGAGCATCTGGAGGTCGTTATTGCGGGATACACCCATCTTCAGAAGGCGCAGCCAATCTTATTAAGTCATTATTTTATGGCCTATTTTGAGATGTTCTACCGCGACTTGGAGAAGTTGCTATTCTTTAGAAATTACCTGCTCGAAATGCCGCTTGGTGCAGGTGCTCTTGCGGGAAACCGTTTCAAACTGGATCGCTTCGCAATTGCTCAGGAGCTCGGATTTTCTCAGCCTACCCGAAACTCGATAGACAGTGTTGCAGATCGAGACTATGCGCTTGATTTTCTCTACAACGCCTCACTGATTATGCTACATTTCTCCCGATTGAGCGAGGATTTGATTCTCTGGTCTAGCGATGAATTCGGCTATGTGACCATGAGTGATGCCTATTCAACGGGGTCGTCCATTATGCCGCAAAAAAAGAATCCTGATGTGTCCGAATTGACCAGAGGAAAGTCCGGAAGAGTGTTTGGCGATTTGGTAAGCCTTCTTACGACCATGAAGGGATTGCCGATGGCTTACAATCGAGATCTTCAAGAGGACAAACATGCCGTTTTTGATGCCTGTAGTACCATTGAGCAAGTACTTCGCGTGAACATTGGGTTATTGCAAACGCTTAAGATTAATAAAGACAAGATTCGTGAAAATCTTGGCCGTGGTTTCTTGCTGGCTACAGATTTGGCGGATTACTTGGTTAACAAAGGGATCCCCTTTCGAGAAGCGCACCATGTCGTAGGAGAGATTGTTAAGGATGCGCTTAAATACCATAAATCTCTTACTGATTTAACGATTGAGGAATTGGCGACTTATTCTGGGGAATTCAAGAAAGATGTGATGGGGTATCTGGATGTTGAGCATAGCGTAAATAGTCGAGATAGCTATGGTGGAACCTCAAAAAAGAGTGTACGTGAGCAGATCAAAATGGCGAAGAAGCGATTAAAGGAGGTTCTGAAAAATGACTGAGACGGAACAGAGTCTTGTTCTCATTAAACCCGATGGAGTTAGTCGAGGGCTTGTTGGGGAGATTATCTCTCGATTTGAGAAACGAGGTTTTTTGATTCGTCACCTGAAGATGATGACGATTTCTCGGGAGACAGCTCAGCAACACTACGGAGAGCACGAGGGGAAATCCTTCTATTTGCCCCTTATTGATTTTATAACGTCTGGTTCTATCGTTGCGATGGTGATTGAGGGTGAGCGTGCAATTAGCATCATCCGCGCTATGTGCGGAGCCACAGATGCAGGTCAGGCTACCCCTGGAACGATTCGGGGTGATTTTGCCATTTGGAACAGCCGAAATGTCGTCCATGCCTCCGATTCAATATCGAGTGCACTTCGTGAAATTAAACTGTTTTTCCAATCCTGAAAAGAGGATATAATAAGTGTCATTGCCCCATAGTGTAACGGTAGCACATCTGCCTCTGGAGCAGGGCGTCGAGGTTCGAATCCTTGTGGGGCAGCCAGTTCAAAGATTCGTCAGTTTTCACCAGTTTATCAAACGGTCTAGCGTAAGTAACAGTAAGGATTCCATCGTTTAGTGATGTGTTTGAAAGTACCAAGCGGAGTAACGCTCGTTTATCTTCGATATTCATATTTTTATACAACTCCACCGCATTCTGAGCTAGTTTCAGGAGTTTTACCCCTGTTTCAAGATAAGACTGGTCAGCTTTCTCATGGGTAGCGATCGAAATCTTAATATCATCTAGTTTTTTAATAAGCTCATCATGCTTGGACTTCCAAAACGGTTCAGCTATTGTCCCGTCCAACTTGTCATCATAGATTTTATGAATTTTCTCTTGATTCCTTTTATAATCAGATTGAAGGTTGCTTAGAATTCGATTGTGATAATCTATCTCATCCTTATGGCTAAGTTTAAGGGCTTCGATAAACCACTCCATTTCTTCATCGTTTAACTTAATCATTGAAAGACTTCGAATAAATTGTTCCTCAAAGTGTAATCGAAAACACTCTGGCTCTGCGGAATTTGATGAATCAAAAAAGATTATAATCATCGAGCAACCGATCTTGATAGGCATAGTCTGGAAGCATAAAGAC
>CAYHOI010000096.1:0-6956 GCA_964358175.1 uncultured Candidatus Marinamargulisbacteria bacterium | reverse complement strand
ATTCTGTCCGTTCCCGTGTTTGTCCGCAGGTTTCTGGCGGCATGGATTGCCAAGAAAAGACTACCAAAGGCTATCCAAATTTATGAACAATTAGGCGGAGCATCGCCTGTCAATGCAACAGTGAAAACACTTTGTGAAAAGCTGAACAGTGTGCAAGAAGAGTTTGCCTTCGAACCCGCGTTCCTCTTGCAGCCGCCGTTTCTGATTGATGCACTCAACTCTCATCCCTCAGCGCTGATATGCCCGCTTTTCCCGCAAGAAGCCTTCGCGACATGGGGGATGATTCGCGAGAAACGCAAAGCCTTCAAGCGCTCCACATGCGTTGTCCCCTATTTTGCTCATCCTGACTTTATTCGGATGCTGGTCGCTCGCCTTGAGGCGCAGCTCGCACTTAGCTCGACGCCAAAGAGTACGTTCATCCTCTGTACCGCTCATGCAATACCGATGCAACACGTTCGAAAAGGGGACCAATATGTTGCACAACTTATTCAACAGGTTGAACAGATACAAAAGCAGTTCCCTGCCATTCCCGTAAAACTGGGCTATCAAAGCCGACTAGGGCCCGTTCGCTGGACGGAACCACGGCTGGAGAGCGTTCTCGCGTGGGCACAAACGGAGGGGTATCACACAGCAATAGTCCTTCCGCTCAGCTTCACCATAGATAACTCTGAAACGTTGGTGGAGCTTGATCAGCACTATGCCACCATAGCTCAGGCGTATGGGATCACCCGCTGGGAACGTGTGGCTTGTCTTAATGCCGACCGTGATTTCCAGCGGTTTATTTTGAAAGTTTTGGCGGAGTTTCAGAATTCATTTGACTCGTGACCGTGAGAATCTCCAGTGCTTTGCGTGGATCATTTTGCAGGAGCCTCCTGATAAGGTCACGTTCTTCTGGCCTTCACCAAGGAGATTACCCGCTCTAAAGCATTGGGGTGTGGTCTATGTTTTGCCCTCCAAATAGCTCTCGCCAGCCTCGTTGCATCCAAGTGAGCCCGGAATCCAAAGAGAGGTATTTGCTGATCACAGGCATATAAGATCGAGGGATTTGGCGAGATGCGCACTACGTTTTCCCTGATGAATGTACCGATATCTAGGTCTAGATATTTTGCGGAAAATAGCCCGATCGCTCCTGAGCGGGAGCGTCCGAATCCACAGTTCACCACCAACATGGACACTGAAAACTTTATTCGCTCCAGAAAGCTTGTTATCTGAGTCAGATGATTCTTGTTGAAATAGGTGTCCCTCGAATCATAGAGTGCCTTGTGTTCAAGGTAGTGCGCCTCCAGTATATCCGTAATATGGAGTGGAAGAGCCTCCAAACATTGCAAATCCGTTAGAATTTTCTTGTTAGCAGGTGTTAGCCTAAACTCAGCGTTAGGATCATGCATTCTCTCGCCTTCTCGGTCTGAGCTAATGGATATAAGAGCCCAAGGTTCATTAGGGACTCCACTGGGAGACCATAATTTCTCCTGCATTGCTTCATCCCCCTCAAGGAGTTCATCCAACTCTTTTACGCTAAGAAGAACCACTCTATTTACTTTAACTTTCTGACTAATAATTTTTTGTTTCATAGAGGTGGTCGGGGTTGTTGAGACAGCGAATCGGATTTCTTAAGTGGAAAACTGCACATGGATTCATGCTACTTTCTTCGGCTCCGATAGTCCCCAATAAACCATGTCAGGAGTTCGGTTGTCAAGACCGTGGTTTCTGGTAGATAGCATGGATGTCCATCCTTTTCATCGGGACCATCTGAGGATTTATGCCCTTTGCAAAATATAGATGATGCCCCATCCAAAAGCTGCTTCTTCCACTCCGATATTTGATTAGGGTGAACTGTAAATCGCTCACTTAGTTTTGCCAATGTCTCTTCTTCCTTTATTGCTTCTAACGCCACTTTTGCTTTGAATATGGATCCGTGATTCCGTCGTTGCTTTTTTGTCATTTTAACTGCCTCTTTTCTCAATTAGTTTACGGTAGCTTTCCACTTAATGCACTGTCCAGTTTTTCCCGACCAGCTCTGCGAACATCGGGTTCGTTTTTTTTTGATCTTTCAGTGCCGAATATGTGCAGGGGCGATTAACTCAACAGTCATATCCCTTGACTCTCGACACAGGTTTCGTCTATTATGCAACAAGGGTGCATTATGGACGACAATAATCTTCTACTTCTTCCCAGAACCCTGACCAGCTTTCTTAAGACGGCTGAAAAACAATTTCCAGTACTTCTTGTGACAGGAGCACGGCAGGTCGGAAAAACCACAATCCTTAAACAGCTCAGCGACTCCTCAAGAACCTATGTTACGCTTGACGATCCTCAACTCTTACTGCTTGCTAAAGAAGACCCCGCATTATTTATGCAGAGGTTTCCGCCGCCTCTTTTTATCGATGAAATTCAATATGCCCCTGAGTTGTTGCCCTACATCAAAATGGAGGTTGACAGGTCCGGCCTGAAGAGCCTCTATTGGCTTTCGGGGTCACAACAATTTCATCTCATGAAAAATGTCTCTGAATCACTGGCTGGTCGGGTTGGAATCGTTCAATTACTGGGGCTGTCTCGCTTGGAACAACTTGGTCTTGGAACAGAACAGACACCCTTCATCCCCCTATTATCAGAACTTTCAAAACGGGGGTTTGATCGTCGCCCTGTTCGTTCACAAGAATTATTTCAAATAATCTGGCGAGGCAGTTTCCCCGCGCTAACAAAAGACCCAAGCATGAACAGAGACCTGTTTTATAGTTCCTATGTCCAAACCTACCTGCAACGGGATGTTCGTGATTTAGCAAAGGTCGGCGACGAAATGAGCTTCTTGCGTTTTCTGAAAGCCACTGCCGCCAGAACGGGACAACTTCTTAATCTCGCCGATTTAGCCAAAGACACAGACATAGCACCTAATACCGCCAAGTCTTGGTTGTCTATCTTGCAAACCTCAGGCATCGTATTCCTTCTTGAACCCTATCACAACAATCTCACCAAACGGTTAATCAAAACTCCAAAACTCTATTTTCTCGATACAGGCTTATGTGCCTGGCTATCTGGCTGGAGTAGCCCAGAAACTCTCGAGTTTGGAGCCGCAGGAGGGACAATGTTAGAAACGTGGATGCTCACAGAGATACTGAAGAGCTGGGTTCACAGCGGGAAACCCGCGCCATTCTACTTTTTTCGGGATAAAGATAAGAAAGAAATAGACTTAATTATAATCCAGGATCAAATACTGTATCCCCTAGAATTTAAGAAAAGTGCCTCTCCAACAAAAGAGGATGTTCGGAATTTTTATGGTCTGGATAAACTAAACCAAACCGTAGGACACGGCGGTGTCATTTGCTTATGTCAACAGTTGCTTCCTTTAACAAACGCAACGTCAGCCATTCCCGTCGGCTTTATTTAACCCTAGTTTCGCAGAAAATATTTTTTGATTGGCTGGAAGCATCGTTTTTCCGAAAATCGAGATCCGCGCCACGACTGGGATACAGCGTTTCTCCTAATGTATACTTCAAACGGCCATAAACTGAACTAAAGTCGCTTGAATTTCAGGATCAGCTTTTGCTGGGATCATTCCAACCTTTCAACTCCTCCCTCAATAATACCCCTCGGAAAAACCCATCGACGGCACTCTCTGAGATCTTTGCCTTGCGTACGCCTTGTGACGATATTGACCTTCGTTTCAAAGCCGTTTATGATATCTTCCAGCCCATGGAAAACCCTCGTACACTCAACCGAGTCGAAACAGAAAGAAAGCTAAGAACTGCTCTGCACCTCTCGTTTCCAAAGGCTCCTGAGACTGAACAGGGCATTATCGATTTCCTGAATGCTCATTTGGAGGACTTCGCTTCACGGATTTCCGGGCAACATAATGAAGCCTCTCTGCAAACCAAAACCGCTCTTCGGGAAGATCTCCGAAAAGAGCTTGCCAGCAAGGAGGATGTGTTGCTGGTAAAGGCCGAGATTATCCAAGTGAAAACCGAACTTCAAGCTGAGATCCAGCAGGTGAAAACCGAATTGCAGACTGAGATTCAGCAGGTGAGAACTGAGCTTAAGGCCGAGATCCAGGGGGTACGCGCTGAGATCAAGCTGTCCAATCTTAAAACCAACTTTCAGACGGCACTGGTCATCCTCGTCATCCTGCTTACCACGCCCGGCGGTCTGCATCTTCTCGAAAAGCTGTTTCCCTGGTTCGGTTAGCTCACCAGTCATTCATGCAGTAGATTCTGGACTTTTACCAACATATTTACTTATCTTAAAATCGACTATATACTGAAAATTAAGGAACAAAGGAGGAACGCATCATGGAACAAAAATACGGGATAAGGTTAATGGTCGTCGCTTGTATGTTATCACTGGGAGTGATGCATGCAGCAACGCCCTCAAAGGAAATTAAGTTATCCACCCAGTCTGAGACTTGTATCGAATGCCACCGCGAAATTCATCCCGGGATCGTGAAACCCTGGGAGGGCAGTGCCCACGCAAAAAAAGGCGTGGGGTGCTTTGAATGCCATCAGGCGGACAAGAAGGATCCTGATGCGTTTGAACATAACGGGGCTACCATTGCCATTATTGTGTCGCCCAAAGATTGTGCCCGTTGTCACCAGGAAGAGGTTGCCCAAATGACCGGATCCCACCACGCCAAGGCGAATCAGTTTACAGGTTCTCTCGATAATGTACTGGGACGATTGGTGACAGGTGAACCGAATTTTGATTTGGGTTGCGCCCAATGTCATGGGTCAGAGGTGGTTGTCGAGAAAGACGGAAAATTGCAAGTAGGCTCTTGGCCGAACACTGGGATTGGACGAAAAAATCCTGATGGATCACAAGGGGCATGCGCGGCTTGCCACCAGCGCCACTCGTTTGACATGCAGCAAGTGCGCGAACCCAAGACCTGCGGAAAGTGCCATCAAGGACCGGATCATCCCCAGATAGAGATTTATGAACTCTCAAAGCATGGAATCGCGTATGCGGCCGTCAATGACAAATCGATTTACGGCAAGAAAGACTTAATCTTGGGCAAAGACTATTACACCGCCCCCGTGTGCTCCACCTGTCATATGGGTGGAACAAGGCAAGTGAAAAGAACGCATGATGTTGGTGCTCGGATTAAATGGACCCTTCGACCCCCCATTTCCAAGATTTTGCCCGATGGCGAGAAGAAACGCGAAGAGATGCAGAAGGTTTGTGCAGAGTGTCATAGCTCTTCATGGATAACGGGATTCTTTACTCAATTTGATCGTTACGTAGAGTTTTATAACAGCAAGTTTGCCATACCAGCCACCGACATCATGAAGTTCATGAAGGATGAGAAGATTACCGATGAGACGCCGTTTAACGAAATTGTGGAGATTGATTACTACCACCTTTGGCATCACGAAGGACGCCGAGGACGTCACGGTGCAGCGATGATGGCTCCCGACTATGCTCATTGGCACGGGATGTATGAAGTGGCACTTAACTTTTACTTCCAGCTGTTACCCCATGCGGATGAGGCCATCAGGGCGAAAGGAAACCCTGAGACCATTGCGAAGTGGGATGCCATGAAGAAAGAGCTCATGAGCCGAACTGAGAACAAATGGTTTGGGGGAATGCCCGCGGAAGAGCTTCGCAAGATTGTTGAGTTTTATAAGAATCGCTATGGAAAAGAGGGTGGAAAATAATTTCTATTCGATTTCTTCTGCTGATGGGTAGCTTTCTCGTTTTTGGCTTTGCCGGCGAGAAGGGGCAGGGCATTGTGGAATCGTTGCAAAAAACCTACATGTATTATCACAATGCTCAGACGGTTGAGGGGTTGCAACTCTCAGAAGTGATGCTCGGTAAACTGCTTCCATTGTACAAAAAAGATCGAAATGCACGTCTTTCGGATACCAGATTAAAGTTAAACAAAGTCTATCAAGTGCTCGCTTCGGTATATACGTTGCAGGGGATGCTCTATTTTCAGCGAACCCTCTCGACGCTCGAACGTTCCAAGGAAAACACCTTTCCCGAGGTCATGGGGAAACTTCATCAGAAAAAACACCCCACAACTCAGGATTTTGAGCAGGCTATCAGGCAGGAGAATACAAAGATTAAGCGGGTCGCAAATGATTTGAACCAGAGAGGGGTCGCGCTTGCCGTTGCGTCCCTTAAGAATGCGATCGCAATTGATCCGAAGAATCCGGTGCCTCATTATCAGCTTGGCAATATTTATCGGCTTTATCCGGGAGAACAAGCTCGAAAAGAGGCGAAAAAGTCTTATGTAACAGCAGAAAAGCTTGCACAAAAGGAAGGCGACTTGGCTTCCGCGAAACAGGCCAGGGAAAAGCTCAGAGAGCTGAAAAGTCAGTCGAAATAAAGAGTAGAGTATAGTTTCGTGACAGTGATTAAGTAGCCCGGTTGCATTCTATTAAAAGAACCAGTGGCTCGTTTTCGCGATGCATCTCGATAGTATGTCCGCTAGAATATGAGACAAATATGACACCGTTTTTCTCAACGGTTGAGGAATGCCAAAAACCGAAACGCGAAGCGAGATGAGAACAGAATCCCTCTATAACTATAAGTTTCGTATCTTTGTATTCGCGAAGATTCATCTTGGCCCTTCTGATCAGCACCAAGTACGTGGCGTTGTCGGCAAGGCTGTGTACTTCGTACGCCGAACCCTTCTCAACACCTTGATCCTTCCCGCATGGATGGATGATAAGCTTTGTGGTATCATTATTTTTGTAATATTCTTTGAAAAAACGAAAAATAACCCGAATATCCCCTTCCTTTTCGAGAATAGTATTACCAATATTCGTAAAATCTGCTACCGAAACAACTTTTGTATTCATAGTTCCATCTCCTTTATATTACGTATATCTAATCTATCGTACCGATTTTTGAAAAGTTGCAACGAATTTTTTGGGTTCATTCGATTGAGCCTAGAGACCAGTTCACGTGCGTAAAAACGATATGATATAATCAACATTATTATGGAAAAGCAAAAAATATACTTA
>CAYHOI010000095.1:0-7080 GCA_964358175.1 uncultured Candidatus Marinamargulisbacteria bacterium | reverse complement strand
AAAGCCATTTTAGAGAAACTTTCAGATCTTCAACTTAAACTTATCAGAATTCGGGACTAATCCCCCAGAAACTCATCGGTTACGGCGACATTTTCAAGTTGGTCGGGGTAGCAGGATTCGAACCTACGGCCCCCTGTTCCCAAAACAGGTGCGCTACCGGACTGCGCTATACCCCGACGATAATATACTCTACTAAAATTGGTTTACAATTTTGCTTCGCCTCGCTCACTTAGCAGAACTAAGCTTCGCTCGTCTCAGCTTCACCGAAAACCAATTCGTGACGAGTATACTCTTGCGAAAATGGTTTTGACGCTTCGCTAGATCTTGCGATGGCGCCGTTGTCATTCGTTGCTCATTTACGCACAGTAAACGTCGCTCCTCATTCCTAGCCGAAAAACCATTTTCGCTAAGAGCAACAAAAAACAGGAAACCCATTCGTAACGAGCAAATTCTGTGCCCAAAACGACGGGCACTTGCTTCAAACTCAACATCCCTTCGGATCACCAGCTAGGGAGGCACAACACAGTATAGCATTTATTTTACCCAAGTGGACAGATGTCCTTGCCATAAGATATAGTATCTTTACAGTGAACGAAGAGGGTAAATACGAAAGCATATCGTCCGCTGAAAAGGCGATTGGGTTGAAGGCGCAGGAAACTGCACGGTTGATCTTGAGCCAGGCCATCGAAAACGCTGATGATATTCTTGCAAAGGCGTTATTTTCCGCTCATCAATACATCGAAAATGCTCAGAAACAACTAAAATCTGCCACGACAGAAGCCGAGAAGATCCTCTCGGATGCTTCCACGCAGGCTTATGGTCATGCCCGACAAATAGTTTCAGATGCGATGCATACCTCAGAACTCATAACCTCTCTGGCCATGGATGAGCTTGTTGACCACAGAATTACGGCCAACACGTTGATTTCGAAAGCACAAACGAATAGTTACACCCTTGAACAACAGGCTGGAGAAAAACTTGCCCACGCAAAAGTCTCGGCTCAAAGTTTATTGAGCGAAGCCCGTGAGCAGTCCATGCGAATTGTTTCAGAGATGGAAAGCAGATATTCACAGCGTTGGGAAAGCGCAAACAATGAGGCAGCTTTACTTGTTCAAAATGCTCGCGAGCAAGCCGAGGTCATCCATCAAATGGCACTTCGTGATCGCGAAGGATTGCTAAGACAAACACGAGAACAAGCGGCACAAGAGGCCACCCAGATTCGGGAGCTTGCAGTTGCAGATGTTCAAGCAATGAGAGATCAAGCGATGTCCCAAAACAAAGCTCTCGAACAACGTACCGAAGAAATTTCACGAAAGATACTCGATAAATCTTCACAAGATGCTGAGCAAATTATCCAGTCTGCTAGGGCTCAAATAGAAAAGGAACACCAGGAAAATATCTTGGAGATCTCCAAAAAATCTGACTGGATGGATCTCATGGTAAACGAGATGCGGGTAAATCTGGAATCTGTTCGTGATCAGTCCTGCCGTCAGCGCGATGATCTTCTCAAAAAGGCCGAAAAGGAAGCCCACTCCATCAAGAGTCAGAGTGAGTCTGAGGCAAAGGAAATTAAGCAAGTAGCGATAGAGGAAGCCAAAAACTTTAGGGTAGACGTCAAGGAGAGGCTCTCCCAAGAGACAGTTGCGCTGGAGAAATTACGTGAAGAAAGTCATCTTCTTCGTGAAGAGATTAACTCCGAGCGTGAGAAAGCCGAAAAGATGGTTCTGAGCATGACCCAGAATTATCAGACGACAAGACAGAAAATGGCCCAGATGTACTTGGATCGATTACGCCAGATCAGAAAGTCCCTTCAAAATAAAATCTTGCTAACAGAAAGCAATCATCTTCAAATCATCCAAAAACGCGGAACACCTGATATCATCACTCGCCATCAGTCCGTTAAGAAGAGTATTCAGCCAGAAGTGACTACAACTAGTAGTCTTTCGGGTCAGCGGAAATCGTAGCAAGAGCGAAAACAGGGATCATTAGAATTGCTGCTTCGTAAAAGTCTCATGGTACAAAAATGCCTTTTCGCTTTATACTATTGCAGTGTGATTTGCCGCGATGGTGGAATTGGTAGACACGCTAGCTTCAGGAGCTAGTGCCCGTATGGGCATGGAGGTTCGAGTCCTCTTCGCGGCACCAACTGGTATTTTCTTTCGAACCTGATTACCCTGAAATGCGTTCGCAATAACTTTTTTGAGGCGATCTGTTTTCGCGAACCCAGTCATGGCGAGAGGTTGCGGAGGGTGCTCGAGTTATACTGGCTCCCATTAATTGTTAGCACTTTTTACGGATTTTACCCCCTAGGCCATGAGCTGTAAGCCAGTAGCGACGCTGGCTAGGAGGCCGAAAATGGATTTCACGTTCTGGCTACAGAGAAACGTTGAGGAGGTCGAGGATTTTCTGCTGAACGGATGAGGGGGTTGAAACGATATCCAGCGGAACTTTCTCAATCGTGCAAACTGTTTTCCGAATGGCCTTGAGTTGGTTGAGGACGATATCAAGGCTCCAGCGTCGGTTTTTGCCCTTTCCATCTGACTCAAAGAGTGGCTGTAATTGTTTCACCATATGCCACTGCACATAATAAGCCAGCATACAAAGAAAGATATGAGCACGAATTCGGTCATCATTATGATGGTAGATGGGGCGCATCTCCAGCGATACTGTTTTCAGGTTACGAAAGGCCTTCTCCACCTGCGCCAGTTGCTTGTAGCTTTGTCGCACTTCCGTGGTGTTCAGCTCTGAGGCATCAACATCGGTGCGAATAATGTAGCACCCATCCAGCCCCTTTTCTTCCTCAATCTTTTCGGCCTTAAGGCTAAATTCAAGGTTGCCCTGGACAATCTTCCATTCAAAGAACTTACCAACCTTGTATCGCCCAAGAATCTTGCCAACAGCGGCATCCAGCTCTTGGTCGGTTCGCTTCTTTTTTCTGGTTTTGAGCGTTTCAAAAGCCTCCGTTGTTTTTGAAATCAAGGCTTGGCGTGTGGTTGTCGCCTCCTCCGCAAGGATCGGATTCTTGGAGAGTACATACCGAAGATTCGGTTGATCAGGATCGCGGACTTCCGCTAATTTTTTTTCGTCAAATAACCCCAGCTGGATGACCTTTTTTTCCAGTAATGCCCGAATTTTCGGATGGGTTAAAGCCGTCAGCGTCTTGTATCCTAATTCCGTGACTTCATCAATTCGCTTCGGCGTTAACATCCCCCGATCTCCCGCAAAGACCACCGACTTCACCCCATAATCCTCGGCAACTTTCTTCGCTTGCCCTAGAACCGTTGTTTGATCGGACGTATTTCCCTTGAAAACCTCAACAGCCACCGGACAGCCTTCTTGGTTGGTTAATAACCCTATCACAATTTGCTCATGGCCACGTTTGCCATCCCGATTATATCCATACGCCACCAGTTCACTGTTCGCGTAGTCTCCCTCAACGTAGCTGGAGGTAATATCATACAAAATCATGCAACCCTCTTGCAGATGTTTCTTGGCTAATGCTTTTTGTATCGCAGACTGTCGCTCAAGGAGCCGATCTAAGGGTTCATAGCAATGCGTCTCAACGTCAGGTCGAATTCCACGCTCATGACCGGCCAGCTCCCATAAGGCGGTGGTGTCGTACAGATTCGTCAGAGAAAGTTTGCTGCCCTGATACACGATTCGCCCCACAATCATCGCCAGTACATCCTTACGCCACTGTTCAGAACGGGAATAGATCATCGTATCCAGCTGTAGGGCTTTCGCTATCTGCCACAGGGCATAAACCGCACCATACTCCCGAGCCTCTTCCACCTTGATGGACTTCCGATCCAAGGCATAAACGGTTTCTCGGGTAATAATTCTTTTGATTTGCTCTATCGTGGGTCGGGGTAGTTTGCTGATATTGGCCAAGGTTCGGTGCAATACCTTCCCCGCCTTGCGATAGGTCTCACGAATTAAGACCGTTACATATGTTTTATTCTTTTGCTTGTTTTTTATTTCTTCGACGTACATAGTGGCTACCTCTAATAAATAATATATCACATGAATAAATATATGTAAACAATAAGCTAAGATATATTACTGGCTACATTTTGTACGCAAAAACAGCCGCTAATCCTAATGGGTAGTAAATGTTAGCTCAACTTGCAAGGGGGTAAAATCCGATAGTAACGGATTCATTTTCCAAAGATACGCTGGTCTGCTTTGTCTGAAGGATTACGAAGCAAGAGCTCTAATCTCTTGGAGTTTATTACTGAAACTCTCTTCAGTAACAGTCTCATCTGTTTTCACTCTAAGAATGGGCAAATTGCTCTTCTCTAAAATAGAGTCCTTTAGTTCATCCCTGTGTTTTTGATTGTCATTGTCTTCATGAAAGGCAACGCCATCGACCTCAACAACCAAAACAGGGCTTTTATCCATTTTGTTGAAAATTAAAAAGTCCACATGCGTATAGCTTTGATTTACATATTCAAGTTCTTCTTCAGTCATATTACTAAAAGTCGATGGGCGTATTATTGTTCTTAACGGGACATGGAGGGCGTGTCTAAAACATAAGTTGTTTTCAGTACTAAGCACCCTTTCAATAACATCGTTCATGATGTTCTCAGAGTTATATTTCGACACCTTTTTCAGTCTCGGAAGTATTTTCTTTAATCTTTCCGAATGGCTACTATATAAAAGGTCAAAAACAGAAACGATCTCGCTATCAATAATATTTTCACTTTTTGCATGGTATTGGATATATCGGAGAAGATCCCCTATATTCGTCCCGTGCTGTGGCAGAAAGTTGCTAGATACAACAATAATAAACTTGGAAACGGCTCGTGAAACAGCTACATTTATTAAGTTGGGATTATCGACAAAACTATTCGATTTATTTGCAACGGTAGTCATTATTATGACATCTTTATCTCTCCCCTGAAACTTGTAGATTGTATCTGCCTCAACCCCCGGAGGCAAATTACGCCTCTTGAATTCATTTACTTGAGCACGGTAAGGAGAGACTATTCCTACACTGGACGGAGATTCTGATGCAAAAATAGCATCAAAGACTTCATTCGAAATTACCTCTATTTCTCTATGATTAACGAGACTTCTGTTCATTCCGTCTGTTTTTTCACGTGCATGATTTCCAGGGGCAGTTCGGAATATATATAGAGAGTCATCATCGCGAGTTCCCTCAGTTAAAATAATTAATTCATTGTTGTAGAACTTCTCATTACAAAATCCTATGATTTGAGGGTGACAACGATAGTGCTCTCTGAGAAGTGTCTTTGGAATCGACCCCTTAAATAAGGCATCTATTGACGATAGAAAACTGTGTTGCACATAACCGTAAGCCTCCGACAAAGTATAATTCTTAAAGATTTCATCTATGATACGTTTATCATCAGACGTTACAATTTGTGGTAGCTGTTTCCTATCTCCAACGACAACGACGTTTTTTCCGCTTGATAGTGAAAGTCCTCCCGTAACGATATCAGCTTGAGAAGATTCATCAATAATCACATAATCAAACAAGAAGTTGTCTGGCTTGCATTTCCTTATTGAATACGTGGTGCTTAGAATAACTGGGTATTGCTTGGTAAAGTCGTCAAAGTTTCTTAAATAACTACTAGCATTAAAAAATTTTGGGGTTGAGGGGTATTTATCCGCCAGTTTAGCTTTGAATAGCCTCATCGCTTTCTCCGTATAATCTTTAATCAGGCTTTCAAAGCGGGTATTCTCCAACTGAAGTTCAATTTTTTTTATTTCAGTGCGGGTTGTATTTATGGATAGTTCGTAAAACATTTTTTTCATAATGAAGAGTGCCGCGGAAGGAGCCTTTGATATTAGTTGAATGTTAAATATCCTGTATTTAAAAAAGAGAAAGAATCTCGAAGTGACATTAGTTAATCGATTTCGCTGTATTAATATATCCAAATCGGTAATCAGACTGTCTAGTTTATCTGTTGAAAATCTGAATATTCTTTTGGGTAAATCGACATTGAAATCCTGAGTCGAATAGTAATCCAAGAAATACTGTTGCTCTGTCAAAAGAGCAGATTCCCTATGTTTTAAGATGGCTAGCTTGTTTCTTAAATCCAATAGCTCGTCTAGAACCTTTTCCAGCGTATCAATCTCCTTCAACATTATTCTATGTTGGCTATAAAGAATACTCCATCCACTAAAGTCTGGATATGAAGAACCCTGTGTTGACATAAAACCTTTGACATTATCGTTTTTCCCCAATAAAGCAGCGATAAAGCCAAGGTCGTGTGCGACAAGCTTTTCTAAAACATTTTCGATCGCAGAGTTGTTGTTAGAAACAACCGCAACGGTTTTATTTCCCAGAACTGCATTACAAATAATATTTAAAATCGTTTGAGTTTTTCCAGTTCCCGGCGGACCTTCAATTATGCTGCCATTATGATTTAGGGCTTTGTTAACAGACTCTTTTTGGCTAATGTTGAATCCAAACGGGAATATTATTTTGTCGTTCCATGTAGTTTTAGTTATGGGTCGATTGTTCAAATATGAAGCAAAAAAACTATCATTAGGAACATATTCTATCTTGCTATATTCCTTCTTTAGAAAAGAGTCCTGCTCAAGCTCCTTACATGGTTGTCCATCTTCCTCAGTGTTATTAATCTTAAGGACTTCAGAGAGTTTCTTCAGATAGTTGAAGCATTGCTTCGCCTCCGCTCTCTTAAGGCCTGATTCTGTTACTCTTACCTCGGAACTTTTGCCAACTATCTCAGAGTTATCGCTATAGAAAGCTTTGAAGTAATTGTTAAATTGGAGAAGTTCGACAAGGTTAGACTGATATACGCCGTCAATGAACACATCTTTATCTGAGATATTAATGGTTCGAGGGTTTATGATATAGACAACTCTTAATCTACTATATGGATATTCTTTTGCCCCGTTTTCATATTTAATAAAATAGCGATTATTGCTTAGCCTGCAAGAAACAACATCAGCTGTTTTATCTTCAATTTTTTTGCCATCTACAATTAGAACCAAGTGTTGTCGTGTATCCACAATACTAAGTTTAACATAACTGTAATCGAAAACACTCTGGCTCTGCGGAATTTGATGAATCAAAAAAGATGGGTT
>CAYHOI010000094.1:0-7156 GCA_964358175.1 uncultured Candidatus Marinamargulisbacteria bacterium | reverse complement strand
GGAACCTCTCGAAGAGCATCAATTCGTTTCCTGTTTTGTTGATCTTCAACAGAAACCCCCATCCAAATATTAGGGCCCCAGTCTAACTGATGATGCAATTCCCGTAAGCGGTCAGCACGTTTCGTAAGCACCTGAAACGTATGCCATGAAGCCTCTTTCATGACTTTGAATATTTTTTGGATGACTTCAAGAGGAATGTCCTCATGAAATAGGTCGCTCATGGAATTTACAAAAATGGTCTGGGGTTTTTTCCAGGATAGTGGCAAGTTGAGGGAGTGCTCATGGAAGGTTACGTCGAAACCATTCCTGTAATTCGGTTGACCCATTAAGCAAAGGCGTTTCGCCATTCGCTCCGCATAGCAATTTTTACAGCCTGCGCTGATCTTTGTGCAGCCCGTAACAGGGTTCCACGTTGACTGGGTCCATTCGATTTTCGATTGAGTAGCCACGCTAAAACAACCTCTTCTGCCCGGAAGGCAAATATTTCAGGACACTGTCCCACATTTTCTTGCCCAAAGAATGTCTTGATACGAGAATCAAATAATAGAGCGGTGCATTCCTTGAATTTCTAATTTTCGCAAGCTGAACCACAGAAGACTTATCAGTATCTGAAAAAGCGTACAAATTCTCCTCGGGATAACCAGCAAGTACGAGTTGGTCTTTAAAGATTCCTAGAAGTTTTATGGCATCGTCGTCTGTATCTGCTTTTACAACATCTCTCCACTTTGATGTCCCTAAAAATGAATCCAGAATTGTGTCTCCAGATGCATCAATCCAAGTTTGGAGATTCCGTTTGATCGACCCAATTGGGAAATGAATCATCATATCCATCCTTGGCAACTCAGCCAATTTTTTTATCGTACTAAATTTAAGTGCTCTTGGGGCAAATGGGTCAATAAATGCAAAATGATATTTGTAATCTGTTTTCTTTAACTTATCGACCAAGGTATTTACTGATTCATTTGAGTTCCCATGTATACACTGGAAATCTTTTCGCCCATCAAGTCTTTGTTCAAGCATTGAAATATTATCCTCAGAGATATCCATTAAGAAATGATTAGTAAATCGATTTTCTTTTAGGTTAAGAACTTGTATGCACCCATTATCAATCTCAGAATTCTTGCGCTGTATGACACATAGCCCATTTCCTGAGAACAAATCGATATAGACGGCATTACCTTTATCTGCGAATTTCTTTCGAGCCTGTCGGGAAGCTTTCAAGTAACTTAGTAGAAAGAAGTATTTTTCTTGGCACCAGTCCCCAACACATTGTGCCAATAAACCATCAGAGGCGGGGACAAGGCAATTTCCAGCCTCATTTTTCTTGGGACATTCTTTACTACTTACACAAGGTCTATTCATTTCTTATTTACAGCAGCCCTCTCTTTAAGAATGATTTCAGCTTTTGTCGCCAATTGTTTGGAAATCGAGTCTCTCATCAAAAAGAGAGGATAAACGATGCTTGAACAAACTATCAGTGCCAACATTATGCCTATTAGGTTAGTTTTGAGAACATCATCCCATGTTTTTGTAAGGAAGGTTAGCTTCGTCAATTGTAAAATGAACGAAAACAAGATTAGGCTTATTGCTATTTGGTTGTTTGCTGACTGCAAAGAAAGTGTTGTTAACAACGCCATATTAAAGTCCCAATATGTTCCAGATACTGTAGCAATTTGCTCAGGAGAAAAAGGATTCATCACGAGAATAATACTGGCAAATATCATGGAGTAAAGTGCCGATACCTGTACAAACGAGTTAGCAATACTCCTAACGTCAGCCCATTTTTTTGATTTATTCACTTCGCACTCCCCTCTACAATCGCTATCTCATCGTCAGTCAATCCATAGAGCTGATAAACAAGCTTGTCGATTTCGGCTTCGAGTGCGGATGTATCGGATTTTGGATCAGCCTTTTTCGCTGAAAGGATTTGGTCAACAAGTGCAATGATTGAATTGTTGTTTGAATAAAGGGGGATTAATATTTTCCCAATATAGTAACTATCAAAATGCATGGTTCTAATAGCAGAACAATAAATAAATTTATACACATACCAGTTAGTTATTTTTGAATTTAGAAGAGCTAGTATTAAGCGATAGTCATAAGTCGAGTCGGTTATAATGGTATTTTGAACTGTATCGACAGAATAGATTTCGCCAATACTATCAAAATAACTTGCAATTTGTATGTGGGGGATGGGGCTTTGTATATGTGCAATAATATCTTGGCTTATTATTTTGGGTTGCTGCATATGCTCTAGTTTTTTCTTGTGTGATTGCACATCGGCCTGAGACAAAAACCCCTTAACATTGGCAACCGAGTATTTTCCAATATTTTTCCCGCCCACAACGGGGAAATCCCCTGTGTTTTTTAAAAACTTTTGGAGGCCAACACCACGTTTTGTTATCGAAATTTCGCCAAAACGTTTTTTGCTTTTACTAAGCATTTTTGATGCAACCTCAAGATCTTCTGCAGAAACATCACAGAGCCATGCTTTATACTGGGTTACAATGCTTTTATTAATGGGTGTTGTTCTAATAAAAATATTATTTATAAATTTCATAGCCCTGTATGAATCAGACGCATAACACTTCGAGTAAATAAAAACTATTTGCTCAAGCTTCACGTCATCGAATGCTTTCTCAACATCAACTAAAACATGGGTATTCGAAAGAAGATTAAGAACCGTACTAAACCAAGATTCAGAATAAAGCAATGACTTTGGGACAATAAAACTCAGTGTTCCCCTTGAGTTAATTAAATTAAATTGAGCGATATTTATAAATAGCGAAGCACTATTTTTGCTAACTTTCCCGATTAGCCTAGAGGCAATTCGCTTTAACAATACTTTATCAATATCAGCCCCATACGGAGGATTCCCAATAACAATATCAAAGCCACCTTTAACATCAGGGAAGAAATATTTGATCTCAAAAAAACGAACCGGTTCATTTTTAAAGATATTCTTGTAACTTTCCCACGTACTCATTTCATACGAATGCAGATCGATCAGCTTTTTGTTTTTATCTTCGAGAGCCTTATGTTTTTTCCCAGCATAGGTGCTTAAATCCATTAATGCGTCCCACTTCTCTTTGACTTTTTCGTCAATCAATTGCTCAATCTTCTTTTTTTGTTGTCCTTTTTGGGTTGCATCATGCTCAGCGAAGTAGTCCGAAACCAGTTTCTCGAAACGATCAAAGAAGTCTGAACTATCGAGCTGAAATAACTGATCGTCGCGCTTTTTATTATTCTCAGGTGCTTTAATCAGCGTATTAGCACAAACGAACTTGAAGTCCAGGTTGGGCAGCGGTGCAATCCCCATATTTGGTTCTCGGGGATTAATTCGTTCATCGATGATGAGCGAGAGCCATGCCCGCAGCCTAGAAATCTCAACCGCCATCGGTTCAATATCGACCCCGTAAAGGTTATTGTGGACGATATCCACTTTAGTTTTGTAGGGATCAAGTCGATTATCGCATTTCTCGTACATTTCGAGGATGATATGAAGCATTCCCATCGGGAAAGCCCCTGATCCACAAGCCGGATCAAGAATTTTAGCTTTGTCTAAGGCATCGGTAATTAGAGATTTGTTGTCTCGTAATAGCTTTTTTTCATCGTCCTCATAGTTCATCTCTCTCTTTTCAAAGAGGATATTTAACAGTCGGTCTTTCTGAGCCAACGATTCAAGCTTTGATTCCAAATAATACCTCAAGCTTTGGCGGCACATATAATCCACAATTTCGCGAGGCGTATAGTATGCCCCTTTGGCTTTTCGTGCTTGTTCACCACTCTCTTCTGATTGTTCTGCAAGTAGGTTTTCAAAGATTCGTCCCAGCATCTCAGGATCAATCGCGACTTGCTCAAAATCAGCAGTACTCTCGTCAGTTGTGAAATGATAGCTGTTCAAAAACACATAAAACCGTTGGAAAAAATCCGGCGGAAAAGAAAGCTGAGGGTTGATGGGGTAATCTGGGTCATACAGATCATCGGCCTTATATTCAAAGAGTCCGCCGTTAAGATACGGGGTCTGTGTATCGATGGACGTATCCATTAGCGTTGTTTTACGCTCATCAATAGGCGTGTTGAGGGTTCGAAAGAATAGTTTTTCTAATTTCTCGCGATAATAATTCGTGGACTCTTGGTTTCCGATGTCGAAGTATTTTTGCCCGGGTGAAATGAGTTCTTTAACATCAAGGAATTTGCAAAAGATAAGTCGGCCTATCAGCCGCGTCGTGAACTGAGCCGCTTTTCGGTCATCCAGCCTTCCAAGTTTAACAAGGTTTTGCTTACATTCAACAAATAATTCCGCAATTTTCTTGTAAAACTCTTTATTGAGTTCATGTATATCAAAGCTATCCCATAACAATTTGTGTGTCTGGGCTTTATTATTAAAGTCAAATGTACGAAGCCACAACTCAGAAAAAATCTTATATTGGGTGGGTCTTAGTTCTTTATAAAGTTCCATCGTCCTGATCTTGTATTGATTGCTCAGAACGACAATGACTCGGTCGAGGGACTTAGGAATAATGAAGTCGATTCCGATATTTTTATCTTGATAATAGGTTTCATCCTCGAAATTGGGAGAGAGCATCATCAGATTAAAGATGGTTCGTTTTGTCGGACTAGACACAATAAATGCCTTGAAATCCAAGTTTTTGTTGTTGTTTTCTGCAACAACATAACTGGCTTTGCGTCCGTCACCGAATCCTGGGGCATCTTCAACCCAGCTTTTATTTTTTGTAAGCCGTTCAAAAGCCGCTAGCCGAAACGGGGTGTCGGTTACACCAAATAGCTCAATGATCTGTCTGATGATTGCCTGAACCGACTTAAAGCCAGGTCTTTGATAAGAATCCTGGATGGCTTTATCTACGAGATTTAGCGATGTAGAGAGCATCCCTATTTGAAATGGTACTGCGTTCGAACTGATTCTAAATCTTTTCTCATTAACTCAGGGTTCTTTAAGTAAGTATTAAAAAGACTGGTTCGCAGAGTTCTCATCATCTTAACAGCATCTACTTGATGACTAATCTTTGTTTTTTTCATGATACCACCTCCATTAGAGTTCTTCCATTAACCTGCACGACCATTCCCTAAACTCAGGTTCAAAGCACCCCCCAAACACTGACGTATCGGTATAGACTCTCATTGCCATAAGTATTCTCCTTTGTTATTTATTCTCTCGAACATAGTATAGAACAGGTTTAACATGTGTCGGTAGAATCACATCCGCTTTGTCTTCGGCTATGGACTGAGCGATTTGAATGAGTTTGGCAAGGTATGGCTGGAAGTTCTTGTTTTCTTTTCTAATTTTGATAATCTGTCGCAAGAGCATATCGATATCTTTTTTATATAGGAAATTGGTCGTCTGGAAACTGTCCCGAACTTGGCGTATGGTCTCAAATGGATAATGGTATTCGACAAGAATCTCCATGATTTGTTTCTGCTGGCCTTTTAAAGTGATTTCTTCATAGTGTCCTGATGCGTAGCTGTCGATTGCTTCAGCTTTCGTAATAACCAGTTGTTTATCCATGATTTTATCTTGGATTCGCTGATTATCATCGGAATTTGTTTTTAAACAGTTCAGGGCATGAAGATGAGAAACAACGCTTACGATAAGGTCACGTCGATTAACGGAAATAAACTGTGATGAAAGCGTCATTTTCTCTTTATACAAATGGCTCAATACAAATACATCATGATCATTATCCTGACATAAACTTGGCATACACCCCCACTTACCTTTTGGAATGTTGTAGATCAGTTGTTTGTATTTGTCATTACTGGAAGCATTAAATTTCTTGAGATCGAGAATGAAGTCATCCTCAGCCAGCAGAAAGTCTCCCGCGACTTCAAGCTGAGTCATTGCGTCCATGCGTTTCTTTTCGTCAGAACTGTAAAGGTCTTCGATGCTTTCAATAAACTCCATTGGATTTGCGGCTTCACCCAGAACTGTTTGATCGGTGCCTATCGCGAATTTAATCATGTTAATCTTGTTTTCAAGGCGTTTAACCAGTAGAAGATAGGATTCTAACTTCATTTCCGGTTTCATATTGTAAACATAGACATCATGAAAAACAGAGCCAAGCCGATTGATACGTCCGTTTCGTTGAATCATCCGAACAGGATTCCAGTGAAGGTCGTAATTGATGATAATACCGCAATCCTGCAAATTCTGACCTTCAGACAAAATATCAGTACTGAATAAATAGGTGATTTCCGGACCTTGATCAAATGTGTAATTCTTGGACTTGGGCGAGAATCGACAAGCTAAGTTCTCGGCATCGGCTCGGTTGCTGGTCGACAAAAAAGCACTATTTTGTTCATTGATAAGATCATTTGAGAGTTTGCTCATATTCTTTGCAAGATAGTTGATGGTGTCTGCGTAATAGGAAAAGACAAGGACTTTTCGGTTGTTTGTCCCTTGTTTGTGTAAAATCTGAATCTGCTCTATCAGTTTCAGAAGTTTTGGGTCTTCTCCTTCAAAACAATTTAGCTGCTTTAGTAAGACATCGATAATGTCTAAGTCTCTTTCGATATCCAGTTCAAGAGCCGGAATGTTGTATTTTTTATCATCAAGAACATCTAGAATATCAGACGCTTCCTGGTCGTCGTCATCTTCTAATATTTCAGCATCTTCACGCTTCAAGAGTTCGCGAATAGCATCCATGTCTTTCAATCCTATGATTTTTCGTTGTTTAACACCTTCTTGAAAAAGAACTAGCTTCTCTTTGTATGAGCGTAATGAGGCCTGAATTGAACTGATAGAAGACTCCATACGTTTTAGGAATATAGTTCGGAAAATACCGTATATCCCTCGTTGTTGTTGCAAGGCTCTGCTTTCATCCGCGCCCAGTTTCATTTCAGCGATTTCCTCGACTGTTTTTCCATAATATTTTGTTTGATAAATTCTCCAACGATAAGGAATGAGTCCCACGAGCAAAAGGAGCTGGTAAATGTAGTAAATAGGCGATTCTTCTTTGATTTCTTTTATGTCAATGACAGGACTAATTTTATCTAATTGATCAAGCGGATGTTTCAAATCGGTACACGTTTCAACAATATCATCAGGAGAATAACTATATAGTTTCGCCAAATTGAGTTTAGATGTACTAACTTTGAGAAGCTGGTCATTTTTTTCAGTTGGAAATTGGTACGCAAT
>CAYHOI010000093.1:0-7195 GCA_964358175.1 uncultured Candidatus Marinamargulisbacteria bacterium | reverse complement strand
CTCGAGGGCGTAGTCCTCGACTACTTGAAATATGAGAAGTCAGTTGAGTCATATCATATCGAGCCAAAGCTCGAGACAGCGTCTCGACAACGTGATCAAGACGATATAAAAGAAAGGCTAGTCCTATGAAAAAGAAACTTATAGCTGAAAGCCGAATTCGCTCCATATTTCCTTCTTTCGAAGCGCATATTCGACATCACCTTCAATTTACCCTCGGGCAATTCATAGACTCTCAAACTGACTTGAAGAATCTGTCAAAAACTAAGGTTCATCAGGCGATATCACTGGCTGTCCGTGATTTAATTATGGTTCACTGGCAAAAGGCCGCCCAGCGACATGATAAGACGGACCTAAAGCGGGTATGCTATTTTTCCTTAGAATTTCTAATGGGCCGTGCATTAGGCAACAATCTGATAAATCTGGGCGCCAGAACGGAGATCAGTACGGTATTGACTAAATTGGGACTTGATATAAACGAAGTTGAGCAGCTTGAAATGGATGCTGGGCTTGGTAATGGCGGTCTTGGGCGACTTGCAGCCTGCTATTTAGACTCGCTCGCAACACTCAATTACCCCGCCACAGGTTACGGGTTACTTTATGCTTACGGAATGTTTAAACAAAGTATCGAGGGCGGCAAACAGGTTGAGACGCCCGACCATTGGTTCCCAGACACGAATACTTGGGTTGTTATGAAAGAAGACGATGCCAGACCAATCAAGTTCTGGGGGAAAGTTCACCACCTGACCAATGAAGGCAAACGCGGTCGTAGCGTCACCATCGGGGGACAGGACATTCAGGCAACCCCTTATGACATGCCCATCGTTGGCTATGCAAGAAAAGGCAAAAACCCAACGGTAAACACGGTTCGATTATGGAGTGCGGCTCATCAACCACATACTACATTTAACTTAAAAAAGTTTAATGATGGTGAGTATGAAGAAGCTCTTGGTAAAGTGAAAAGCTCTGAAATAGCAGCTATTACTGCGGTGCTTTATCCCAATGATGAAAAAAGACAGGGGAAAGAGATTCGCCTAAAGCAGCAGTTCCTCCTTGTCTCTGCAAGCCTTCAAGATATTGTGGCTAATTACAAGAAAAGCCATGATAATTTTGATGTGTTCGCAAGCAAGGCAGTGCTGCAAATTAATGACACGCACCCCAGTCTCATTGTCCCCGAGTTGATGCGTATTCTTATTGATGAGCACGATCTGTCTTGGGAAAAGGCGTGGGAAATTACAACGGCTAGCGTAAATTACACAAATCACACCGTTCTTCCTGAGGCACTTGAAACGTGGAGTGTGGAGATGATGAAGCATTTGCTTCCCCGTCAATTTGAGATTATCGAAGAAATAAACGAGGCTTTTCGATTAAAGTTTATGACATCATGCGCTAGCACGCCGAATAAGTATTCCAAACTATGGCCGGAGCTGTCAATCATACATGACCCTTCTCAGAATCAGGCTGGTGTTGTTCGGATGGCCCATTTGGCTATTATTGGAAGCTCTAAGGTAAACGGGGTCTCTGCCCTCCACTCGCAAATCCTTCAAGACCATATATTTAAACTCTTTGTTGAACTATATCCTGGCAAATATATCAATGTCACCAATGGTGTTACCCCTCGGCGATGGCTATTACAGGCAAATCCAGCCTTAGCTGATTTTATCACTAACCGAATTGGCGATGGATGGATTACAGACTTAAGCGAGTTAACAAAGTTGGAGGCCTTTGTTAACGATGAAGCCTCCATTCTTATGCTTAACCATATCAAGTATGTAAACAAAAAAAAGCTAGTGGACATTATTTCGGATCAAAACCCTGTAAAAGATAGTAATGGCAAACAGCTTCATAAAACCCACATGAACCCACGCTCTATTTTTGATGTTCAAGTTAAACGACTTCATGAGTATAAACGCCAACTCATGAATGCCCTTCATATCCTCATGCTTTATAACGAACTCAAAGCCAACCCGCTTAAGGAACATTTTGAACCCATTACTTTTATGTTTGGGGCCAAAGCTGCCCCGGGTTACCGTATGGCAAAAAATATCATCCAACTCATAAATATATTAGCAAAGAAACTAAATACAGACCCCGAGATAGACGGTCGACTTAAAATCGTCTTTATTGAAGACTACAATGTTTCAAAGGCTGCGGGCATCTTTGCCGCCGCCGAGGTTAGCGAACAGATTTCAACCGCTGGGCTCGAAGCATCTGGAACAGGAAATATGAAGTTTGCGCTAAATGGAGCCCTTACTATTGGAACCCTAGATGGCGCTATTGTAGAAATGGAAAAGCAAATCGGAGCAGAGAATATGTTTATATTTGGTCTTACCGCTGAAGAAGTAGCCGAACACAAGAAAAAGGGAACCTATAAAGTGTGGGAGGACTACATAGAAAAAAATATGGCTATTCGTGAGGTAGTCTTTCAGCTTTTGGGAAAAGAGGGTGATGACAAATTAAACAAGTACCGGGCCGAAAGGGATGCGGTTAGGAAGGCACCTCTAGGTGAACTCGGGGCAAGTCCCGATTATAGTTTAACAACTGATCGCAAAGAACAAGAAGTACTAAGGGAAATTGCTACTGGTTTAATAGACAATAATGACCCCTACTTTGTGATAGCCGACCTTATGGCATACAAAGGTGCTCACGATAAAATAAACACCCTTTACCGTGACCCTATAGCTTGGGGCAGGAGGTCGCTCCTCAACATCGCACGCATGGGTTACTTTTCCAGTGATCGCAGCATCGAAGAATATGTCAAAAATATTTGGGGGTTAGAGCGAAGCGAGCCTTAGTTCAACAGGTAAAGGGCCACTTTTTCTTGCCACTTCGAATGCTTTTATACTCTACTAAAATTGATTTACGGTTTTGCTTCGTCTTGGGTCCTGAGCTATGGCGAAGGACGCTCACTTAGCAGGACTGAGCTAGGCAAACTACTTATCAGCAACCCTGTTTGTTCAGAGTGGTGGACATCCTGTCAGCCAATTGGAACCTTTTCTATGAGTATATCATGGAGTCCGCGCAGCTGCTAAAGTCAGCGGGGTTCGTGGTTAATAAGGTTGCTTGTGGGTAGATATGCTGAAAATTAGCAAAATCCCAGTTGCGACATCGCAAACAGCCCTGTTCAATTCAATCGTGCTTTCGTGAATTCCGGAACTTATGATCCGAACGCCATGGTGGGAGTTCATTACAACAGTCTAGGGGAACCTACTCTTTTTATAAACGCGGGATACGCCGCGTTAGCTGAAGCGGTTCAGGGCATGACCATTTCCCATGCATTGGGAAATGTGGGTATCACAAAAATTATTTCTGATTTATATGTGCTTCCCTATGAATTGGAGTCCAAAATCTTTGACCTCAATCCAGACGATAAGGAGTTTAACTCAAAGTTCTTGGCAATTTTAGATAAAAATGAAGATGTTGCAAAAGCGAAACTGAACAAGCTTAACCAAAAGACGCAAGAAGAGGTAAAACTGGACGCGATACCTTATTACAAAAAGGAAATACAGGCTCTCAAAGTCGCCGGATATCAGCCGGGGAAAACACTGACCTTCCAGGACTTACTTTTTTCTCCTGATCAGCCATACGCCATTGCCATTGTCGACAGTATGATTGGCGATAGCCCATACAGCCCCCATAAAGGCATTGTGACTAATAAAACAACCGGCATTCAAACCATCACCGTTCGCTGGGTTCAACGGGATAGTTTGGGACAAGTTCGTAGACGAACAACTACGGTAGAGATTGAGCCTGTAGCGGATACCGTCCATTTATCCAAGCCCTTCCTGGATCAGCTGGCTGTAAATTGGGACAAAGACACGTATGGGTTTTTAGAAGAGCATGTACGCCTGTTGCGTAATGAATTTGAGGATGTTCATTATAATGCCATCGAGCGTATTGGTGAAAAATATATCCTCTATCGTAGAACCTTTCTGGCAAATCCGAATCTAACCCATGACGTAAAAGAGAAGGCACTTGAAATCATTGAAACCATCAAAACGAAAGGCAATAAGAGCATGGACTGGTTGGTGATTGGCGAGGAATAACCCCAAATCAAAAGGGCGAAACCCCTGACAGATTCGCCCTTTGCAGTCAGTTTACGTGTGTCTACTTTTTCTCAGGAGAGGATTCTTTGCCTTCAGTCCCATGCATCATATTCTTCATATCTTTCACGTCCATCATGTGCTTTTCCCTCATATCCATGCCTTGATGAGTGTTCATCATGCAACCACTCTTCATCGGATGACCATAATAATGCCCCCGATAATTACCGGAAACTCCCGCCAGAATAATGGCAACGACTAAGAGAATCGAAATCACCTGCCCGATGAGCTTTAGCGTTCCATTCTCCTTGTTTGCCAGAATCCAGATCAAATACGCAAACCCTAATACCCCAAAAACGGCTATCAAACAAAATCCCATTTTTCTCACACCCTTTCTTTTTAACGGATACCTTGCAGTATAGCTGAAATAAGATAATTAATCAAATTTACGAGTCACGACATGCGGTTAACCGCTAACGATTCTTCGTACTCTTGAAGAAGTCGCTCACGAGGGATGCCCATATCAATGAATTCCCAGGGAAGAGGTTCGTCGGTGGGTTTGGGCTTCAGTGGCTGGTTCAGATCGAACCCGATTTGCTGCGCTGCTTTTTGCCAGCTTGAAAACGAGAAGTGATCATACCACGCATCAAAACGAGCACCTTGTTGATAAGCCGCCAAAATAAGAGCTCCGGTTTTCTCGTCACCCCGACTTAGTGCACCTTCGATAATGCTTACTTGCGGATCTGTCCATCTGAATTCGAGCTGAGGATGGCGCAGATTGGCTTTCAGATAATTGAGTTTGGTGGTGAGCGTAGGGATGTCTGCCTGAGATACCCATTGGAACGGGGTGTAGGGCTTGGGGACGAAATTGGAAACATTAATCGTCAGCTTATTTTTAAGAGGCTTGATGTGCTCAATGAGTCGATAGGCGAGATCGATAAGGGCTTCTAGGTCGGCCTGTTCTTCTCGCGGAAGTCCGATCATGGCATAGAGCTTGATACTCTTCTTGCTATTTTTCGCAGCTGTGAGAACGGTGCGAAAAATATCCTCCTCGGTAATGTCCTTGCTCAGAACGTCTCTCAAAAACTGACTGCCGGCTTCCGGAGCTAAGGTGACGCCTGACTGACGAATCTTATTGGTCATGATGGATAGGTCTTCAGAAAGAGAATCCATGCGAACAGAGGGCAAACTAAGAACCACTTGCCGCGCCTCACAATGCTCTTGTAAGACTTGAATAAGCTTAACCAGCCGAGGATAGTCACTAGAGCTGAGGGAGGACAGGGAGAGCTCGCCGTATCCGGTGTTTTCTATGATGGCATGTGCTTGAGCGGTGAGTGATTCCATCGGTTTTACGCGAATAGGCTTGCTCATATAGGAGGCTTGGCAAAACCGACATTTTCGGGGACATCCTCTCATGATCTCAATGCTGAATCGATCATGTACCACTTTGAGCAGCGGAACCAGGGGTTTGGTGAGGTAGTGTTTGGCAGCGAAATCCTTGAAGTGGTGACGTTTGACGATTTTATTCGAATCATGGAACAGGGGGAGATAGAGATATTCCAATTCATTAAGCCGTGTAAGGATCTCGATTTTCCCAAAGCCCTTTTTGATTTTCAGATCGTAGATGATGTCACAAATTTCTTCGAGAACATTTTCGCCATCTCCGATGACAAAGCCATCAAAAAAAAGGCTCATGGGCAGAGGATTGGCTACCCCGCCTCCCCCTGCGATAATAATAGGAATCTCGTCGCTCGCCAGCCTTTGCTTGGCATGGAACGCAATTCCAGAAAGCTCCATGGCGAGAAGCGTATTGGTATAGCTGAGTTCTGTTGACACTGAAATCGCCAAAACATCAAAATCCGTGAGAGGGCGTTTGCTCTCCAGTGAAAACAGCGGGATCTGATGGGCAAGAAGAAGCGCGGTCATATCGTCATCAGGAATGAAGGCTCGTTCGAGCAAATGCGAGGAGTGGCGATTGATTAAGTCATAGAAAAGTTGAATGGCAAGATTACTCATCCCCACTTCGTAACGATCGGGATAAAGGAGACAGACCTTGGTATGTGATCGAGCCCAAGGCTTTTTCATGACGTTCATTTCATTGCCAACGTATTGTGCTGGCTGCTTGACCTTGAGGAGATTTTGACTCAGGAATCGCTTGATTTGTTTCGCCGTCATTGTTCCTGCAGTTTACCATGAGATTTCAAGGAAGAGCGACTGATTCCTGCGTGAGAAAGAAAGAGCCATGTAACAGATAGAGGAGAGCAACTGGATAGCGTTTTGGTGAGCTCCACACAGGTAGCACCGGTTGTATAAATGTCATCCACGACAAGAATCGACTTACCCCTAAGCGTTTCAGGGCATCTAAGGGTAAATGCATTTTTAAGAATCTGAAATCGTTGTGATCGCGTCATTTTGTGAAGGTACCCCGTGTATTTTTTTCGTTTAAGAAGGGAAACGTTGAGGGTGGGGCATGGTCGAAAAATATCATTGAGATGATGAAAACCTCTTTGAAGGAGCCGTACCCAATGACAAGGTACAGGCAAAATGATATCAAACTGTGAAAGCCATTTTTGGGGAAGAATAGGTGTCAGGTACGTTTTAGCCCAGTCTCTACGCTGTCTAAACTTATGAAAGTGAATCAGTTTGCGAAGGGGCCCTTCATAGGGGTAGAGATACCATCGTCCCTTCTGGAATTCGAGTGGCTCCACAGATTTTGGCCGACAAGCCTCACAGAACGGTTCTTTCGAGTGGGTGCCACAACTGACACATTTTTGCGGAAAAAGAAGGGATAGCAGGGACATGGTCTATAGTATAGTGGGTTTTTATGTATTTCCTCAATTATTTGATTCTGGATTATGTATAATTAGATAATTTAGGGGAACATAGAGGTGTACGCCCATTGCCCTGCTCAAAAAAAGCGTACTTTGATTCCAAAACACAGCAAATGCAGTACAATAAACGTATTATTATGTGTTCAAAAGTTCTTCTCAGCATGTTGATTTTTGTTGCCTACACGTTTTCAGCTGTTCAGGTGAAAGACATTATTGAAAATACGCTTCGCAATAAACAAGCGCTTGGGTATCAGGGTTCCGTCAAAGTTGCCAGCTGATCAATGATGAGGACAGCTTCAAGATACCGCTGGTCAAGAGAAAGAA
>CAYHOI010000092.1:0-7392 GCA_964358175.1 uncultured Candidatus Marinamargulisbacteria bacterium | reverse complement strand
AACTTAAACTTATCAGAATTCGGGACTAATCCCCCAGAAACTCATCGGTTACAAGCTGTCCTCATCATTGATCAGCTGGCGACTTTGACGGAATCCTGAGCACTAGGGGAGAATGATTGATTTCACTTCTCAAACCCTCTATACTGCAAGCTGAGAAGCTAAGCATAAACAACAAAGGGGTCTGACATGAACCATATTCCGATTAAAAACAATGTATCCTGGGTCGGCAAGATAGACTGGGACCTTCGACATTTTCATGGCAACGAGTATTCCACCCATCACGGATCGAGCTATAACGCTTACCTGATTCAGGAAGAAAAAACGGTACTCATCGATACGGTATGGACGCCCTTTGCCAAGGAATTCGTCTCGAATCTAGGGCAAATTGTGGATCTGAGGAAGATTGACTATATTGTTGCCAGCCATGCTGAGCCGGATCATTGCGGAGCTCTCCCCGAACTCATGAGGCACATCCCCGATACGCCCATTTACTGTACCGCAAATTCGATCAAAACCCTTAAAGGGCACTATCATCAGGATTGGAATTTCCGTATCGTCAAAACTGGCGACAAGTTGAGCATAGGGGAAAAGGAACTTGTTTTTATCGAGGCTCCGATGCTTCACTGGCCTGATACGATGTTCACCTATCTAACGGGAGACGCAATCCTTTTTAGCAATGACGCATTCGGCCAGCATTACGCGACGGAGTTTATGGTAAACGATCAGGTGAATCAGGCAGAGCTTCTGAGGGAGGCTATGAAGTACTACGCCAATATTTTGACCCCGTTTAGTGCGTTGGTGGACAAGAAAATAAAGGAGATACTCGCAATGAAGGTTCCGGTTGACCTCATTTGCGCCAGCCATGGGGTTATCTGGCGGGATCACCCTTTGCAAATTGTCGAGCACTACCAGCGATGGGCAAACCAGTACCAGGAAAATCAGATCACGGTGATTTATGACACCATGTGGGGCGGAACACGACTCCTCGCCGACAACATCGCCAAGGGACTACGCGAAGGGGATCCTGATGTTACGGTGAAGGTGTTTAATACATCCAACAGCGACAAAAATGATGTGGTCACAGAAGTGTTCCGTTCAAAAGCACTTGTTGCAGGATCTTCCACGATCAACAAAGGAATTCTCAGCTCGATGGCGGGACTCTTGGAAGAGATTCGCGGGCTTGGATTTAAGAATAAAAAGGCAGCAACCTTTGGTTGCTATGGCTGGAGTGGCGAGTCTGTAGCCCTGCTCGCAGAATCGCTTGCCAGAGCCGGGTTTCAGGTCGTCCCCGAAAGTGGCTACCGCGCCATGTGGAATCCCGATGAGGTCGCTCTTTCAGGAGCCCTCGATTTCGGACGAAAATTGGCTGAGGCTTTTCATTAAACTTCTTGCTGCCTCCTGCTCTGCTACCTTTTTGGTGCGACCCGTTCCTGTCTGCTGAGAAATCTGCCCGTTAAGTGAAACGGTCACAACAACAGTAAACTGCTTCTCATGGTCTGAGCCCTCCTCTCGACTCACTTGGTATAGGGGTCTTTCGCCATCACAGGCTTGTGAGAATTCCTGAAGCCTTGTCTTGTAGTCTGTCAAAAAGTCGAGGTTTTCTGTCCCCTCAAAAACGGTCTGAAACAACCGATGAATCACCTCTTTTGCACATCTCAGGCCTTGATCCAAATAACAGGCGGCAAAAATAGCCTCTAACGAATTAGCTAACAAAGAGTCATTCTCATGCTCATTTTGTTGGCGTTCATTTTCACCGATGACAAGATGTTGTTGAAGATTAAGTTCTCTTGCTTTCCTTGATAACAGCTTATCGCTAATGAGCATCGCCTGAAGCTGAGAAAGCTCTCCTTCATTCTTTAGAGGATAGTGAAAATAAAGGTATTCAGTCACGATCAGTTTAAGAATGGCATCTCCCAGAAATTCCAGCCGTTCATTGTCCTGCGGAGTTTCCGCTAAAGAGTCAACGCCTGAGCGGTGCATCAAAGCTTGAGCAAGCAAGGCTTCGTTGCAAAAGAGGACGCCTAGTCGGTGTTCAAGTTCATTCACTTGTATTGAATATTTTTTTCTTTCAATCGACCTAGAACCTCGGAAATTCGAGCCTCGGACTCCGTAAGAGCCAAACGAAAATATCCTTCTCCTTCGGAGCCATAGCCGTTTCCGGGCACCACGATTACACCACATTCTTCAAGAAGTTTCGTGCAGAACTCTGCAGAAGTATAGCCTTTTGGAACAGGAGCCCAGACATAGAAGGTGGCTTGAATGGGGCGCAAGCTCCAGCCCAGTGAATTAAGTCCCTGCGTGAGCACATCGCGACGTTTTGCATAGAGGCTATTCATCTCTTCTATCTGAGGACATGGCGTCGTCAAAGCAACAACGCCGGCTTCCTGAATTGCTTTAAAAATTCCTGAATCCACATTCGTCTTAATGGTTCCCAGCGCACCAATGGCATCAACATTCCCAACAGCCATTCCGATACGCCAACCTGTCATGTTAAATGATTTAGACAGTGAATGAAATTCTATAGCCACCTCTTTGGCTCCCTTGACCTCCAAAATGCTTGGAGCGCGGTATCCGTCATAACTCATTTCACTGTAAGCCAGATCCGAAGCTATCAAGATATCGTTTTGCTTGGCCCATTTCACTAATTTACGATAAAACGAAAGGTCAGCGACTGCTCCAGTTGGATTGTTGGGGTAATTCACATACATAATCTTGGCCTTGCGAGCAACATCGGCAGGTATAGCCTCTAGGTCAGGCAAAAACCCCTTTTCTTCTAGGAGTGGTACATAGAAAGGAACACCCCCGGTAAGGATGGTGCCCATTTTATAAACTGGATACCCTGGACTTGGCACCAACACGAGGTCTCCAGGATCGATATAGGCACAAAGAAGATGAGCAATTCCCTCCTTGGAGCCAATAAGGGAGACCACTTCGTTTTTGGGATTCAGTTCAACCCCAAATCTCGACTTATACCAGGCACTAACCGCTTCCCTGAAAGCTGTCGTGCCCTCGTAAGGGGGGTAATTGTGGTTCGAGGGGTTGTCTATCGCACGATGCATCGTTTCGACGATGTGTGGAAAGGTAGGTTGGTCGGGATCACCGATCCCTAGATTGATGATATCAACCCCTCTTGATAGAGCCTCTAGCCTTTTTTTATCAATATCCGCAAAGAGATATGGGGGTATATTTTCAAATTTTTTACTTGTTTTTATCACAATTTTGCCCCTTTAGTGAAATTATCTAACATTCTGTACGATATATTTAATAGTAGGGTATGATAATATAGGATACTGATTTAAAGAAGGGGTCAACAATGTTCTTTAAAGCAAAAAAGACAATTATCTCCAATCCTGATGAGGTTATCCTACACTATATGAAGAGCCCTGGGCAACGAAGCGCAAGCCAGATCAACAGGGTTGATATTGACACTTTAGTTTCTGTTTTGGATCGATTTGATCTGCAAACTGTTTGTAAGGTTCTGATGGTTTTACCCCTCGAGAAAACATCAAGCATTCTTGAACTTATGAGTTCGCAACGTCGTACTGAAATCATTAAACGTCTTCCATCCAATTTAGCGGCTCAGTTCATCGAAGAATTCAAGAATCACACCCCGTAAAGCGTTCCCTCAAAGACGAACTGCGCAGCTCCTGTCATAAAAATGTTCTCGTGTTTCTGCCATACAATTTCAAGATATCCACCTGGCAAGCGTACGCTCACCTGATCCGACAGCTTTCCAAGCAGAATCCCCGCAACAACGCTAGCACAAGCTCCCGTACCACACGCCAGTGTTTCGCCACTTCCTCGTTCCCAGACGCGTAGTTTGATTTCTGATCTTGAAACAATTTGGATAAACTCGACATTGGTTCGATGAGGAAAAAAAGGATGCCGTTCGATTAAAGGTCCTGCGGTAGCCAGAGGGATTACTGACACATCTGGAACCACCACAACTGCATGTGGATTACCCATCCCAACAGGGGTGAGCAGAAAAGAGGAACCATCCTCAAGTTTGATCTGAATTTCAAGAGCATCCAGCTGAGGCACACCCATATCGATTCTCACCTCGGCACCTAAAGGTGTTTCAGAAATGATTTCGGGTATTCGAATGCCGGCAGGGGTTTGCACTGTAAAGATTTTGGAAGCAACCAATCCTGCCTGAGAAACAAATGCTGCAAAGCACCGAATTCCATTGCCACACATTTCAGCTTCAGATCCATCCGTGTTAAATACTCTCATCCTCAAATCAGCTATATCGGAAGGGAGAATCAAAATGACTCCATCTGCGCCTACCCCCGTATGCCTATTGCACAGAGCACTGGCTCTCTTCTGAATCGTCGTTTCATCAATCATAGTCCGAACTCCATCAATCACGATAAAGTCGTTCCCAATTCCATGCATCTTGGTAAAAGCAAGCATCGTAACGCATTATACCAAAATCGTAGTAAAATACACGTCCATGAAACTGATCTATTTAAATTCTGTGGATTCTACAAATACCTATGCAAAACAACACCTCCATGAATTATCTGACCATGCCGTGATCGTTGCTGATACTCAAACGGCTGGAAGAGGTCGTCAAAATAGATCCTGGCTGTCGAATAAGCCTGGCAATGTCTATCTCTCCATCATTTTAAAGCCAAAACATGCTTCGCCAGATGAGTTGACTGCTCTCACGCAAAAACTTGCTCAAGCCGTTATTGATGGCCTTCGAGATAAGGGAGTGAGCGCGGAAATGAAGCCCCCCAATGACGTGATGGTTCGCGGCAAGAAAATCGCTGGCATTCTTGCTGAGTCAACCACACAGGGATCCATTCTCAAGGGAGTTATTTTTGGGTTAGGGGTGAATCTCAACTTGTCCAATGAAGAAACTCAATCTATCGGCCAGCCAGCCACCTCTCTTTACCTAGAGACAGGCCTCCTCGTTGAAAGGGAGGCCTTTATTGCTGATGTGTTAACCCGCTTTTTAGGCTGACTGGTATCCGAAGACGTCTATTCTTCAACTGCCCTCGCAAGCCGTTCATATTCATCCCACATGGCTTTTGGAACATGTGCGCCAAACTGCTCAAGATAGGCCTTAATATCCGCCACCTCTTCACCCCATTCACTCAAGTTAATCTCAAGCAGCTTTCGCATATGCTCATCCGTAACGGTTGTTCCAGACAGATTGATATCTCCGACATTCGGCATCAATCCAACCGGCGTTTGTTTCGCTGTAACCCGATGATTGATCCGATCAATTATCCACTGAAGAACACGAATATTATCCCCAAACCCAGGCCATAAGAACTTGCCTTCCTCATCCACACGAAACCAGTTCACAGAAAATACTTTTGGAGGACGAGAGAGTTTCTGCCCGATGTTAAACCAATGATCGAAGTATTCACCCATGTTATAGCCGCAAAAGGGCAACATCGCCATGGGGTCACGCCGGATGACGCCAACCTGGCCAATCGCTGCCGCAGTTGTCTCAGAGCCCATGCGAGCCCCGAGAAATACCCCATGTTGCCAATCAAAGCTCTCCATCACTAGGGGAATCAGTTTCGCACGGCGTCCACCAAACAAAATTGCTGAAATGGGAACACCTTTCGGGTTATCATACTCTGGCGACAGGGTCGGACAATTATAGGCAGAGGCTGTGAACCGAGAATTGGGGTGTGCTGCCTTGCCACTCGACGCAGGGTCAAAATCCTTGCCCTGCCAATCGCGCAAATGTGAAGGACGTTCCCCGTCAAGACCTTCCCACCAGGGCTCATTGTTATCCAGATCAAGTGCGGTGTTTGTGAAAATCGTGGGGAGGAATTTATCCCCCTTGAGGGTGCGAAGCATATTGGGATTAGTTTTGAGCGACGTTCCAGGTGCAACACCAAAAAATCCTGCCTCAGGGTTGATAGCCCACAAACGACCGTCTTCGCCAACATTGAGCCAAGCAATATCGTCCCCGACTGTCCAAATCTTGTAGCCTGGCAAAGCTGCTTCCAGCATAGCCAGGTTGGTCTTGCCACATGCACTAGGGAGAGCAGCCGCAATATAATACGTCTCCCCGTCTGGAGGCTGAATCCCCATAATCAACATGTGCTCTGCAAGCCAACCCTCTTTCTTTCCTTGCCAAGAAGCCATTCGAAGCGAGAAACACTTTTTGCCGAGTAGTGCGTTGCCACCATACCCTGAGCCGATACTCCATACCAGACCCTCTTCAGGGAAATGCATAATAAATCGATGATCCGGATTCAAGTCTCCGATAGAATGGAGTCCTCGGAAAAATGAGTCGCTTGTTCCAATTCGTTCAAGCGCGGCTTTTCCCATTCGCGTCATAATGCGCATGTTCACGGCAACATAAACACTGTCTGTCACCTGTACATTCGCTTTTGAATAAGGCGAATCAGGATGACCCATCATATAAGGGATGACATACATGGTTCTTCCCTTCATGCATCCACGGGTAAGTTCGGTGAGCTTTGCTTTGGCTTCGGATGGCTCCATCCAATTATTATTAGAACCTGCAAGATCTTTATTCGGATGACAGACAAAGGTGAGATGCTCCGTTCGAGCAACATCTGAGGGATCGCTTCGGTGGTAAAATGCGTTAGGCCAAGCGTCATTCATCTGGCGAAAAACGGGTTCCCCATTTAGTTTTTCCTTGTGAATACCAATCGCTATGAGGCGTTTTGCTTCCTCCTCACTCCCATCGCACCAATAAATGCTATCTGGTTGAGTAAGTTCTGCTTGTTCTTCAACCCATTTTTCCAATGCGGTGACCATCGATATTCCCCTTCCTTAAACTTGTGTCTCTACATTTTAGAGAAAAACTATGTGACGTCAATGGGCGAATTGTGCAGTTCTTGACAATTTGACAAAGTACGCTAAAATCGTATCCGTTGCCTGGGGTAACTAGGCGTGGCATTTTACGATGTCAAAGTGTGAAAATTGTTACAATGAAAGGAGGGGAATAAAAGGTGAATAAAATATGGTCCGTATTGATGGCGATGGTTCTTGTTGTCAGTGTGATGGGTTGCATGAAAGCTCAGCCAGTTGAGGCTCCTGCTGCTCCAGAACAAGCGACTGAGGAAGCAGCTCCTGTTGCAACTGATGCTGTTGCAACTCCTGATGCTACCGCGAAGTAATTGAACAATGTCCTTTACTCAGAGAATGGTTGGGATTCCCGATCATCTTCTGAGTAAATGGTCTTTCTCTCCAAGATTAGTGATTCCTTGTTTTAATATGTAACTTTCTTGTTCTGCTTTCCAAAATCTGACAACCTACTGGTTGGAGCATTTTGACAATTCCGATAAAATGAGAAAGAAATTATTCTCAGACAACTTCAAAAGATCCATCAATATAATATATATTCTGTACTCAAGTTTGATATTTTTATTAATAACTGTTGTCAGTTTTGAA
>CAYHOI010000091.1:0-7607 GCA_964358175.1 uncultured Candidatus Marinamargulisbacteria bacterium | reverse complement strand
GTTCCTTATTCAGCGTCTGGATTTCATCGAAGATGACGACAGAATCAGCGATATTAGCGGATATATAACTCTCGTTCGTATAGACTGGGAAATTTAGGGGGGATAACCGTTAACTCCTCTTCAGTTAAACCGGTATCGGTCAAAAATGCTTGCTTAATCGCTTCAAAGTTTTCGACTTCATCGTTTTTAAACTCATCTGTATCCGTCTGCAAGTCCGTCAAGTCAGGTAGTCCTTTATGGTGTCCATCGATTATAAATGAAAGGTCATTCAACCCCAAAACTCTTGCATAACCTGCTCCCCATGAGGCATGTGGCACACTTCCACGTTTTCCGCCATTTTTTAAATAGGCTTGGAAATCCGGTTGATATTTGCCAAAATCGTGAAGCAATCCGGCAATGCCCAATAACACTTCTTCGTTATCCACAACACCGTTCTTGCGTGCCGCCCCTCTTGACAGTTCTGCCACATTCTCCAAATGTTCTTTCAGTGTCTGCCACTCTTTTGTCGGATGCGTGTGGGCAAAGTATTTCATCGACCTCATCATAAATCCAACGGTTCCCAATGAGCATTTGTAAAGCTTCGATACCACGTTAATTGTCGCTTTGCAAAATTTCGTGTCCGCTTCTTAATTAGCTCAACGGTTGCGTCCCAGTCCATTAACCCTTTTATATGAGCGATAATTTCTTTGTACCCGAGTGCTTGAAGTGCTGGTAGGGTAGGGTCATACCCCTCATAAAGAAGTTTCTTTACTTCTTTCCATAAGGTTCGAGAATCATAATCCTCTTTGCCTAAAAACCGAGTCACCTGATCATGACTCACCATCCCATCCAACATTGCCGACATCCCTGTAGCTGTCCGAAGTCCATCACTGCTAATCAGAAAATCAGTGTACAGATCCAGCATTCGCCCCAGTGCCACTGCTATCACCCCCCTGAATAACAGTATGCCTCATGATACTTTCCGTTTTCAAGAGGCTACTGCGTAAGGTGAGATAATAATACCCGTCGGAACCATAATCCTAATTTTTGTTGATATTGCATCAAAATCCTCCCTGAAACCTCCCTGACACCCTACCCCCCATGTTCCAAAACGATCTTTATTCCAATGCCAATAAGGATAAGACCTCCGAGAAGCTCGGCTCGGTTGGCGAGAAAGTCCCCTGCACGTTTTCCAATGTAAACGCCCGCGAATGAAATACTAAACGTTGTGATACCAATGAGTATTGCCGACAGGAAAATCTTTGTGCTCAGAAATGAGAAACTGAGCCCTACGGCTAGTGAGTCGATGCTGGTAGCGATCGCAAGCCCCAATAAGACAATAAGCTTCGTGCTGACCATCTTTTCTTCGTGTTCTTCCTCCTTGATATGAAAAGACTCTCTGATCATTTTGGCACCAATGGCACCCAAGAGGGCAAAGGCGATCCAGTGGGCATAGTTTAGAAATAGCGGAAAATGGATGAATGTTCCAAGTGCATACCCAAGGAGTGGCATAAACCACTGAAATCCTCCGAAGAATAAGGCGATGAGAAGAGCTTGTTTAAAAAGATCTTTTTTAAGGGAGAGTCCTTTGATCATTGAGACGGCTAGTGCATCCATCGACAGACCTATGGCAATCAGTAGAGTTGTGAGGAGGGACATGTTAAATCTTCCTCAAAAACCGGACAATTTTCTGACTGGCCTTTCCATTTCCATAAGGGTTGTGGGCCTTGGTCATTTTTTCATACGCGCCGGAATCGGTGAGTAATTGGTGAACTGCATGAACAATTTTGTCCGTATCCGTGCCGACGAGTTTGACCGTGCCGGCTTTTACACCTTCGGGTCTCTCTGTGGTTTCACGCATGACCAAAACGGGTTTTCCTAAGCTGGGCGCTTCTTCTTGAATGCCGCCACTATCGGTCAAAATGAGTGTTGCACGACTCATCAGGTACACGAACGGTAAGTAGTCCAGCGGTTCCATGAGAGCAATGTTTGGGGTCGTTCCCAGCAGGGCTCGGACAGGTTCTTGAACATTGGGATTCAGATGAACGGGATAGACGATGTCTACCTCAGGATGAGCTGTTGCGACTGTTTTGAGTGCTGAACAAATGGAGACAAAGCCATCCCCAAAATTCTCGCGACGATGCCCGGTGACCAGAATAAACTTGTGAGAGGGAGCCTTCTTTGAAACAGTGTGGAGGCGACGATATCCCAAGCGATGAATCTTATCAAGGATATCTTTTTCAAGTTCCGGTTGACGCCTGATCTTCTCAACAACCCACTGGAGTGCATCTATAACAGTGTTACCTGTTACGATAGCGTGATGGGTTGATAGCCGTTCGCGCCGCAAATTGGCCTTGTTTGCGGATGTCGGACAAAAATGATAGGTACATACTCGGTCGGCCAGCTGACGATTCATTTCCTCCGGCCACGGAGCTTGTAAATTATAGGTACGCAGACCCGCCTCCACATGTCCAACAGGGATATGTAAGTAAAAGCAGGAGAGCGACACGGCGAGTGCGGTGGTGGTGTCCCCATGGATGAGGACGACATCGGGTTTGTACTCCGTAAGAACCGCCTTGATCTTTGTCATGATGAGATTCGTAATGTCGAAGAGATCCTGGTTCGGCTTCATAATATTGAGGTCATAATCCGGCTTTATCTCAAAGATGCGCAGAACTTGATCCAGCATCTCTCGATGCTGAGCGGTGACACAAACACGAATCTCAAAATGAGAAGATTGCCGTTCAAGCTCCTTCACCACAGGAGCCATCTTAATAGCCTCAGGGCGGGTTCCAAAGACAACAAGGATTTTTTTTATCACCCCCATAGCGTACCTTAATATGGATGGGTGTCAAGCCGTTTACAGCCCTATTGCTTTTTGCTAAGGTGTTTTGTCATGGTGAACCTTGATATTATCTGAGCAAGACGTTCGAACTCTGAAAGGTCTATGTGAAGTAGAGGCAGCTCAAATCCTTGAACAAGAAGGGTTTAATGAGTTGCCCTTTACCAAGTCGCGGAATTTTTTCAGGGTGGCTCTGGATGTTTTTAGTGAACCCATGTTCCTTTTATTGGTGGCTTGTGGTTCTATTTATCTTCTGCTGGGGGATCTCAGAGAGTCTCTTTTCCTTATGGCTTTTGTGGTGGTGATGGTGGGGATTACCATTTATCAACAAAACAAGACCGAACGGGCACTGTCTGCTTTACGAGACCTTTCCAGCCCACGGGCACTGGTCATTCGGGACGGCGAACAAAAGCGTATCCCCGGGCGCAATGTGGTGATAGGGGATGTTTTGGTACTTAAAGAGGGGGATAGAATTCCTGCGGATGCTGTTCTTTTGTGGGGAATGAATCTGACGGTGGATGAGTCTCTTCTGACGGGGGAGTCTTCGCCTGTGGCCAAGCATCCTGGAGAGGGGTTGCTTTCCCAACGACCGGGAGGTGAGAATACCCCCTTTTTATTTTCGGGAACTCTCGTGACTCAAGGGCAGGGGGTGGCTCAAGTGAGTGCGACGGGGCTTCAGACGGAGATGGGCCGGATCGGTCAATCCTTAAAAACAATTTTACCCGAGCCGACGACCCTTCAACTGGAAATTGGCAATTTGGTGCGCATGACGTTTCTGGCGTCCATGGGGTTGTCGCTCATGATATTTTTATTGTATGGCGTTTTTCGTCAGGATTGGCTAGCGGGTCTTTTATCTGGGATTACGCTGGCTATGGCGATGATCCCCGAGGAATTCCCTGTGGTGCTGACCTTGTTCTTGGCGATAGGCGCATGGCGACTATCAAGACAGCAGGTGCTTACCCGGAAAGTTTCTTCAATTGAAATGTTAGGAGCCGCTACGATTTTGTGTACGGATAAAACAGGGACGTTAACAGAGAACAAGATGACCATCCAATACTTGGTTGTCGAAGGACAATCCCTAGAGGTTGGAGCCTTGGGTGTAAGAAGATTGCCTGAGGTTTTCCATGAAATTGTTGAATATGGACTTCTGGCGAGCAAGAAGGATCCGTTCGATCCGATGGAGAAAGCTTTGGCTGAATTGGGATATTCGACTCTTCAGGCCACAGAACACTTACATGAAGACTGGCCCATGATCGGAGAGTATCCGTTATCCAAGGAATTGTTGGCACTGTCCCATGTGTGGAAGTGTGATGAGCAAGGCATATACGTGGTTGCTGCCAAAGGTGCCCCGGAGGCTATTTCAAATTTATGTCATCTCACCTCTGACGAAGAGATATCCATGCTTGAGCAAGTTCAAGATTTGGCCAGAAAGGGGCAGCGTGTCCTTGGCGTGGCCAAAGCTGATTTTAAAAGGTTGGATTTGCCCTCAAATCAGCATGACTTTGAATTTCAGTTTTTGGGTTTGATCGGCTGGACAGATCCTATTCGAGAATCCGTGCCCCAGTCAGTGCAAGATTGTTATCAAGCGGGGATACGCGTCATGATGATCACAGGGGATTACCCAGCGACGGCTGAATTCATTGCACGACAAATCGGAATGAAGATGCCTGCATCCATTTTGACGGGGAAACAATTGGAGGAAATGACAGATGAGCAGTTATGTCGGCAAGTTCGGGAGGTAGCTATTTTTGCGCGGGTGATGCCAGAGCATAAGCTTCGGATTGTGAATGCACTCAAGGCGAATGGCGAAATCGTTGCAATGACCGGTGATGGGGTGAACGACGCGCCAGCACTGAAAGCTGCCCATATTGGTATTGCCATGGGAGAACGGGGAACGGACGTGGCGAGAGAAGCCTCTGCTCTTGTGCTGGTGAAGGATGATTTTGCGTCGATTGTAAGTGCGGTTCGGATGGGAAGACGGATTTATGACAACCTCAGAAAGGCCATGATGTATATTGTCAGCGTTCATATTCCGATTGCCGGGGCTGCGCTTTTTCCTGTTGTATTCCACTGGCCAGTCCTATTGTATCCCGTCCACATCGTTTTTCTTGAATTGGTCATCGATCCTGCCTGTTCAGTGGTTTTTGAGTCGGAGCCGGAAGAGGGAACCTTGATGAGTACTCCCCCGCGAGATGTTCGAGAACCGATGTTTGGGGCATGCCTGGTTTGGGTGAGTTTGCTGCAGGGATTGTTTTCACTGCTGGTTGTTCTTCTGGTTTTCTGGTGGGAATTGGGACAGGGCGGGGAAACGAAGGCGCGGACTGTAGCGTTTGTGGTGCTTGTTCTGTCAAACTTGGCTCTTATTCTGACCAATCGATCCTCGACTCGAAAGTTAACGAGGGGGCTTCGGGTCTCAAACCAGGCCTTGGTGTGGGTTATGGGCGGGGCTATTTTCTTCCTGTTGATGGTGATGAACGTGCCCTTCCTGCGACAGCTCTTTCGGTTTTCAACGATTGGGGGCGAGATCGGACTAGTCGGTGGGATTGTGTTGATCAGTATGGGATGGTTTGAAGGGGTGAAGCGGTTGTTTTTATCCGGCAGACGAACTTCATGATCATTCGGGCGATTTTGTCTGGGTTGATGATGGTCACGTTATCTGTGGCAACGACTCAATTGCCTATTTTGATGTATCATCATATTCGAACGCCTGAGCCAACAGACTCCGCTCTATTTCGTGATTTATCGTGTCCGTTTGACCTCTTTTCTTCACATTTGGATTATTTACAGCAGGCCGGGTTTAACACGGTAACGTTTAAGGAAATTGAGAATGCTCTGGCTCAAAGAAAGCCGCTAGGTGCTCATGTCGTTTTGCTGAGTTTTGATGATGGAGGGCAAGATCAGTGGCAAGCGTTTCAGGAATTAGCCCGTCGGGGGATGAAGGGGGTCTTTTTCGTGACATCCGGTTATGTGGGAAGCCCGAGACATTTGAGTCCGGATCAGCTTCGAGCGATGGTTGAAGCCGGCATGGAAGTGGGAAGCCATACGGTGCATCATCTGGACTTAACCACGCTTGCTCCCCAGGCTATGCAAGCCGAGTTGCTTCGCAGTAAGCAGGAGCTTGAGTCCATCATCGGCCAGACTCTTATCAGTGTGGCTTACCCGGCTGGAAGGAATAATGAGAGCGTTCGCAAAATGTCAGAGTCTGTTGGCTATCGCTATGGCCGAACAACTCTCCCCGGTATTGCAGTTATTGCCAGCCGGAACATGAGCTTGCCGATGATTCGCATTCATAACGTTACGAACGTTCGCGAGTTGACGAAAAGTCTGCCGAGGGAATAAATTCCGTGAAAATGGCCCCAAACGTCTCGAAGAGAAGGATTGTGCCCAGTTAACGTCTATTTCATTGAAGAATAGCTTGGAGATTCCTTTGGTGAGCGCGACTTTTCAAGCGGCTCCCGATGTAATAGCCGAGATTAATCGCAGATACTGGAAGATTCTCAATAAGGCCGTATCCCTACATGAACGATACAATATGCCTGCTGCCGCTAAGAAAGAGCTCCTCAAAATATATGAAGGGGAGCACACCCCAGGCATCTCGAGCACGCAAGATCCTCTGGTGTCGAGATTGGATCAGTTGAACCTGTATGCAATGACTTTTATGAGAATGACCCGGAGTGTTCCCATGGATGCCTTTCTCAAGGCTAATGTGCCTGAGTCAAGTCATCGAGACCTTCTTTCTGATCTTGAGAAGTGTTCCGAAACCCTTTGTTCAGGGAAGATCCACTTGCGTTGCTGTTCCATTGGAAGTGCTTCTCTGCTCTTAGGGTGTTCTTCAGGGAAAATATATAAATTATCTTTAGATGGATTCCATCGGGAAAATTTACGGTTTCCGTCTCAGCTCGCGCAAGATTCCGCAAGACCTTTTCTGGGTATGCATATTGAAAATTATAACCAATGCTTTCATGTAAAAACTTCGACTCATTTGTATATTATTTCTAACAATCAGATTCTGAAAGATATTTCCCTTTCTTCAGAGGAGGCGGTTAAATGGTTTGACCGGGGGGTTGTTGTCTGCGCGCAAGATGCAAAGAGCATCACTGTTTATACTCTATTCGGCGTCTGTATGCACGCTGCTTATTTTGAACATCCTATAGAATATCTAGGATATATGAATCAACATCTTCTAGTGCAAACCGCGTACGACTATTTTGTGTTTGAGATGCATTTTAGAGAGTAGGGGAGTGTTTCACAAATTATTTAAATGGTGCCGCGACTCGTTCGATTTACAAGCACCAATGGCTACTAGAAACACCCCCACTCACGCGGGGAAAACCGACATAGTCAGCAATTTCTAAATCCGTCAGGTCAGAAACACCCCCACTCACGCGGGGAAAACCCTGACATCTAGCGTCAACAGACTATTTCTGTTCTGTATGTAGTGTATCTCCTTTGAGCCCATCCTTTTCCTGAACTAATTGTAATCCACTAATTTCGACCAAAGAACGCTTGGGATCGCCTACTCCAAATACTTTGTATCCAGGAGTTTTCTTTGTTTTTTGAAAAACCATCAACCCAGAGTCGACAGGACAATATTTATATAAATATTCCACTACAGTATCGGCAACAGAATCATTTATCCCAGAAATAAAAACATTGGGCCGAGGCTCGATAAACCATAACTTCATCCGACCGCGAACTGCCGGCGGAATATTATTTGCTATGACCACCAGCATAGGGTTGCACCGGCCATTGCAAACCGGGCAACAACTTGTGATATTCCTGTTTG
>CAYHOI010000090.1:0-7621 GCA_964358175.1 uncultured Candidatus Marinamargulisbacteria bacterium | reverse complement strand
CCACAACACCATAAGACGCCGCCGTATTCACCTCCAGATCCTGATAGCCGCTGTTCGCCGCTGTTAGTGCAGCAGAAGTCGGTGTTCCAGTCGCCGTCACCGTGACACCAGTTGCCACCGCTGTGATCGTCGCCCCTGTGGAAGTTCCATCCAGAAGGCTCTTTCCCGCAAACTTGGTCGTGGTCGCGATTCGCTGAATCGACGTTACAGCTTTATCAACGGCTGTTTGATCCGCGGCAATAGCTGCAGTATCGTTTGAACCGGTATTGGCAGCGTGTACCGCGAGTGAACGAATGCTGTTGAGCATGTTGTTCATTTCGGTCAATGCTCCTTCAGCGGTTTGTACCATGGAGATCGCATCAGATGCGTTCTTTACCGCTTGATCGAGTCCACCGATTTGCGCTCTCAGTTTCTCAGAAATCAAAAGCCCAGCAGGATCGTCTGAACCCCGGTTGATACGATATCCTGAAGACAGCTTTTCGAGTGATTTACTTAACCCAGCGTTTGAGACTCCCAGGTTTCGCCATCCGTTAAGAGCGGCGATGTTGTTCATTATTTGCATACCCATAATTGTTCCTCCTTGTTTTTTAACTTGTTACTTCATCCGTGAAATAACTACCCCCAATAAAACGCTTCTTCTTTTCTCACCCCCTTCGCTCGTCACAATCCCTCTCACATTGTCGTAAGGATATTTTCGGTAGAATGGTTCATAACTTTAGCATTTCTTGCATCGTTTTATTCTGGTGGATTAAACCAGAACCTCGATAAAGCCTGTTCGGATTTTATAATCCGTAAAAAGCAAATTTATTGCACGCTTGTAGGTCTCAAGTTGCATAGGGTCTTTCTGTTCTCCGGTTTTGTAATCGACAATCCAGATATCTTTGGAAACAGGGTCTCGCATCAGGCGATCAATGCGATACATTTTGTCGTTACAAAAAACAGCCTGCTCCGTCCAGACATGCCATCGCATTTCAAAGAGGCTTTGATGCTCCAGAATAAACTTCTGAAGGCTCTCAAACAGTATCGGCCATTCCTTCGTTCGCAAGGTTTCTCCAAACAGGAGATAACAAGACTGTTGTGCCCTCTCCATCTCCCACTCGTGGCCATGATAAATATGGGAAAGGAAGTGGTGCACAATCGTCCCTCGATTCTGCTCAATACGGTAAGCTACTCGAGCGACCTTGAAGATATCCGCAGGGAGCTCTCTTGGAGGAACCCTGCGTGTTTGCGTCTGAAGGTAGGGACTGATCCTCTCCCAATTGGTCGTGGCATCAGCCCTTTCAAGGGGTGGCTCTCCCCTCTTGGGCAACATTCCGATGACAAATGGGGGCGTGTCAGTCTCAAACAGAGTCTCCCCCGCTACGGCACCAACCATCTCTTTAAACACATAATAGGCATCCTCCGACTGCTGATAGGTCCAGCCTGACAACTTCGCAATCTCTTCAACGTTTCGGCGAACAACCGCCATGATCCATAGACAAGATTTGCTTCTGGTACATGCGACATACAGCTCATTGATAGACTCCATTCGATTCTTTTCATATTCTTTCGCCAAGAGAGGCTTGAACTGATTTATATTTCTCAAAATGACTTGATCCTGAGCAGGATATATGACCCCATCCTGCAAGACCCGAAAGGTCTCGTCATAAACACAGATGGCCTGCAAATCAATATCGGTCTGATTTGCTGCTACAACGTCCCAGTAAAAGAAAACATTCTCAAATTCCAACCCTTTGGCCTTGTGAACTGTCATAATTTGAATGGCCTGTCTCTGCTCTAAGCCAGTCTGGCGAAACATTTCGGTTTTGCGATTCTTCTCCAATTCATCCAGAAGGAACCCCATCGTTTTGGGTTCACCATCAGCTTTGGAATATATTTGCTGAACTATTTCGATCAGCCGTTCCAAGTTCTTGCTGTCTACCACGGATGGGAACACGGATGACACCTTAAAAAATTCAATCACGTTCAGTAAAAGCAAGGGCAGTGGCTGCGAGCACTCCCTGGTCTGAAGAAAGAGGGCAATCTGATCTACCCAGGAATTTTTCCCCTCATACGTTGACAAATCCTGTCGCAATTCAGGATCAACAGATCGATAGGTCTCTAGCAGTACCGCCATCTGGGAAGAACTCATTCCAATCAAGTCCGAACGCAGAAATGCCAGAAGATCCGCAAATTCACGGTATCGCAAATAGGTCAAAAACTTCAAAATCGGCTTCACTGCAGGATAATCCAAGAGAGAGGAAGCACTTTGCCTCACAATGTTAAGCCCTTCGTTTTCAGCATACAGCGCAATCTTCTCCATTTCAGCATTGGTTCTCACCAAAATCGCGGTCTGCGAAAGGGAGAGCTGACTGTGCTCCATGGCTTCTTTGATACGCAGAACAAACTGTCGAATTGCTGGTTCATCTGACTGCTGGCGGCGAACAACAGAGATCTCAACATAGCCCGCATCGCTCTGGCTCGCACTGCGAACAGGGTCATAATGCCATTGATACGAGCCAAAAGCATTTGTCAGACTCGGAATGGCACCGAACATCGCGTTAATCGTTTTTATGAGTAGCGGTGTACTTCGGTAAGAAGTCCCCAATGTGAGAAGGGTAGGCGCACGGAGCATCTTCGGCAGGGTGGTGAGTAGCGACATCTCTCCCCCTCGCCAGCCATAGATCGCCTGCTTCTCATCTCCGACCACAATCACTCCCCCCGGCTGGGTTTCATCCGAGATATTTTCCGTAATCAGCGGCGCGAGGATTTTCCATTGAAGCAGGCTGGTATCCTGAAATTCATCGATCAGCACATAGCGAATTCGCGCACTAAGTCGTTCATAAAATTCATTGAGAACCATATCATTATCCCGATCAATCAGCGAGAGCTCCTCCGAATATAAGTAACGGAAGGTGTAAAACAAAATATCCTGATAAGTAAATCTTTTTTGGCTCATTTTGATTTCATCATAACGTTCGTTAACCCGTTCTGCGACAGCGTGAAGCTTGGCAATATAGGGGCTCATTCTTTCCTCAAAGAGATAAAGCGAAAGCCCCTTTTTGAGGGCGTTATATTGCTCCAGCAATTCGACATGCTGACTCTTAAAGGCTACTTTCTTCCAACAGTAGTCCTCTTTTAGGATGCGAGAGGATTTATGCCGCATGAGACGCGCAAAAGAGGCTTCAGATTGATCTCGCCAGTAGGTTAACAAAAAGTCCCATCCCGACTTGAGCGAGCTGGGTAAATCATTGGACTCTTTCTCTAGCCTGCCTAGCAACTCATTCAGGTTTTCTTGAAGAACTTGACAGGAGGGTGCGGAAATATCACGCAGAGGCAATGCTCGTAATTGCTCGATTTTCCATCGATTCTGAACAAGGTTCGCAATAAGTCGTTCGTACTTGAGGAGACTTTTCTGAAAATTGCTTTGCGCCAGAAATTCGCGTAGAATCTTCCAGTCTGAAGGATCTGAAAGCATCGCTAAGAACACCGCCATATAGGTTTCTTCGTTGATGCTTTCATCAATTCTCATCGGGTTATAGAGTTGCAAATGGGGAGCGATCAATTCTGAGAAAATCCAGTTCACCACTCCATCGAGGGTTTGAATGCGCACTTGGTGTTTGTGTATGAGAAGGTTTTCATAAAGGTTACGGATAGCCTCTTGAGCGGGAAGCGTTCCTGAAGGAAGAATCGCACACAAATTCTTTTGCAAACTTTGCAGCTCCTCTAATCTACCTTCTGGACTCCTTTCGCAAAGCATTCGCAAATGTCCAAAAACGCGACTACGAATCTGGGCCGTCGCCTTACGGGTGAAGGTAACCACAAGAATCGATTCATAGGGGACTCCTGAGAGAAGCAGTTACAGGTATTCCAAGGATAATTGATTGGTTTTTCCTGTTCCAGCACTGGCTTTGATCACCTTCTTAAGGATCATCATTTGGACTCCGCCCCTCTCACTGCTTGGTGTCTGGGTGTTCGACAAATGGCCTGGTAATCACAGTATAAACAACGAGAACGAGCTGTCGTTCGTGGGTAGTATGCCTCACTTCGCAGCGAATGAACTTCCTTCTCGATAACCTCAAGGCTCAGAAGCTGATCGGTAATGGGAAAGTCGCAATGAGACTCCAGTACATTGTAGAATAATTTTTCTTTCACGCGAAAAGATGATGAATTTCCGTAATAATAGAGCTCATAAAAATCCAGCTGCTGTCGGTCTTTTTGAGCCCCTGTCTTGAAATCAATAATCCAGGCAGCACCTTCATGAGTCTCGAGTCGAAGATCCGCGCGAGCTTCCAGCGACAGGGTATCTGAGATTTGGATCACAGGTGTTTTCTCTTCAAGGTGCAGGCGCGAAATCTGGGTAGGCGAAAATCGTGCCCCCAGCGTCTCTTCTACAAACACCTGCATGGACTCCTTGAGTATGGGCAGGAGAATCTCCTCAAAATACCGAATTCGCCAGGAAGGCGGGATATATAAAAGGTATCGCTCATAGGTAATTCGAATGAGCTTTTCGTAGGGGATCTGCTGGGATAGTTTTGTAAACAATGTGTACTCTGAAGACAGTCTTTTGCTGATTTCTTCTCCTAATTGGTTAAACAAGTCATGAATCATAAGCCCCAGTGTAGAGGCTTTCAGCTCACGCGAAGTTTGTCGCTCACCAGGCCTGAAGGCATAGTCGTAGCGCAAACCAAATTGGTAGGCACACGTCTGCAGGCTTGCAAAGGCACTATAAGACAAATTTGTTCGAGAAACGGCCTGTCTTCGGGGCAGGTCATCCTGCGTATCCTCACCTCCGGATTTCGCTCCCACAGGGGCATTTTCATTTCCAAATAGAGCAAGATATTTCTGGAAAACCTCCTCCCTCATGAGGAGGGGTGTTGACGTACGTAGGCTTGGAAAAGCCAGGAGAAGCTCTTCAACAAAAGAACTCGTGGTCAGATTCTCCTCTTCATTCTCGATTGAAAAAAGGATAGCCTGCTTCGCGCTTAATACTTTCTGCATGAAGTTGTATCGTTCTCTTTGTAGGATGTCTTCATAGGTTTTGAGGCCAAGTCGTTTTCGCTGATTTTCTGAAAACAGAAACTGCGCCCTTCGCGGTGTGGGGATACGCCCTTCTGTCATATTGAGAAGAAGCACCGTCTCCTCGCTCACATTACGACTGTTCATTAGAGACTCGACTCTCACCGTCCGCTCCTCAGGCACGCCTGCCGGAAGGGCAACGCTCACAAGAGCCAATTGATCCAAAAGATAGGCCAAAATATCTATTTCGTGCAGAAACCCTTCGTCGTCAAGAATATCGAGCTGAACAACTGTTGCAAAGTATCCCTGCCAGGTAAGGCTGTGAAACGGATCTTCTACAAGCTGCTCTGCTCGTTCTGTCAGGAAAGCTTTCCATTCAGGCCACTTCTTCAATTTCAGGATACGTTCTGCATCGTTTCGAAAAGGTTCTGCGTATAGCTTTTCAGTCTGAACATATAACTTACCTTTACTGCGTTCACTTCGAAGTTCGTTCTTCCAGGCATTCTCCCATGAATAATAAGCTGAAAAGTCAGGCCAACAGGCCGCCTCATATAGGCGGTCGATAGACCATGCACGCTCGCAACGAGTTTCGATCAAACGAGCCCATGTTTTTAGCCAACGATAAAAAGGGGTTTGGCTAAAAGAGGTAAATCGTTGAAACAAAAACCGATCTGGGTTCACCAGCATGGGGTAAGCCCCCTCATAGAAATCGGTGTCAATCAGGGTTTTAATTTCGTGATGATGATCAAGAACGTCAATGGCCTGGATCAGCTGAATAAATGAATTCGGCACTTTATAATGGGTTATCTGATTCAATCGAATCTGATCGAGAGAAAGCTCTTTCATCGAAGGTGGCACCTGTCTGAGCCTCACAGGATCCATCCATTCCGCTGGGGCATGGATGGCAAGCAGAATCTCGCTTTTTTGAGACAGGATCTGAAGGAATTCTTTTTGTCGTTGGGAGAAATAGAGCTCGTTGATCATGAGTATTCGCTCAAAGCTACTCACAAAAGGGGGGGGGCAACAGGGTTCTTCCAAAAGGAAGATCTTGTCGGCATAGCCCCTCTGAGCAATATGATCTCGATACCGATCTCTGATCGCAACAAATCTCCCCATCACAAGCACTTGGCTCGGCGTAAGCATCTCCTGCGGGGTTGCCCTGACTTGCTCCTCTGCTAACTCTTCCCAGAAGCCAAAGAACTCCGTTGCCAAAGCAAAACTATCTCGTTGGGATCGGATCTTAAAAAAGGTTCGATCCTGGTCATTCAAAATTTGATGAAAGAATAGCTGTCGTTTCTTGTCTGTTGCCACAGGGCGATCTGGTCGAAGTGTCTGTGCCATAAGCTCCGGCATCGTCATGACACCATGACAACCTAGCCCACAAGACTCCTGCAAGGCACGCTGAATGATTGTCTTGTTCTTTTCGGTGGGAACCACCACCAACGTTGAACGATGATCTAGTAGTGCCAAGGATGCCAGAAGGATATCCCGCTTAAATGAAACGGCATGAATCTGCATCTTCTTTGTTAAAGTGTCTTCCCGATTGGTTCTAGTATAGAGGACATGATTAGTCGATACTCTCCTCAGCTAATTGGTAAATGGTAGATGCATTAAGTATTTCTTTGGGCATCTCTTTTTTTGTTTTTAATCCAAGATTTTTTAATTTTGTAGCTTGGGATACCAGATTATCATTGCCCGTACTTAATTGTTTATAGGCTTCGTCATACTTGCCTTGAGCCTTCCCAATATGAGAGCCCACTTCTTCCAGATTGGTCACAAAACCCACAAACTTATCATATAATTTAGCTCCTCTTTCGGCTATTTCTATTGCATTTTTATTCTGATATTCTCTCTTCCACAAATCCACCATAATCTTCAATGAAGTAATCAAATTGGTCGGACTTAGTAATAATATTCTTTTATTATAAGCAAAGTCCCATAAGGTGGAATCGCCCTGTACTGCCGCTATATAAGCAGGTTCGCTGGGCACAAACATCATGACAAAATCAAGAGCTTTGTCATAATCATCATATCCTTTAGCACTGAGGGACATGATGTGGTTTTTGATAGCCATGATATGAGCGTCTAATTCTTTCTTTTGCTCCTCAATATCAGTCGCTTCACGCCACCTGGTAAACGCATTTAATGACACCTTTGAGTCAATAATCACATTCCTGTTGTCGGGATACTTGATGACTGCGTCAGGACGCATTTTCTTGCCTTCAGAGTCTGATTTTAGCGCGTTTCCATTTTCATCTAATAATTCATATTCCATGAAATATTGTTCATCTTTTCGCAACCCAGATTTCTCTAAGATACTTTCTAAAATCATTTCACCCCAACGTCCTTGTGTTTTGGATTCACCCTTTAGCGCGTTGGTCAGATTTCTGGCTTCCTCGCTAATGACCTGATTAAGTTGAGTCAATTCCTTGACTTTTTCACCCAATGAAAATCGTTCTTTTGACTCGGTTTTGTAGACTTCATCAACCTGTTTTTTAAACTCATCAATATTCTTTCCTAAAGGCTCCAATATATTTTTCAGATTGTTTTTATTGAGTTCTGTAAATTTCTCCGTTTTGGTTTCCAATATTTTATTGGCAATATTTTCAAACTCGGTATTGAA
>CAYHOI010000089.1:0-7634 GCA_964358175.1 uncultured Candidatus Marinamargulisbacteria bacterium | reverse complement strand
TGAGAGGGGGGTAGGGGGTGAGGCGAAATTAACACACATTTTAGATGCGCTCGCCCTCCGGGTGCGTGGTTTATAAAGGCTGTTTGCCGAGGATATGAGAAATGCCAGTGTATTCATCGGGAATAAACATAAAAGCACCTTCGACGATTTGATCATCTGAGCCCAGTGAGGTTTGCAGCATAAGTATTTCCTGATTGGGGTTCGTCATTTTAGATTGGACATATTCAGCAATTGAGGTGGCTCTGTATTTGATAACCTTGGGAACCGATGGAACCAGTTTTATGCCTCCCAACTGTGAAATCGTGGACAAGAAAGACGTTCCGAAGACATTGCCTAATTCCCCAAATATCGAGTCTGTCATCTCGTCAAGTCGATCCAACGGAACCTTTAATTCTTCTGTTAAAATAGTTGCAATTTCATAAGCAGACTCAATCTTAAACGTAAGGAGCATTCTGCCTGCCACAGGGTGTTTTTCTCCGGATTCTTCGTATTCCCCAGAGTACTCCAGGTAAATTGCGGTAATGATTCGATTGCTTCCGCCGAACAAATAGCTGACATCACTAAAGTTGATAAATCGCATCGAAGGAGATGAAACCGTTATTTTGTGTCGAAGCATCACCCCAAACTGAGAAATAGCATACGTAAGGGATTGATTGAAAATATTTTTGAGTTGATCTACTTCTCTGGTCGATAGATTTTCCATGTTTTTTCTCCCCTAACGAAACAATATAGGCTCTGACAAGAAAGGACAACTGAATGGGTCTAATGCATATTTGCTAAAAAGATGGAAATTGCATTAACGTCATCAGGAATCAGCATAAAGTTGCCTTCTACCGTGTGTCCGTCAGAGCTGAGTGCCGTCTGCATCAAGAGTACCGGTGATTTTATATCCACCATCTTGTGTTTCACGAATTCCAAAATGGATGTGGCCTTGTAATTGATCACGCTGGGAACATCGGGTCTTAGCTTCACGCCGGCTGCATTTGCGAGTGAGGAGAGAAAGCTGGTGCAAAACACATTTCCAATTTCACTAAAAATTGAATTGGTCATTTCATCGAGCCGATCCAAAGGAACCTCAAGGCCTTCAGTGAGAATTGCAACCATTTCATAAGCGGATTCAATTTTGAACGTAAGAAGCATTCGGCCAGAAAGAGACTTCATTTCACCCCGACACGCCCCCTCGCCAGTGTAGGCTGAGTAAATCGCAGAAACAATTTTATTGCTACCTCCGAATATGTAGCTTAAGTCGCTGAACTCAATCACCTTGATGACCGGTGTGGTAACGGTTACCTGTCGACTGAGCATTTCACCGAATACAGCTACGGCTCCTCCAAGAGACTTATTGAAAATGAGTTTGAGCTTGTCCAGCTCTTTTACAATCATATGATCCATTATGAGCGACCCCTTCTCTTTAAAATTGTCTTGACTAACCTTTTTAAGAATACAGGTAATTTCAGATAATTCAATAGCGTTCAAGGAATTTGTCTATTGGGTTGTGCGTCTTGATAGCCCTGATAGTAGTAGTATTCCCTTAAAAGAAGTTTTTTAAATAGCGATAGTTTCTGCGCCGGGAGCAAATCCAGCCACCGACGCACTCGCGCTGGATTTCGACTCAGGATACGCCACACGATATGATTGAATGGGTTGATCCCCATGGGAAATCTGAGTTCAGGGAACTTATCCAGCAGGAGATGAACCGCTTGACCCATTTTTTCGCGTCGAAAACATTCTTGTGCCTGCGACCAGGCATGGTAATGATAATTGATCGCCTTGTCGGTGTAGATGAGTTTTTTGTGAGCCAAGGTAATCATTCGGTATCCCAAATCGATGTCCTCCCAGCCATACCCTATATACCTCTCATCAAAGTAGCCCGCCTCCTCGAAGAATCGTCGGGGAATAGATAGATTTCCGCTGAGGCAATTGAAGAAACTGAGTTGTTGTCCCTCTTTCAGTTTTTTAGGGATATAGGGGCGACGAATGTAGTTCTCGACAGGTAAGGCTTCCTGGGTAAGAACAAAAGTCTTACCTTCAACCAGGACATTGAAATTCCGTTCCCTTTGTGCCTCGTAGTGACTTTGGACCCAGAATCGATCTGCGATCATGTCGGCGTCCGTGAGGAGGATAATATCGGCACTAGCCTCTCGGATTCCACGATTGCGTGCAGAGGATTTCCCGCGGTTTTCTACCAAGAACCATCTGAGCGAGTAGGGGGTGGTAAGGGTTTCGAGGCTATCAATGGTCCCATCAGCACTCCCGCTATCCACCACAATGACTTCAAAATTGCAAGGATCCATCGTTTGATTTACTAAAGAAGCAAGAACTTTCAGAAGCTTTTCCTTGAGATTGAATGTGCCTATTACCACTGAAATACAAACTGTGTCTGGCATAAAAATATTATAGACTTTCGTTCTTCGTTAGCCTATACATTTTCATTTTTATTGTGTACTATGTTTTCTAAGAAAAAGGATTGAGGTGATGTATCATGGTCTCTGCCTTGGTAGTCGATGATGAGCTTTTCGTAGTAGTACGACTAAAGAATTTTCTTGAAGATAATCATGTTGACGTTGTCACTGCCGGTAGTGGAGAGGAAGCGATTGAACTCTATCGGAAGAATCGACCCGACATTATGTTTTGCGATGTGGTTATGGGTAAACTTGATGGAGTTTCCACGATGAAAAAAATCCGAGAAGTTGATCCCTCTGCTTTTATTGTTCTTATTACAGCTATGGCATCACAGGATGTTGTTCGTGAACAGGCAATGTCTGCCGGGGCTGTGGATGTTTTGGGTAAACCTTTTGACAAAGCTCGAGTGCTTGAGCTGGTTGCACGATGTGTTCAAGAAAAAGAAAATCAAACCCATGGTTAAGATTATGGTGGTTGATGATGAGCTGTTCGTTCGAACAAGAATGAAAAACTTCCTTGAACGAAGCGGATTCACCGTCATCCTTGCGGAAAATGGAAATCAGGCTTATCGCTATTATGAACGAGAACGCCCAGATGTCGTTTTTTGTGACATTATGATGCCTGGGATGGATGGTTTGCAGGCCTTAAGGAAAATTCGCGAGATTGACCCCGATGCAAATGTGGTAATGATCTCTGCAATGGGCGGACAGCAAGCCACAATGGTTCAGGCTCTTTCTGCAGGTGCAAGGGATATTATTCCCAAGCCCTATAAGGAAGACAAGGTCCTGGAGCTCATTAAGAAATATACAGAAAAAGAATCGGCTGAGTAACTTCCTTTATTGTTGTCACTGTTCGTCAAATGTGTTAGAGTGTTCGCGTCCTTTAAGGGATATATTCGAGTCAAGGGGATTGAAAAATGTCGAAAGTATGTGAACTCTGTGGGAAAAGGCCTGAAGTTGGGAATAATGTTTCCCATTCTAATCGCAAGACGAGACGACGATATAACCCCAATTTGCAGACTGCCACACTCAGTGGTGAGAAGAAATTGGTTTGCACAGCATGCTTGCGAACACTCGTTAAGACTTAACCGTAGATTCGAAATCAGCCTGTGAAACGTATCGATGTACCCGCCATTGAAAAAGCGATGAGGGATATCCTCGTGGCTATTGGGGAGGATCCTGAGCGTGAAGGTTTGGTTGAGACTCCTCAACGTATCGCACGGATGTATCAGGAAATCTTTTCAGGAATCCATAAAGACCCTGCGGACAGCGTGAAATTTTTTTATGCTGAGGATCATCGCGAAATGGTCATTGCCAAAGGAATCCCCTTCTACTCGATGTGTGAGCATCACGTATTACCCTTTTTTGGTATCGCGAATATCGCCTATATTCCTCAGGATAAAATTACTGGCATCAGCAAGCTCGCCAGAATCCTGGATACCTTTTCAAGGCGGCTTCAAGTGCAAGAACGCTTGACCACCCAGATTGCGGATTTCATCGACAAGTCCTTTGCTCCTCAAGGCGTAATGGTGGTCATTCATGCCGAACATCTGTGCATGAGTATGCGTGGGATTCAAAGACCAGGAACTCAGATTGTAACCTCGGCTGTTCGTGGAGTTTTTGATCACGATCCCTCAACTCGAAATGAAGCCCTTTCTCTCTTTAAATGGTGAGCGTGCGGAAGGTAGACATGACCTTCTGGGCATGTTAGTATAAATATGATGAACCTCGTAAAAGCGACCTTGAATTCCATCATCAAAAAAGTCATGTTGGGGCTGCGCGGATCATTGAATCGTGCCCTGATTTCGCCGGAGAAGTCGAATCGCTCAAACAGCGCGCCTCCTGATGTTTCTTTTTTGGTGCAGCGTCTCAACCCCGATCTATTTGAGGTTTCCTCTAAGGCAATCACCGGTATTATTGGACGTGGAACAACGGCTGACCAGGCTTTACTCGACCTGATCAGTCAAATGGGTGATAAAATGAGTTCATTGATTCAATCAACACTTCTCATGACCCTTCATCGAGATGAGATCCATCAGAAATATAAAAAATTGGTTTGCTCATTTTATGAAAAAAGAGACTCTCGAAAGTTTCCCTTTTTGAGACGAATAGCACACAAGTTGTTCGGTTCTCGCGAAAAACCACATCTGCTTGAGGTGAATATTGCGCTTAAACGAAAATCAAAGGAGGATAAGTTGTTTGCCAAGGTTTTTGAGGCTCCTTCGAGCCATAGACATACACAGATGTCCACTTTTCTGGGGTCAGATAAGCGGTTTATGATTCATCCGATGCTTCCTGGAGATGACAGTCAGATTCTTCTGAAAACGGAGCAGGGGGAATTCCCTATTAATATGCTTCTTGATCAGGAAGGCAACAGCCTAGATGAAACCTTTTCGTTTGGATTCGTTGTCAACCTAAACTAATGGATCTTCCTACGCTTCGACACAGTGCGTCACATATTTTGGCTCAAGCCGTTCTTCGGCTCTACCCTGATGCTAAACTTGGGGTTGGGCCTGCCATTGATGATGGATTCTACTATGATATTGATGTTCCTTGTCCGCTTAGCATTGATGATTTGAGTGCTCTTGAAAAAGAAATGCAAAAAATTGTAAACGAGGGTCTTCCCATAGAACGCATCTCTATGTTGCGTGCCGATGCGATAGCCTTTCTGACAGAACATAAACAGCCTTACAAAGTAGAACTAGTCACCGAACTGCCAGAACATGAGGAAATTACGTTTTACCGTCAGGGTGAGTTCATTGATTTGTGCCGAGGACCACATTTAGGAAACACGGGGCAACTTTGCGCCTTTCGTCTTCAAAAAGTTTCTGGAGCTTACTGGCGTGGGAAAGAAACAAACCCAATGCTCCAACGTATTTATGGTACTGCATTTCAAACACAAGAGGAACTTCAACTTCATTTGACCATGATTGAGGAAGCCGAAAAGCGAGATCATCGTAAACTTGGCAAAGAAATGGATCTTTTTAGTATTCAGGATAAAGCTGGGGCAGGACTTATTTACTGGCATCCCAAAGGTGCCCGTATGCGTCATATTATCGAAAGTTTTTGGAAAGAAGAACATTTTCGTCAGGGGTATGAGCTTCTGTATACCCCGCATATTGGTCAAAGCTGGTTATGGGAAACATCTGGGCATTTAGGTTTTTACTCAGAAAACATGTATCGCCCGATGGACATCGATGAGCAAAGTTATTACCTCAAGCCCATGAATTGTCCGTTTCATATCATGATCTATAAATCTTCATTGCGATCCTATCGGGACCTTCCTTTACGGTGGGCTGAGCTGGGAACTGTTTACCGCTACGAACGGTCAGGTGTTTTACATGGACTTCTTCGGGTGCGTGGGTTTACACAAGATGATGCGCATATTATTTGCACACCGGATCAGATAGAGCGTGAAATCGAGCACGTGATTCGGTTTTCCGTTTCTATGTTGCGGACACTGGGATTTAATGAATTTAGCTTTTATGTCTCCACTCGACCAGCCAACTTTGTAGGGAATGAAGATCAATGGATTCTTGCACAAAAAGCACTTCGGAATGCGCTGACGGTTGAGGGGATTACAGACTATGAAGTAGATGAGGGTGGTGGGGCTTTCTATGGGCCCAAAATTGATATCAAGATCAAAGATGCCCTTGGGCGAGAATGGCAGTTATCCACCATTCAATTCGATTTTAATATGCCTGAAAGATTCGACATGACGTATATCGGATCTGATGGGAACAAACATCGTCCATTTATGATCCATCGCGCGTTGTTGGGGTCATTGGAGCGGTTTTTTGGTATTCTCATCGAACACTATGCTGGGAAATTTCCATTCTGGTTTGCTCCTGTTCAATATAAAATTCTTACCATCGCTGATCATGAGCCGATTATGAACCATGCGAAGACACTTCATGACGTGCTCCTTGCTAAAGGTTTTCGGGGTGTTCTTGATGATCGAAATGAAAAACTTGGGCTCAAAATTAGAGAGACTCAACTTGAACATGTTCCCTTTATGTTGATTATCGGTGCCCAAGAGGCTTCTACGGGGCAAGTCTCTGTTCGAAAATTGGGTGAGTCGACATCTGATTCCATCTCGAAAGACCAATTATTGTCACTATTTGACGGGCTTATTGAGCAAAAACGATAATTGACATGGACAAGTGGCGAAGGGTATAATTTCAACGGTTTTCAGGAGGTGTAGGAATAGTTAAGCATTTACCGAAGAATAAAGAGATTCGATCCACAACCGTGAGGTTGATAGATCCTGAGAGTAACACACAAGATATCATTCCTACTGAAGAAGCCCAGAGAAGAGCAGATGAAGCTAGTTTGGATTTAGTCGCGGTTTCACCAACGGCTGAGCCGCCTGTTTGTAAGATTCTCGATTATAGTCACTATATCTATAATCAAGGAAAATTGGAGAAGAAGGCTCGAAAGCATACAAAATCGGGTGTTGTTAAAGAGCTTAAGCTGAGTTGTAAGATAAGTGAAAATGATTTCCAAGTTCGTCATCGGGCGGCCATCCGATTTCTGAATAAGGGGTATAAGGTAAAGTTTACGATTTTTTTTCGTGGGAGAGAGATTACTCATCCTGATGTGGGGCTCTCATTGCTCCGTCGACTTTGTGATGAACTAAAAGACATGGCGGTCGTGGAATTTGGTCCTCAGTTTAATGGGCCGGCAGCGAATATGGTTCTGTCCCCTAAGAAATAATAAGGTAAGGAGCAACGGTTATGCCGAAAATGAAAACAAGAAAGTCTGCTGCAAAACGGTTCAAACAGACCGCTAGCGGGAAAATTGTGCATGAAAAATCTGGCATGTCTCATTTGCTTGAGCATGAAAGTTCTAATTCAAAGCGAGGCCGTCAAGGCAAAGTGGTGTTGAATAAAACACACGAAACCAAAGTTAAGCGTATGCTGGGGATATAGCTCCTCACGACTGCTGGAAGGTGAAAGGTGAAAGAAAATGGTTAGAGTGAAACGCGGAAATATAAAAGCAAACCGACGAAAGAAAATTTTGAAGGCGGCGAAGGGATTTTATGGATCCTTACATCGTCTGCTTCGTCCTGCGAAGCAAGCGGTTACTCAAGCTTGGTCCAATGCCTTTCGTGGCCGACGCGAAAAGAAGGGCTTATATCGGGGGCTGTGGACCGTGCGTATCAATGCTGCATGTCGATTAAATCATACGTCGTATAGCACTTTTATTCATGCACTCAAAAAGAAAAATATT
>CAYHOI010000088.1:5468-7766 GCA_964358175.1 uncultured Candidatus Marinamargulisbacteria bacterium | reverse complement strand
CCTAACCAGCGTCGCTACTGGCTTACAGCTCATGGCCTAGGGGGTAAAATCCGTTTTATATCCCCAAAGTCCTCCATGAGGATGCTCTCCTTTGGGTCAACAATTACAAAAAAATGAAAACCATTTTAGAGAAACTTTCAGATCTTCAACTTAAACTTATCAGAATTCGGGACTAATCCCCCAGAAACTCATCGGTTACTAGAATACGAGTGTAACTCTGAAAAACTCTAACTTTCAACGTTTTTTAAGTTAGATCTGAGAGACTCCAACAGAACACATAATTCTTTGGTGAGCGATTTATTGATCTCGGTCGAAGCCGTAATTCCGATCGTTGAAGCTGAGACCTCTTCAGCAATAGCATTGTTATCTGCGGCAACGGTGAACACTTCTTTGGTTTCCATAAGAATCGTTTCCGCATTCCGTTCAATGAGATTGATTTCAGAAGCATTTTCCATCGAAATAGCGGACACCTTCTCGGTAGCGGCAAGCAGATCACTTGACGACTCAGCCAACACAGTAATCGACTGACTACTTTTGCTCACAATTGAAAAGAGATCCTCCATCGTCTTGACAACATTTTCAAACTTTTCGGCCATAAATCCAGTGGATGTTGAAATGTCCTCCATTTGATGAACTGTATTGTCCACTGCTGACAAAATATTCGTGAGAGCCGTCTTTGCACTTGTCGAAAGGTCAACTCCCTTCTCAACCTGCTCACGGCTAGCCTCCATCGACTTCACAGCCACCTGTGTAACATTTTGAATGGTATAAATTAAATTCGCAATTTCCTTAGTCGCTTTACTGGATTTCTCTGCTAACTTGCGAACTTCATCTGCTACCACGACAAACCCCTTGCCTGCCTCACCTGCCCTGGCAGCTTCAATAGCAGCATTAAGTGCTAACAAATTGGTCTGTTCGGCAATATCATCAATAATCTCCACAATATCCTCAATTCGCTTGGAATATTGACCAAGTTCCGCAATTTTACCTGCTGATTCTAAAACAATATTTTTGATATTGGTCATTTCCAGAACAATATTCTCGACGCTTTTTTTCCCCTTTTCGGCCACATCTGAAGATTCCTTGGAGCTGGTATAAACATCCTTGGCTTTGTTCTTAATCAAATTGACAGTGGTTAATGTGCCTTCAATGTTATTGGAAACGGTCCCGATTTTCTGCATCTGTAAATCTGCATTTTGATTCAGAGCTTGGATCGTATTGTTGTCAACTTTAAGTTTTGCTGCATTGTCCTTCATCTTATCGTTTTGAGTATGGATTCCCTCACTAATCGTTCTTAAACTTCCATTTATCTTATCAACGGACTCCGTAATGTTATTAATCTTTTCAGTCTGGAGTGCTGCTCCATTCGCTACGTCTGTGATAATTTTCGAAAGATCTTGAAAGTTTTCAGCGGTTTCTTTAACATTATGGTCTAACTGATTAATATAGCTTATGAGCTGAGTAGCAATTCTTGACATTCCATCAACATGATCTCCAATCCTCGAAACTTGATCATTAAAAATCTGTCGAACTGGTTCAAAAGCCCCTTTCATCCGACCATCTATCCTGAAATCAAATCGACGGTTCCCCAGTTGCTCCATAGCCATTACGAGTAAAGCCACATGATTCTCTTCTAAACGATCTCTCTTGATGTTAAACAGGGCGATTGGAACGGCTAAGGCAAGAACAACCAACAGCAGAATAATTCCTGCATTGCCGGAATGCCGAACTTTTGAGTTACCCGTCACAGGGTTCACGTCGGCACTCGTCCCTATAATAAGCCCCATATCCTTGATATATCTGGCATACCCAACTTTTTTGACTATTCCACGCTTCTTGTCGACACGTGAGTCGTAAGGCAAGAGAGCTTCCCCATTTTTCAAGGACTTTTCAATGAGCTCTTTGAAAAAAGGTCTGCCCTTTGCATCTTTAAAATTAGCTATCCCAACGGTAAGAATTTCTTTCTTGATAGGATGAAACAATATAGCTCCACTTTCATTGACCACCCAAAAAAAACTGTCTTTGAGTTTCTCACCTGAAAGTATTTTCGTAAACTCATCCGTGGATTGAATCCCCTTTATTCGGGTCGCCATCATCCATGTTTTTTCGCTAAGAGAGCAACGCAATTGTTCCTGGGTCTGACCAGTCTGTCCATTTCCGACCCCAAGTGTGTGAAGAAGCGTTAAACCCAAGAATAGAACTATTAAAGCATAAATGCCACCCAATACGTAGCCACCCATACGTTTATCCAACTTTATCCCCAAAACCACGTTTTCCCCCATTCTGAATTGACCAGCT
>CAYHOI010000088.1:0-5458 GCA_964358175.1 uncultured Candidatus Marinamargulisbacteria bacterium | reverse complement strand
GCTAACGTCCCTTAAGTAGTGAGTATAGAAGAACTTAAGAAGTCTGACAATGCTTCTGGCCATTTTCGAATATCATATCCTAAATCTTTTTGCAAACGAGTATTTTGTAGGATACTAAAAGAAGGACGCTTTGCCGGAGTGGGATATTCGGACGAAGGAATTGCTTCAAGTCTGTCCACAGTTCTCCCTATTTTTTCATAAATAGTCTTTGCAAAATCAAACCAGGAACAAATGCCAGAGTTAACCGCATGATAAAGCCCACTTTTATTCCTATTGAACAGATCCAGAGTCCACTGTGACAAATCATCGGTATATGTCGGACATCCTATTTGATCATGAACAACGCGAATCGGTTGGTCACGATTTGCGAGAGCAATCATAGTCGTTACAAAGTTCTTGCCATTGGGTCCGTAAAGCCAGGCTGTTCTGAGGAGAAGATACTGGCTTTCAGGCAATATCGTGGTGAGATACTGTTCTCCTTTAAGCTTACTCTGTCCATATACACTCAGAGGAGCTGGTTCGTCAAACTCATGATAACCTTGGGAACGCATCCCATCAAAAACATAATCTGTCGAGTAGTGTATGACAAAACAATTTAAACGCTTTGCCGCTGAAGCAATTCGACGCACTCCCTCAGCATTGACTTCCATAGCCAACTCGGGCTCAGACTGAGCCTTATCCACGGCCGTATAGGCAGCACAGTTGATGATGATTTCTGGAGCAGAATCTTGAATTACTTTTTCAGCACTATTCTTCGTCAAATCTATGTCTACAAGATCAAGTGCGACCACTTGGTGTCCGGCAGTCTTGGCTTTTCGCGTCACATTGCTTCCCAGCATCCCATTGGCACCCAGCACTAGGATTCGACTCATTTTATTCCCCGTTGAATACGTTTTAGATAACGTTTCTTCCCAAGTTCACGCTTTTCTTCTAGGTTATTTTCTGGAATATCCTTTGCTTTTTGGGATAAATTTACATTTTCAGAACGATAGGGTTTTTTGAGTTTTTCGGGTAACTTAAGGCTTAAACGTACAAACCCTTCTTCAGGGTAAATAGTAAGGATGTCTTTCTTGAAGCGAGACAAGGCAGACAGGACAGCTCCGCGTAAGATGCCCTCCCCCTTCCCATGAATGATTGTTAATTCTGTAACGCCAGACAATCTTGCATCACGAAGTGCATTTCCAAGGCTGTACTCCACCTCATCAGGATACGTTCCGTGCAAATCAATTTCCTGTGTTCGAAAGCTCATCTACAATCCCGATAAAATGAGTTCTAATCCAGATTGGAGAGCAATCTTCCCCGTTTTTAGCTGATAATCCAGATCATTAAATTCTCTCAACAGTTTAGAGAGCTCAGTCATTGTCCATCGCTTCAGATCCGGAACCAATTTTCGGACATAATAGGGCGACTTCCCCAGCTGTTTTGCCAAAACATCAGGAGAAACGGATCCCGCCGCCTTCATCTGAAGCAGAAAACGAACATGTTTACTCACAGCACTCAAAACCATAAAGGCCTCATCGGGCTTTTTTAAATTTCGCAAGAAAGTAAATACGGCCTTTCTATTTCGCTGCCGAAAATCATCTGTTAGCTGAAAAATGCTGGCTTCTCCTGAACTTGCGAGAGAGACGACGTCCTGGACGGTGATGGTTTTCTGCGGGAGAACGGCCGTTTCTATCCGATCTAATGTGGTTCGTAGAGCCCACAAATTGAGTCCCACAATATCCACGCATCGCCCCAGAGCCTCGGTGCTTAGGGTATAGCCACGATCCTTTTCCATGCCAGAAAGAATGCTGATCACTTTGTCTCTATCCCATGAATCAAAGGATTTAAACTCCTTCGTTGTAGCGATTGAGATGAGAAATTTAACCAATTTTCTCCTCCGGTCTGGAAGCCCCTCATAGCTGATGATGACTTCATGATCCAGCGGACTTTCCACCATCAGCTTCTCAAACCTGGCTTGAAAATCTTCGCGAATGGTAGGCAAGCCACGAAAGATGATTAGTTTCTTCGGATAGAACATGTCGGAAGTCGATATTGCAACTAGAAACGCTTCGATGGGGTTATCCGAAGAATGGGTTTCAACCGCAAGATCACTATACTTTTCACAGAATTGCTTTCGATGGGTCTGAATCTGCTCAAAAAGCAGATAAGACTCTTCGCCATAATAAAAAAAAAGGTTCACGGTTGGGGCTTCTGCTCGATTATTTGCTCTAACTGGCTCAGGATATCTTGAAGAAAATGATCTTCATCAGGATTCAAATTGTTCTTTGTTTTTGTGACCAACATCTGTAAAAGATCGAGGGTTACCCTTGCCGATTCGATGTCAATTTCTTTATTCCCTGTAAAAGGATTCCTCGCCACCCCAAGCTGTTGCAAGGCTGTCAAATTGAGGGAGTACACCAAAGAAATAAAAAGGGATGTTGAAAGAGGCTGATCTTCCACAGTGTCTATTCCTCCAAACCTTCAAGAATCTCATCTGAAATATCAGCATTTTGAAAAACATTTTGAACGTCATCATGATTTTCTAACTTATCGATCAACCCCATTATTTTCTTGGCAATCTCAAGATCATCGATGGGAACTGTACTTACGGGAAGCATGGTAATCTCCGCTGACCCATAAACCATCTTATTCGTATCAAAGTCTTCTTTCAGTTTTTCATAATGATCCACCGAAACGACGACCTCGATTGTTCCATCGTCATTTGCAAGAATATCTTCAACATCATGTCTTAACGCAATCTCCATCACTTGGTCTTCAGAGTATTCCTTGTTAAATATGAAAAGACCTCTCTTGTGAAACAGGTAAGAAACAGCGCCCTTTTCAGCGAGGGTACAGCCTGCCTTTGTCAAGATACTTTTGATTTCAGGCAAAGTTCGATTCTTGTTGTCAGTCATACATTCGATGATCATAGCCACGCCACCGTAGAGGTAAGCCTCATACGTGAGCTCTTCAATCTGACTTTCATCCGCTCCCCCAACCGCTCGTTCAATGGCACGTTTCACGTTATCACTAGGCATATTGACTGATTTGGCCTTTAGAATCGCAAAACGTAATCTTGAATTGGTTGCAGAATCACCCCCGCCTGCTTTGGCTGCCATGATAATTTCACGAGCCACTTTGGTAAAAGCCTGTCCTCGCTTAGCATCGACAGCTCCCTTTTTACGTTTGATTGTACTCCACTTGCTATGTCCTGACACTATTTCGCCCCACTTTCTTTACGGGTATGACGGCACCAAGTCCAGCCCCACTGTTTCAGGCAAGTCCAACATCAGGTTCATATTCTGAACCGCCTGGCCACTAGCACCTTTGATGAGATTATCAAGGGCTGATACCAAAATAAACATTCCTGGACGAGAGGCCTTATGGACGCTCAGGTAGCAATGATTCGTCCCAGCAACCATAGAGATCTCTGGAGAACCCTTTGTAAGTACACTGACAAAAGGTTCATCTTCGTAGGCCTGGGTCAGCTTCTCCCGTAGGTCTTCTAAGCTACACTTGGATCTGATGTAAATGGTGGACAAAATGCCTCGATTAATCGGAAGCAAATGGGGCACAAACTCAATGGGTTGCCCCAAATATGCCTCTATCTCTGGTTGATGCCGATGTATCGCGATACCATAGGCCTTAAAATTGTTATGCAGATTCGCAAAGAGGTACATTTCGTCAAGCTTCTTTCCCGCTCCCGATACGCCACTCTTCGCATCGATGATAATATCTGAGACAACATCCTTTAGTGGCAATAAGGCTAACAATGCCGAAGTCACATAACAACCTGGATTCGCAACAAGTCTCGCCTCCTTAATTTCAGGCCGGCATCGTTCTGGCAGACCATAAACCGCTTGCTTGCACAGTGCCTTGTCAGAATGTGATCCATAAACTTTTTCATACGTTTCGAAAGACGAAAAACGAAAATCTGCACTCAAATCGATTACGCGAACGCCTGCCTTAAGCAATTCGCCCGCATACTGCATGGCCATACCATGGTGTACCGCGAGAAACGCAATGTCCAGCTTGTGTGATCGCACAGAGGTAATACTGTATTCCGAAAGAACCAGATCAACAAAAGCTAAATCCGGATATAACTCACCGATTTGCTTTCCCATTGCTGACGTTGTTGTCCCATAGACAAGGTTAACGGAAGGGTGGCGATAGAGAATCTTTACAAGTTCATGACCAGTAAATCCGGTCACACCGACTATTCCGATGTTATAACGCTTCATAGACCGCTTCCCTTACCTCAAGCTAAAATATCTGTCTGAAAATCTTAGCACGCTCAAGCTCAAGAAGTCCAATAGTGTTGAGGATCTTGTCCCGTTTCGCCTTATCTGGTTCTGAATAGAGGGCTTTCCAGGCGTACGCAATGTCAATAATAATCTTGTAGAGACGGCCTGCGGATGCCCTCTTTTTCCTTGCCGGTTCTAAAGACGAATGGGATCCGAAGGACTGCTCTTCGTTGAGCGAATGTAGCTGCATCGTCGGTGGGGCGTCATCAAGGGGCAGAAGTGAATACATTTTATCCAGTCCCTACGGAATCTGCAGAGCACCTGAGTTCAGGCAGAACGCAGCCATTTCAATGGCAAACGGATCGTTGGTGGTTTCAAGTATTTTGTCGATGCCCGCTATTTGTTTCTGCGTTGGCGGACAAATTTTTCGAAATGTTTCCCGAAGAATACCCTGCTTAAAAACGTCAACTCCCTCGAACAAGGCTGGAATCGCCTCTACGCCATTAGACCCCATCCTTCCAATCAACGTGATAGCTACATTGCCACTTAGAGCAGTTAAATGTCTTTTTTTAATGTTAATCCCAGTATCGAAAGCTACTTTATTAAGGGTAGCGTAAAGGTTGGTGTTGAATTTAAGTTGCTTGATAAGAAAGGGTAAGTCCTCTGATCTTGGATTTTCGATTTTTAACAACACCTCAAGGAGAAGCACTTTGTCTGTAGTGCCCTTTTGAAAAAATTTGTTATAAATATCATACAAGAGTCGAAGATGTTCGGGACGTGGTCTGCCCAGTTTTTTAATATCGACGGAATCATCAAGGGACAATATTTCTTTGAACATCTCAGTGCTAACAGAATCTAAATATTTCTCGCCGTTCAAAGCATTCACTGCCGCCATCCTGACCTTCACCTCCGGGTCTGAACAGGCTTTAACGAGAAAATTATAAAAAGGGTCTCGAAAAAAAGATTCCGGTACAACGAGTGAACACAGGATGTTCATCTTCTCTTCTTTGCTTAGGGCAGGACTTTCCCAGTGTCGAATCAGCAAGAATGCCTCCAAGGCAGTGGTCACATCCCGAAGGAATGCTCTCACTCCTTGTGCCGGAGTCTTTTTTCTCAACTTTCCCAATGCGATCACTTTATTCATGGTTAATCATCCTTTCTTTTCGATTGTTCACTGCAAGTAGTCGAGGACTACGCCCTCGAGCTCCCAGATTCGAACTCAAGTGGTCGGG
>CAYHOI010000087.1:0-7995 GCA_964358175.1 uncultured Candidatus Marinamargulisbacteria bacterium | reverse complement strand
GCGAAAGGTTTAGATGGCATTAGCAAATCAGACTACAACATGAACCTTGAGGCTAACCTCGAGAATCTGTGTCAACAGATACATCGAGGCTCCTATAAACCTCAGAATAAACGGGAAGTCCTGATTCCAAAGGCAAACGGGAAAACACGTCCCATTGCGATTAGCTGTTTTGAGGATAAGTTAGTTGAATACGTGGCAGGGAGAATATTAAGTTCGGCATACGAACCTCTATTCAGTCTCAAAAAGCTGCTCGCCGGCAACTTGGGTTTTCAGGCCTAATCAAACCTAGATCCCCGCCTTCGCGGGGATGACAATGCTAACCACCTAGCCAGTTACCTTTCGGCTAAATAAGGGCTGAGAGGAATAGGCAAAGCGAATCACATTCACCAGAAATCGTCTTAGCAAAACAAATCCCGTAATGAGCGAGAGCACAGACCCTATAAAAAATCCTAATCCATAATAGGTGGTTCCTAATGGAATAAACAGAGCCGTTAATAGGGCTGAACTAAAGAAGAATACGGTCGTTAAAAGAAGAGCTTCTTTGCGTGCTTCGAAATACAAAAGCACCAACATAATCAACATGACAAAGACACTGCATGCCGCTCCCAGGGCTGCAATTCTGAAAAATTCGGCTGTGATCGGAGCCACCCCAAGATTCACGGCGATCACCTTGGACAACACAATGAGGGTCAGGGTAATGAGAAGCTGCACCTCCATCACATACGCGAGCTGTCGATAAAGCAGTCGTACCAGTTGCCTCCTTGCATCCTCAATCTGCAGCAAGGTTCCCTTGCCATTAATCAGCGTATAGAACGTTTTATAATGCTCATAAAATTGGGTTTCCATATTCACCACAAATAAAATCATCGTAGGCATAACCGTTAAATAGGCAAGAAAAACTGCATTATCATAAAGTGGCGCAAATCGATAACATTCATAAACACTGATTCCCAAATGACTAAACCAAATGAGAATGTCATCAATCCAGAGACCCAAAGTAAAGAATAACCCAATAAAAAATAGTGAAGGGTACTTGCGCAAATAAGTCAGAAATTGCCAATCCACGCCTATCGTACATGGAAAAACTCGCAAGAAACTCCGCAAAAGCAAGCTCAGAATGACCAGCATTCCCAGAAGATAGGCGAGTAGCAAATTGGAGGCTTCTCTTAACGCTACAAATGGCAGTGGGAAAATCATGAGTCCAAACCCGACAAGAACGCCAACGGCACTCCCAATCACATAAGAAGAAACGATCGATCGATAATCCTTCACGGCTCCTAAATAGAGCATCATCATCCACACCAAAGCAGTAGTGGTCAGCAAGAGATAGGCAAAGAACATATAGGAATAGGGCAAGGTTTTGTTCCAATAATACAAAATACTCAGCAAAAAACACATGAGACTCATCATGCCCGCCACCAACGCAAAAGTCTGAGAAATCTTGGCATATTGCTTTAAATAAAGCTGATCCGAAATGTAGCGAACCAGTAGCATTTGCCAGGGTGCTGTAATAATTTGAGAAACAACAAAGGCATAAATAATGCTTCCCATGAACAAATCCTTCTGGGCAATATCCCGAAAATGCTGGTGCGCCAATAGGTTAAAGAAATTAAGCCCCACAATCGTAATAAGCCAGGGGCCCACGGAAACCAGCGCGGAGAAAAAATAGGCTTTTACCGTTTTGAATAAACCACCCTTATCCTCAAAGAGTTTTCGCAGTTCGAATCCGATTCCGGCCATTTATTGCAGGGTCTCCTTGTACAGCTTGTCGTACGCCTGAATACAGCTCTCCAATGAATAAGAGGTCTCCACTCGCCTTCGCCCGCTCTTTTCGTATTGCTGTCTCAAATCTGAATCTGCGAGCATTGTGCTTATTGCGCGAGCCATCTCTGCCGCAGACACGGGGGGGACGATCAGCCCGGACGGCCCTAGCTGATCCCCCTGTTTTCCTTCCAACATTTCACGGCACGCCCCCACATCGGTTGCGACAAACGCCAGCCCCATCGCGTGCCCTTCAAGAATAATCAGAGGTTGTGCTTCCGAAATGGAGCTGAGCACCAACAGATCCATTTTCGGCAACCACGCTTTTACATCCACACGGTCAGTAAAACCCACTGAATTCGTCATCTCCAGAGTGCGTACAAGCTGCAAGCACTCTTCATAGTATGGCTTATCCTCCTGCGTTGGCCCCATGATATAAAGTTTAGCTTCAGGGTAATCTTCACTAACCAGCTTAAAGGCTCGCAGAAGTGTTTTGATATCTTTGATCGGCACGACCCTCGCGACAGCACCAATATTGAGTCCTTCATGCTTTTCTTTCTTCGGCTGATATACCTGCGGGTCGATCCCGTTGGGAATGACCAGAGCATGTTCAGCCTTGGCACCATAGCTCACCTGGATCTCTCGGTTTCGATCGAAGAGTGACACGGTACGGGTCGCGCAATGATAGGCCGCCTCGGAAATAAAATAGAAAAAGTCAATCCAGAGTTTCTTGTAGGTATCCTTTACCCAGGTCGCCTTCAGAATATCTTCCTCCCTCTCTCGCGCATAGATACCATGTTCAGTGAGCAAGAATGGTTTCTGGTTTCGATGAGTCGCAATCACTCCCAACAGTCCAGCATATCCAGTCGAAACAGAATGATAAATATCTGCTTCAGGCAACTCGCTTTGCATAATGTTAATAAAAAAAACAAACATGGAGCGAATCGTCCAAAAGAATTCATTGAAGGGTTCCTCCGGAAAAAACTCCTGATAATACTCGGTGAGAAGCGTCCAGAATATCTTGGTATAGAGGAATTCCACCGTATTTCCGACAATTGCTTGATTGCAAATCGTTTGAATAATGATCTGCCAATTTACCTTTTTATCAAATCGAATAAATTCTGAAATCGCCTGAATCTGTTCCGGTGTAAGTCTTGGTTCCCGAGGGGAGGGCAAGGGATTCAACTCCTGAAAAGATTGCAAGTAGATCGGGAACAGCCCTGTCACGTTGGGCGGAAAGGGATAGTTCACCTGAGAAGCCTCCTTGCGAGAGGGCATAATCGAAACAATCTGAAACTCAATACGGGGAAGTGCTCTAATTAGTCCATCCAGCCAGCTGGATACTCCACCAAACACATAAGGATAGGATCCTTCCACCAATATGGCTACTTTCATTTCACGCTCCTTCATGATGAGACCAGAAAGCAACACTTCCTGCAACCTCACGTGGCAACGAAAAGTGATTTAGCTTGGCTGCCAGTTCTGGAAGTTTCGGATACTCGCCTCTCCGAAAGTAAAGCTCCATAAGACCCACATAAGCCTCATGCCGCTCTGGATATTCCTGGATAAGCTCTCGAAACTGCTGCAGAGCTTTCTCCACATCTTTTAAGTCTAAAAATGCACCTGCACGAATGATCCTTAAGTCATACGACAAGCTCTCCATGCCTTCATGGGCTACGATCCAATCCAGCAGTTGCCTTCGATACAAATTGAGGATCTGATTGCCGATGAGTCCGGATTGAATATACCCATTCATCGTCGCAATCAGTTCGCTTACCGTGGACATCGACGCCTTCAACCCAAACTGACCTTTGAGCTGGTTGAGCTTATTATCAATTTCCTGCTCGATCGCGTTCAGGGTAACGGCGGCATAATGAACAACTTCGGGACTGCTGTCTCGCAAAGCCTTTTTGAGCACCTTTACTTTCACTGCCAGATCATCACTCTTAAATTGAATCAAGGACTGTTTTTTTTCACTTTCCCCTGAAAGTTTCAATTGATCATGCAGGCTCATGGTGTTAAGCTCCATCTCCCATCCCAGGCGTGCTATTGGGGATGAGAATCGTAAAGGAATGCTAAAGTCCTGTTGCGCCACCAAATCTTCTCCAGACGCCAAATCTTTCAAAGAAAAATTCAGCACTGCAATGAATAATCCTGCGATGGGCAAAAACAACGTAAGTATCGCCCAACCCCAAGATTCAGCGCAAAGAAAAGTCAAAAACACCACGGCAATGCAGGACAAGCCATGTGCCATAGCGAAGATCTTCAAAGAAATCGTTGAAACAACTAAAACCTGATATCCTATGGCCAGTTCACACAGCAAAAGAATACTAAGCGTTCCAAAGAAAATAAATTTTTTATTTAAGAAAAATGTCAACATTGACTTGATCCCCCTGAATGAGATAGAGCTTATACTCCGACGTTTCCTGGAGAAGTCGAAAATCTCCACCTTTGATCGATTTAATTCCCTTCCCGCGAAGCCGCAAATAGTGATACACGGGAACAACCGCAAAACGGTAGCGCAACTCTAGGCAGTTTTGCTCTCGGTTCATGTGGCTGTACACCTTAAGCTCCCGATAATCCTGATATGTCTGATACAGATCTGAATTCGTCATGGCTCTCAAAAATGGGTAGTAGGTTCTAATTCTCGCAAGCATACTTTCAAAACTTTCGCTGAGCTGCTGCCAGTTTTGATGGTGAGATCTCTGTTCGTCCAGAAGATCATCAGGATGAATGAAATGATGAACAACCCCCGCTCCGGCAATGGAATTACTCAGGCTCCAGACATTTTCCGTCGTAGCCAGATAGCCGGAGCTAAAACGAGGAAAGGCCAGGAGGCCTGTCCCATCAGGATCAACGCTTAATTCTTGAGTCAATTCTCCTTTTTCTGGGGAACCCGCATACAGCCCCCCCATGACCTTCACCGCTGGAAAAACCTTTCTCACCGCATTTTCACCTTCCGCAGACAGGATATTTGAGGGCGGGACATAGGTATGGATCGAAACCTCTCCAAAAAGTTCATTGAGTAAATCTCGCAATTTGAAGAGCCCCTCTTCCATGTCATGCGTAGTTTCCCAAGGTTTATATCCATAGGCAGCAAAATCCATTTGTCCTGTGACCACCAGGGGATTATGGTTGTAGCCATGAATCCCAATCTCTCCCTGTATTTCAGCCAGTTTTCTGCCGAAGTATCGAATATCCTCAATATCCTTCTTTTTGAAATCGGGTAGCTTTGAACCCGTTTCCAGATTGTATTGCCCGATCAACAGCCCTGTATACTTCAAGTCATATTTCATGGCCATATTAAAAAGAAATGACCACCAGATATAACGATAAAACATATCATTTTCCATGTGATACTCCCTGTAAATTTTGGGGTTCTTCCCTTGTTGAATCGGCGCGGGAAAATCATCAATATCGACGACGACAGCGTTGAGTATTGTGCTCACAAAGTTGTCTCCCAAATAGGAGATACACTGTAATACCAACCCCCAATTGGCCTTATCATTCGCTAGGCTGGAATTGAGATACATCACCTCCCCTTTTCCATACGGAACCCACCAGATCAGCGGATAGCCGTTTATGGATCTGGCAATCAAGCGCGCGTTTTTTTTCAGGCGCACCTTGAGTACAGAGCTTCCCATCATCGACTTGTCCACTTTGACCTGATCCATCCCCACGAAGAGCGGTCGAACAAATCGGAGTCCCCGAACACCGTTCACGTAGCCCAGATTTTCCTCAATGCCAACTACCTGATCCAGAGGACGGTTCATGCTTCGAATCAGAAAAATAGCCTTGCCCCCTGCATACAGGTATTGCGAAATGAGTTGATTGATTTGATCGGAAAACCCCGTCTCAAAAGCCACAACAAGTATTCCCTCTGGCCCTAGCTGTTGAATTTTTTGTTCCATATCGGGAGCTGAAATATTAACGAAATCCATGTTCAGCTTAGCCAATCGGCCAAGGCGCTTCATCTGACGATATAACAGAATCTGACTTTGTCCATTTTCGGAATAAAGAACCAACAACCGATTATAGCTGGATGGGACATGAAGAGCTGATTTTTTTGAAGTCACGTTATCGATGTTTTGCTGATTCAACTGGAAGAAATGTGCTGTACTCACCATGCGAAGCACCTGAGTTCCAATGCCCCACAGGATAATCAGTAAGACAAGAATAATAATCCGCGTTCTTGCAGACATCAGCTCACCCGAGTCAAGTGATAATCAAATTTCTTCTCAAGTCGCTCTGCGACCATCGCGGTCGTATCAGGATTACAGAGAGGAAGCAAAATCCTGATCTTGCCACCTTTTTCGTCATACCCTGTCTGATCCACCTCTCGCAAAACTGAACGCAAAAGATGATCTATTTCCGTCTTGGGAATCTCTTCGGGCAATGAATATTCTAAAACTGCAAAAGGGAGTTCAAATCTCTTTGCTCGTTTTTGTTCCTCAGACAACCGCTTGTCAAAAAAAGCTGGTCGCAAGAGTCTTGTTTTGGGGAAATATGCTTTTTTCTCTGTCGTTGATTCATGCAAAATAGCCCTTGCCAGCGACTTCTGCGTCCAATCCATTACCAATTTGAAAACCTGGAAAGTATACTCTGTTAGGTTTGAAAACTCAATTTCCTCCACCATCACGATCCCCACTACTTGATTATTTGCGAGAATCGGTGCTACCAGCAAAGGTAGATTTGCCTGTCCTGTATTCCGAAAAGTCACTCGTGTTTGGAGGATCTCGCCCATCAACGGAAAATCTTCAAGTGCGATCGAATTTTTCATCCACTGGCTCTCCCCCAAGCGTATTTTCAGCCGCAGAAATTGGCTTGAAGTCACCGTATAGATAGAGACTGACTTCGCATGAATAAACTGAGTCAACACACCGATAAGTTCTGTATAAATCGACTCGGTTTCCAGCGACTCCAAGGAAGATGCGATCTCATAAAGCGCGAGGATACTTTGTTCGGCACCGATAATTTGTTTTTTAAGTTCGTCTTTGATAAAAGACATCTTTTTATAATCCTGGGTCAGTCGCGTCAAATCCCTTCGAACACGCCGCTGCTCTTCTTGTAAATCTTCCTCTATGTGCCGCTTGTGGTCGCTATAATACCCCAAGATGGCCGCCGTTAAGTAAAACATCAGCAGAAATTTATAATGAACAAATTCTGAAATAAACAAATAGGGATCTTTTCCTAACAATATATACGCCGAAACAAATAATGCACTGGAAATTGTGGCACACAGCAGTCCCGCGTAATTACCGTATATAATCGCCATGAGAGCAATCACAAAGATGAAGGGATGGATATTCATCTGGATAAACCATTCCCGATTACTGTTGAGAAGAAAGAAAAGCCCAAAAACAAAGCCATTTAAAAAAATGGCCTCAAGGCCTATCCAGATCCATTTCTTCTGATCAACGGTCTTGCTCATAAACTCATCCTCCAGGATAAAGATACGTTCATGTGTGAAACAGGCAAAATGGACCATAAATCCCATACACTTGTTTGCGTTGTATTGCCCACTACCCATTGAAGTTTGCCTCCAAACCAGTCCATGGCATTCGACATACTGTAAATCAATCCTTGATAAGTGCCCGTACTCAGTGTTAGTTTGCGATAAGCTAGAAGTAAATTAAACGCCGAACAGGGGAAATCAACCCCTGCCATATAGTTAGGATCATCAAGGTAGTTCCACATAACATACGCATTAATACTATAGTTCAAGCCGAAATAGACAGAAAACACTTGATTGAGCTGATCCAAGTAGGCCAAATAAACACTCGTATTTTGATCTGACTTTGAGATGAGTTGTGCTTTCACAAACTGCAATCGACTCTGTTCATAGAGCCCGAAATTGATAGTCCAGTCCCCCTTTTCAACGGCATAGATAAGAATATCTCTGTATTGGTTAAGGGGTCTGCCATTCTCCGTCTTAAACACATTGGTATAATAATAGTCGCTCATCTGGCCTGGAACAAAAGCAAGCCCAGCATTCCAAGCATTGAATCGCCAAGCCGCTTCTGCAGAAAATTCTCGAAACCACCTCAATTCTTTATGGCCTGAAACATTCAAGGTTTGGTCTGTCAAAGACTGATAGGTTCTCACCTTGATATCAATATCCCCTTCCTTCACTCCCGCGAACAAGGTTGAAACAGCAGCTATCCCCTTTACGGTAGCCTGATTATAATCATCGAGCAACCGATCTTGATAGGCATAGTCTGGAAGCATAAAGAC